>CAZGXW010000008.1:0-63929 GCA_964529975.1 uncultured Fimbriimonadaceae bacterium
TACAAGCCCCGCATCGACCACGACCTCCTGCGCAAGCACGTGCGCGGACTGATCTCGTCGAGCACGTGCCTGGGCAGCGAGATCAACCAGTTCCTGCTCGCCGGCGAGTACGACCGCGCGCAGTACACGGCCGGGATGTACAAAGAGATGTTCGACGAGGGTTGCTACTTCATCGAACTCCAAGACCACGGACTGCGCGAGCAGAAACTCTGCAACGAGCAACTCATCCGCATCGCGCGCGAACTGGATCTGCCGCTCGTCGCGACCAACGACGCGCACTACCTCTGCAAGAGCGACGCCGAGCCGCACGACGTTCTTCTCTGCATCGGCACGGGATCGCTGCTCGAAGAAGAGAAGCGCCTGAGGTTCGAGACCCAGGAGTTCTACGTCAAGTCGCCCGACGAGATGGCCCGGCTGTTCCCGGACAACCCGGAGTCGATCGAGAACAGCACCAAGATCGCCGCGCTGTGCGACGTCCGACTCTCTAACCAGCGCGCGGCGATGCCCACGCCCGACCTGCCGTTCGGTGAGACCACAGTCACCTACCTGCGGCAACTCGCCGAGAAGGGGCTGCAAGACCGCACCAAGGGACTGACCGACGACCATTGGAAACGCCTGAACTTCGAACTCGACGTGATCGGCCAGACCGGGTTCGAGTCGTACTTCTTGCTCGTACGCGAGTTCACGAACTTCAGCCGCGGCCAGGGCATCATGACGGGCGTCCGCGGCTCGGCGGCCGGTTCGCTGGTCTCCTACGCGATCGGCATCACCGACGTCGACCCGATCGAGTACGACCTCACGTTCGAGCGCTTCCTCAACCCTGAGCGCGTCTCCATGCCCGATATCGACCTCGACTTCGAGGACGCGCGGCGGGATGAGGTCATCCGCTGGGTCACCGAGAAGTACGGCAAAGACCGCGTGGCGCAGATCGTCACTTTTGGAACGCTCGGCGCAAAGGCCGCGCTCCGCGACGCGGGCCGCGTGATGGGATACGCGCCGATGGACGTCGACAGTCTCTGCTTACTCATACCCACCGGGCCAGGTTGGACCATCGTCCGCGCGCTCATGGAGTCTGCCGAGTTCCGCGCGTCCGTCGCCAACGATTCCAAGATCAAGAAACTGGTCGACACGGCGAAGAGCGTGGAGGGAGTCTCGCGGCATAGCGGTGTCCATGCGGCAGGAATCGTCATCAGTCAAGAACCGCTCTCCGAACACATCCCGCTCTATCGCTCGTCGGAGGGACTTCCCGTGACCGCCTACGAGATGGGCCACCTGGAGAGCGTCGGTCTGTTAAAGATGGACTTTCTCGGCCTGAGCAACCTCACTGTCTTGGCGCGCACGATCGAGAACATCCGAAAGACGCACAGCGATCCGGTCGCCCATCCCGTGCTCGAAAAGGGAGTCGACGCCATTCCCCTGGACGACCCGAAGACGTATGAGATGCTCAGCAAGGGCGACACCATCGGCGTCTTCCAACTCGAAAGCGGTGGAATGCGACGCAACATCATCGAACTCAAACCGCAGAACGTTCGAGAACTCGCCGCTATGGTCGCGCTGTATCGCCCTGGCCCGATGGAGCACATCGCGCGTTTCGTCGACAACAAGTTCGGGCGTCGAAAGCCCGAGTACCTCGACGAACGTATGCGTCCGATCCTCGAAGAGACCTACGGCGTCATCGTCTATCAAGACCAAGTACTAAAACTCGTGCAGGCTCTCGCAGGCTTCAGCCTTGGCAAGGCCGACATTCTGCGCAAGGCGATGGGAAAGAAGGAACTCGGCACGATGGAGAAGATGCGAGACGAGTTCCTCCAAGGCTGCGAGCGCAACGGTGTGCAGAACGCGGTCGCCAAGAAAGTCTGGGAGCTGCTCCTTCCGTTCGCGGGCTACGCTTTCAACAAGGCGCACGCTGTCTGCTACGCGATCATCGCAGCGCAGACGGCCTATCTCAAAGCCAACTACCCGGTCGAGTACATGGCGGGGCTCCTTGCCGTCTACCGCACGGCCCAAGACCGTGTCACCACCTTTATCGAGGAGTGTCGCCGCCAGTCGATCGCCGTTCTGCCGCCGGACGTGAACACAAGCGAGGTGGACTTCACGATCGAGAGCACAAGCCAGGGCCACGCCGTCAGGTTTGGGCTCGGAGCGATAAAGAACGTCGGCGAGGGTCTCGTTCGGCACATCATGAAGGAGCGTAGCGGGAAGCCCTTCAGCCACCTGTTCGAGTTTTGCGCAAGGGCAAGGGAAGGTGGATTGAACCGCCTCGCACTGGAATCGCTCATCAAGGCGGGTGCGTTGAGCAGCATCGACACCAACCGCAACCGACTCCTGTCCAACGTGGAGTCCGCGCTCGCATTCGCCGACAGAGCAGTGCGCGAGCAACGCGTGGGCCAAGACTCATTGTTCGGTGAGGGTGAGCCCTCGACAGCGCTCGACCTTCCAAACCTTCCCGCAGCGGACCCGCCGACGAGGACCGAGGTCCTCGGGTGGGAGAAGGACGTCATGGGGATCTACGTCTCCGACCACCCCTTGCGCGGTTACGAGCGGACGCTGAGCGAAGTGGCCAGCCATCCGTGCCAAGCGATCGCTGAATCGCCCGAGGGAACGCGAGTCCGGATCGCCGGAGTCATCTCCGGGCTGAGAGAGATTACGACGCGGCGGGGCGAACGCATGGCCACGCTCACGATCGAGGACTTCACTGGGATCGCGAACTGTATGGTCTTCCCGCAGCCTTACGCCAAACTGAGAACTCGGATCGAGAAGGACGCGGTGGTCCTGGCGAAGGGCACGGTCAAGCATCGACAAAGGCCAGGCACTGGCGAGACCGAGGTCGAAGTCGCTGTCGACGATATCGAGCAGGTCGTCGCCCGCCAGTCTCAAGTCGTGTTCGATGAGAACCTGGACGGAAGCCTGCTGGTCAGGGTCGAGAGCGCGACCAAGGCGGAACTCATCGAACTCAAGCGGCTTATCGACCAGAACCCCGGAAACTTCGAGGTCCTTCTCAGATTTGGCTCAGAAAGCGATTCGCAGCCGGTCATCCCGCTCCAACGCGTCGATGCTACTGACGAGTTCGTCCGCAGCATCAAGCGGGTACTCTCGCGATGCGAAACCGACCTGGTCCGCCACGGCCATGCGGCCCAACGGACGGAACAGTCACCGGCCCTCGCGCGTTAGACACTCGGTGGTCATCGCCATGCGAACCAAGGCAGCCCTTTTTTTCACGGCAGCGCTCCTCTTCGGGGCTGCCGCTACCGCCCTTGGTGCCGACGAGTTCGATGCCTACTTCGCGGACATTGGGATCCTGCAGCTCAAACCAGTCCAGACGGAACTTGGCGTGACTGAGGCCCAACGCGCGAGCATGAACAAGCATGCCGATTGGCTCAACGTCCAGTCCAAGGCGATCGATTCCCAAGTCCGGTCTGGAAAGATGAAGCCCGAAGACGCCAACAAACTCATGCAGACCCACCTGGTCAACATGAAGAACAAGATCATTGGCGAGCTCACGGCGGCGCAACTCAAACGGCTACGAGAGATCACTCTCCAGAGGGACGGGCTTCTCCCGCTCCTGGACAAGAAACTCTGCGCGAAGATCGGCGTCACAGAGACACAAAGGAAGAAACTGGCAGACGCGTACCTCGCCAACGACCAGAAAGCAAAACAGCTTCAGACCCAGGCGTTCAAGCCGATCATCGACAAGTACTCAAAGATGACGCCCAAGACGGACGCCGAGAAGAAGAAACTGTCCGAGCAAGCCGACAAGGAGCTTCAAGCCGCAAAGGACAAGATCCAGCCGCAGATCGACAAACTCGGCAAGGACTACATCGCGCTTGTCGACTCGACGCTGACGGCGGGCCAGAAGGACGCCTTCAACAAGTTGAAGGGCAAACCCTTCATCCCGAAAGTGAACTGAGCACGAAGAGCGTCTAGCGCGGCACCAGGTCGCACGCCTCTGCCGGCATCCAGTGTGCGTCCTTTCCGTCCCACTTGACGTTGCATCCGATCGGGTTCGTCAGCGCGACGTCTGGCGCCTTGCCGGCGAGCGCGGCCTCTAGCGCGTCCTCGAGTTCGTTCGTTGTCGCTTGTGTCCAGTCGCGCGGGTTGTCGATTCCTCGCCCCGTGTAGACGAGGCGCCTGGATGCATCGAACACATAGAAGTGGGGCGTCCTCAGCGCTCCGTATGCCCTCGCAACCTCCTGTGAACCGTCATGGAGGTACTTCCAAGGAAAGCCGTGCTCATTCATGCGAGCGACCATGTGAGCGAAGTCGTCGCTTTCATACGTGTTCGCGCTGTTGCTGTTGATCGCGACGAACGCCACGCCTCTGGGCGCAAACTGCTCAACGGTCTTTCTGGTCTGCTCGTCGCTGCCAACCACGTAGGGACAGTGGTTACAAGTAAAGAACACAACGAGGATTGGGGACTCCGAGAAGTCTTCCAACGCGTACGTCGATCCGTCAGTGGCGGGCAAGCGAAACCCCGGCGCCGCGTCGCCGATCTGGAGCGTAAACGGTTTTGTCATGCGCCGATCCTACCTTGCCCTAGGTCGCTGCGAGCCGACGACTGCCGTCTGGATAGACTGGCACAATGTCCGCTCTTGACGCATCGCTTGCCTTTGTCGAGGAGATCGATAAACTCAAGGGCGTAGAGAGGCGGACCCGACTGATCGAACTTCCCAGGCAAGAGAACTCTGCAGAACATTCCTGGCACGTTGCGACGTTCGCGATGGCCATGGCACCTCTCGCGCCCCAGGGCGTAAGCATCGACAGGGCGCTCAGAATGTTGCTCGTTCACGACATCGTCGAGATCGACGTCGGCGACACGTTTGCCTACGATGAGGCAGGCCACGCGGACAAGCCTAGGAAAGAGGCAATCGCCGCTGACCGGATCTTTGGCCTGTTGCCGGGAGGGCAGAAGCAGGAGTTTGTAGAACTTTGGCAGGAGTTTGAGAGGGCTGAGACAGCGACCGGAGCCTACGCGCACGCGATCGACCGGTTTCTCCCCATACTGCACAACTTCAAGACCAACGGTCATGCCTGGCGGGAACACGGGATCACGAGGACGCAAGTCCTCAAACGAAACGCGATCGTGGAGAAAGGCTGTCCGGCACTTTGGCCCGTGCTCCTTCAAATCATCGAAGAGTCAGTCGCGAGCGGGTTTCTGGTCGACCAGTAAGGCAAGCGTTGAGGCTCGTCTTGGTAACCTCTGGAGACAATGACGGTCGCTTTCTTTGCCGCAGTCGTCTCCATTGCCCCAGCCGACCTCGTTGTCAGGAACGCGCTGGTCTGGTCAGACGGCATGACGGGGTTCTCGACGAGCCTGGCGGTGGACGAAGGTGTCTTCGTCTACGTCGGTGACGATCCGACTGCGTTCGTCGGTCCCAACACCGAAGTCATCGATGCCCGGGGAAAGACGGTCATTCCGGGCCTCATCGACTCGCACGTACACATGCTCAATGGAGGCAGCAGCCTCACCGACATCCAACTCAGGGATGCGAAGGACAAGAAGGACTTCATTGTGCGGCTCAAAGACTATGCCGCGAAAAACCCAGATAGAACTTGGATCACTGGTGGGCGATGGAGCACGGAGAGTTGGGCTGACAAGACGGAGCCCACAAAGGCCTGGCTGGACGAAGCCGTCCCGGACAAGCCGGTCTTCTTGAGCCGCATGGACGGCCATAGCGGCATCGCCAACTCGAAGGCGCTTCAACTCGCCGGAGTCACAAGGAACACGCCCGATCCGGAAGGAGGGCGCATCGTCAAATGGCCGGACGGAGAACCTACCGGGCTGTTGCGCGAGACCGCCATGGGCCTGGTCTCACGGCACGTTCCGGCAAAGCCATTGTCGGTCTTGAAGCAAGACTTGATCGCAGCGATGGACCACATGCACTCTCTCGGCGTGACGACTGTTTCGGACATTCCGGGCGAAGCCTCTTTGCCGATCTATCAACAACTTGCTGCTTCTGGCGAACTTGCTCTCAGGTTTGGACTCTTCCCAACGATGTCGGTCGAGAACATCGCGCGCACAAAGCAGTCGTTTCGCAGCGTCCCGCTCCAACTGGAGTTCAAGGGAGTGAAGGTCTATATGGACGGTACGCTCGGCTCCCGAACGGCGTGGATGTTCGAGCCGTTCAACAACAACCCCGCAGACGTGGCGAACAACACCGGACTGCCAAGGCCCGGGGTAGCAGACGGAACCGTCCGGAGGACGGCGGCGCAATGTGCGGCGAACGGACTGCAACTCATCGGACACGCGATTGGTGATCGAGCGAACAAGGAGCTTGTCGACGTCTTTGTCTCGGCATGGTCGGACGTTCGCAAGGCAAGACCACGGCTCGAGCACGCCCAGCACCTGCGTGCGTTAGACATTCCTGCGATTGGCCGCCTAGGCGTGGTCACGAGTTATCAGCCGTTTCATAAGGCCGACGACGGACGATACTGCGAGAGTTACATCGGCGCAGAGCGCAGCGCATCGAGCTATGCGTACAAGGATGTCCTCGACCACGGTGGCGTACTCGCGTTTGGAAGCGACTGGCCCGTCGTGACGGCAAATCCGTTTTTGGGAATGGAGGCCGCAGTCACTGGGCGAACGCTCGCAGGCAACGTCTGGCAGCCTCAGAACAACATCCCCGTGGTCGAAGCCTTGCGTGCCTATACTTCGTCAGCGGCATACGCCCTCTTTTGGGAGAAGTCGATCGGACGAATCGCGCCCGGCTATTACGCCGACTTTGTGATTCTCAACGAGAGCGTGTTCGCTGACAAGCCGAACTGGGCGCAGATCCGCCCGACCGCGACCTACATCGCGGGCAAAAGAATGTATCCGTAATGAAAACGAAGGGTGCCACGGCCTGACCGTTGCACGGCAGGCCGTGTAATGCCAATCCCTAGAACTGCACCTTCACCGGCTCGCGGGCAGCGGGCTCGTCCAATTCGAACAGCTCTTTCGGCTTGAAGTTCCCCATCCCGGCGAGGATGTTCGTCGGGAACGCCTCCAGCTTCGTGTTGTACGACGTCACGATGTCGTTGTAGTACTGCCGAGCGAAGGAGATCTTGTTCTCCGTCGAGCGAAGTTCCTCTTGCAACTGCATCATGTTTTCGTTCGAGCGCAACTCCGGATAAGCCTCAGCGAGGGCAAAGAACCCACTTAGCGCAGAAGCCACTGCCGTCTCCGCCGCAGCCTTGTCATGGACCGAGGTGGCGCCGACGGCGCGATTGCGGGCCTGGATCACCTTCTCCAAGGTGTCCTGCTCGTGCTTCATGTACCCCTTGACGGTCTCCACGAGGTTCGGGATCAGATCGTATCGACGCTTCAATTGCACGTCTATCTGTCCCCAAGCGTTCATGGTCTGCTGGCGGTCGGAGACGAGGCCGTTATAGGCGGCGATCACCCAAACCACGAGCACGACGACGACGATGGCGAGAATCCAGAACATAGCGGTCTTACCGCTATTCTATACGAACCCCCTACTTCGGCGGTTGCTCGCGCCTAGTCAGCCTCACGGGACGCTCGTCGAATCCGCCCGGGTCGCTGAGGAGCACGCTGCCATCGCTCTGCCAAACCGCCGTCAGATCCTTGTTCATCTTCTCCGCACCGGTGCCCAGTTGTCCGACAGGTCGGCCGAGCACGTGGGTGATCGTGAGGAATGCCCTGTCTTTGCCCAGCCGGTGAGTCCCGGACTCGTTGATTCCACTGCGTAGCAACTCGAACGTTCCATTGGGAAGGATCGTTAGCCTGACCTTGTTGATCGTCGTTACGACGTCGTTTCCGGGGATAGGATCAGCGCGCTGGAGGTCGCCTTCCCAGTCCCCGTACCACTTCTGGCTCTGGCTTTCGCAGCCAACGAGGGCGGTCAGCGTCAGCCCCAACGCCAAAACGGCGACAGATATAATTCTAGCCATGGCCGCCATCGCTCCCGATGTTTACCTCTCTATGGGGTTGAACGACGGCGAGTACCAAAGGATTCTCAAACTCCTAGGACGCGAGCCCTCCTACACCGAACTCGGCATGTTCGCGGTCATGTGGTCCGAGCACTGCGGCTATAAGTACTCCCGACCAATCCTCGCCTACTTCAAAAAGTACAAGGAGGCCATGGAGGGAAGCGGGCTCGAGAACGCGGGAATCGTTGATATTGGAGACGGCCTCGGCGCGGTCATGAAGGTCGAGTCCCACAACCACCCTTCCGCAGTCGAGCCGTACCAAGGCGCCGCGACGGGAGTGGGAGGAATCATCCGCGACATCTTCACAATGGGCGCGCGACCGATCGCGGCCCTCAACTCGCTCCGGTTCGGACCGATCGAAGATGGCAAAGCCGACCCGCAGGTTGTCAAGCGCAACCGCTATCTGTTTGGCGGCGTGGTCTCTGGTATCGCGGGCTATGGCAACTGCGTCGGTGTTCCCACGGTCGCGGGCGAGGTCGCGTTCCATCCGCGCTACAGCGGCAACCCCCTCGTCAACGCCATGTGCGTAGGCATTGTCCCACTCGATAGCGTGGCGACGGCGGCCGCGCAAGGCGTCGGCAACCCGGTCATCTACCTCGGCAGCGCGACTGGTAAAGACGGCATCCACGGCGCGACCTTCGCCAGCGACACGCTCGGTGAAGACAGCGAGGAAAAACGGCCCAACGTCCAGATAGGCGACCCGTTCGCCGAGAAACTGCTTATCGAAGCGACCCTCGAGGCGCTCGCGACGGGTGCCGTCGTTGCGATTCAAGACATGGGCGCCGCCGGCATCACCTGCAGCACGACCGAGATGTCCAGCAAAGGAGAGGTCGGCATGGACGTCGACCTCGACCTTGTTCCCACCCGCGAAGAGGGCATGACCGCCTACGAGATCATGCTCAGCGAGAGCCAAGAGCGCATGCTCGCCGTCGCGCACAAGGGCAGGGAACAAGAAGTCATCGACGTCTTCAAGAAGTGGGGCGTGCACGCCGTCGTCATCGGCCATGTGAATGATTCAGGAATCGTCACTTGCCGAAGGCACGGCAAGGTCGAGGTCCAAGTCCCCGCGAAACACCTCACAGACGAGTGCCCGACCTACACCGTCCAAGCGCAAGAGCCCGAGTACGCGAAGAATGCAAAACGCTTCGACCCGACTTCGCTCCCGGAGAAGGATCCTACTGAGTCCCTCCTCAGAGTCCTGTCAAGCCCAACG
This sequence comes from uncultured Fimbriimonadaceae bacterium, assembly GCA_964529975.1. Taxonomy (GTDB): domain Bacteria; phylum Armatimonadota; class Fimbriimonadia; order Fimbriimonadales; family Fimbriimonadaceae; genus JADFMN01. Next base: position 9,143 of record CAZGXW010000008.1, read on the forward strand.
ATCGCCAGCAAGCGCTGGGTCTTCGAGCAGTATGACTACGGAGTCCAGACCCAGACCGCGCTCATCCCTGGTGGTGGCGACGCCGCCGTCCTCGCGCCGCGCGGCACCAAGAAGGGGCTAAGCGTCAAGATCGATGGCAACGGGCGCTGGGTCTACCTCGACCCGTACGTCGGCGGACAACTCGCGGTCGCCGAAGCCGCTCGCAACGTCGCGTGCACAGGCGCAAGGCCAGTGGCCGTCACGGACGGCTTAAACTTCGGCAACCCGCAATTGCCGCACGTCTACTGGCAGTTCGAGCGCAGCGTCAAAGGGATCGCGGACGCTTGCGAAACCCTGAACACGCCCGTAGTCAGCGGAAACGTCAGTTTCTACAACGAAAGCGATCTCGGCGAGGTCCTTCCTACGCCCCTCATCGGAATGATGGGAGTCTTGGAGCGCGCCGACCGCCACCTCGGCATGGCCCTCCCACAGGCAGCAGCGATCGCCGTAATCTACTACGAGAACAAGGTCACTCAACAAGGCCTTGGAGCGAGCACATTCCTTGCGGAAGTCCACAGCATCGAGGACGGCCAGCCTGTCGCGCCAGACATGGCCCGCGAACGGGACCTCTGCCACACCCTGGCCGACCTCAACGAAAAGGGTCTCGTCCTCGCTGCCCACGACGTCAGCGAAGGCGGAACCGCACTTGCCCTGGCGGAAATGTGCATCGCCGGTCACGTCGGTGCCCAGGTCGATCTGGCTGGGGATCCCTTCGACTTCACACAACGGACGGATGCGGTCCTCCACGCAGAAATACCGGGCTTTGTACTCGTCGCTTACCAGGATTCGAACCTGGAGGCCATCAAAGGCACGCTCCGGCAAGGTTTGTGCATCCACCCCGTGGGTAAGTCGGCCGGGGCTGGTCAGAACTTAGAAATCTCGGTGCAGGGAAGGAAGGTCATCGACCTTCCGGTCTCAGACGCAAAGCGGGCGTATGAAGGCTCGATACCGGGCCTGATGGAAAGTCGATAAAAACCTGAACAAGTGTCCGGGTAGATTCGACTAAACTGGTCAGGAGAGCATTCGTTGGGACGCAGGTTTGGCGTCCCGTTTTGGGTGAACCATGGTCAAAAAGGTTTGGAAGTCGTTTTTCGTGGCTGCGCTGCTTACGGCGCTGGCCGCCGTGTCTGTTGCGCAAGGCGAGCCCCCTGTCAACGACCAAGTCCAGCGCGAAGTCGTCGCAGCGGTCAACCTGCACCGAAACGGAGACACGCCAGGAGCCATCGCGGCTCTCGAAGGGATTTACAAGAAGGACCCCACCAACGTCGACGCCGTCAACTGGCTCGGATATCTGTATCTCAACACGGGCTCGCCAGAGAAGGCCGTCCCAGTCCTCAGCAAGGCCGTCGACCTCCAGCCCAACAACCTGACCGTCAGGCACGACCTCGCCGTCGCCTACATGAATTCGGGCCGGACGAACGAGGCCATTCTCGGGTTCGAGGACCTCGCGCGCCGACAGCCTGAGAACGGCGACTATCACGCCACCCTAGGTTCGCTCTATCTTAAGCAAAAGCAGTACGACAAGGCCGCGACCACCCTCGGCAAGGCCAACGAACTTAAGCCAAACGACAAGGTCGTGATGTCCAACTATGCCTCGGCCCTGGTGCAGAGCAAGCAGGAGCAAAGGGCCGTCCCCGTCTACGAGGCAATCCTCAAGAACGACGCGAACGACGAAGTCGCACTGCGCTGGCTCGGATACATCTACGTGATGAACAACCAGCCGGACAAGGCCATCGACGTCCTCGAGCGCGCCCGAACGATCCGCCCTCGCGACTTGGAAGTCCTTAACAATCTCGGCAACGCCTACGTCGCCAAGGGCGACGACACCAGGGCGCTCGGCGTCTACACCCAGATCGCTGAACTCAACCCGCGCCTCTTCCAGGCTTGGTACAACATCGGTAGCATCCAACTGCAGCGAAAGAACTATGCGGAGTCTATCGACGCGTTCAAGAAGTGCATCGGGTTGAACGCGAACGACGCCTTCGCTCACAACAACCTCGGACGAGCCTACGAAGAGCAGAACCAGAACACGCTCTCCGCAGACTCCTACAAGAAGGCAGCCGACCTCTCTCCCGAGAACAAGACGTTCAGCCGAAACGCTGGCCTCGCACTTTTCCGCGATCGCCGCGACGACGAAGCGCTCACTTATCTTGAGCGTGCCGTCACGCAAGGCAACAACGAGCACGACGTCAAGGTCGTTCTTGCTGAGATCTACACGCGCAAAGGACAGACCGCAGACGCGCTGCGAATCCTTGAGCCGATGGGCGGAGAAATGGGAGACTCGCTCTCCTACTGGTACAACCTCGGTGTCCTCAAGGAGAAGAGCGGCGACCAGGTCGGTGCCGAAGCGGCCTACCGAAAGGCGCTTGCCATCGATCCTGCCGACCTCGACTCGATGAACAACCTCGGCCTCATTCTCTTCAAGACAAAGAGGTACGAAGAGGCCACCGGCCACTTCGAGAAACTGGCAGAGTCGAACCCGGACAGCGCGGACGCGAAACTCAACCTCGCAGCCGTGTATTCAAAGACAGGCAAGACCGACCAGGCCATCGAGCTCTGGCGCGGCTACCTTCACAAGTACGGAGACCGTCACGCCGTTCGCCTGGATCTCGCTAACGCTTACTGGAAGAAGGGTGAACTCGACACAGCCCGGTTCCACTATCAGTACATCCTCAACCGGCAACCGACCAACTCAGGAGCCCTCAACGGCATCGGGCTCAGCAGCCTCTACAAGAACAACATCGCCGACGCGGAGGTCAGTTTCCGAAGGGCGATCGACGCCGACCGCGGCTTCCTGCCGGCCTATAACAACCTGGCTGTAGCCCTCGAGAGGCAAAACAAGGTCAAAGAGGCTATCGCCGTCCTCGAGCAAGCGCTCAAAATAGACCCGTCCTTTACAGACGCCAAGACGAACCTTGAGCGGCTCAAAGCGATCGGCGGATAGATTGCGCGTACACATCCTCGTAAACCTCTTTCGGGCCGACGCCGTGAGCGCGGCCCGAAAGGCTGTCGATTGGCTCAAGGGCCATGGTGTCGAAGTCATGGCCGACCACGAGTCGAGCCCAGAGGTCGGCGTCCAAGAAGTCACCCCGGAGGAGTTCGGAGACTCGGACCTTGTGCTGGCTATCGGCGGTGACGGCACGCTGATTCGGGCCGCCTACCTCGTCGGACAGTTTTCGACCCCCATCATGGGTGTCCACTACGGCAGGTTTGGCTTCGTCACCCAGGTGTTGCCCGAGGACACGGAAGCGACGCTCGAAGAGTTCCTCGACGGCAAGTGTCGGATCGACGAGAGGATGATGATCAAAACCGAGCTTGTTCGAGGGAACGAGGTCGTCGCAGAACTGCACTCGCTCAACGAGTCGGTGGTCCAACGCAGCGCAATGACGAGGATGCTCACCTTCGACGTACACGTCGACGGGAGCCAAGTCTCGCGCTATCCCGCCGATGGCGTCATGGTCTCATCGCCGACCGGATCAACGGCCTATAACCTTTCAGCAGGCGGCCCGGTCGTCGATCCTAGAATGGACGCCCTCGTTCTCACGGCCATCATGCCGCACACGCTGTCCTCTCGGTCGCTCGTCTTGCGACCAGAGTCCATCATCGAGATCAAGGTCGAGTCGCGAGAGGAGCCCCTCCTCTCTGCAGATGGCCACAGCAGGCTGCACCTCCTCAGCGGGGACTACGTCCGCGTAACGCGATCAAACCGAAGGACGCGCCTCGTCACGCGCGGCGAGAACGATTTCTTCGACAAACTTTCGGACCGGCTCCAGTGGAGCCAGGGCTCAATCTAAGGACAAGGCAGGGAAGCATGAGTTCGTTGCTCCAGGTCAGTGACGCCCAGGTCGAGTTCTCCACGCTTGGGGGATCGATCCGTGCGCTCGACGGTGTGTCGATCTCGGTCCAGCCCGGCGAGACGGTCGCCGTCGTCGGAGAGTCGGGGTGTGGCAAGACCACCCTTGCCCGGGCGATCCTGGGCCTCCAGCCGATGGTCGGAGGCAGGATCGAGTTTCGGGGCCAAGAGACGACGGGAGTGACAGAGGGGCTCGCAGAGCGGATCGGTATGGTGTGGCAGGATCCGTATGCCAGTCTTGATCCAAGATGGCGAGTTCGACGGATCATCGCAGAGCCTGGCGTTGTCCTCGGCAAAGAGGTCGATGTCGACGCCATCCTTGACGAGGTCGGCCTCGCGCGCGAAATGGCGGACCGCTATCCACACCAACTCAGCGGCGGTCAACGACAAAGGGTCGCGATTGGCCGCGCCCTCGCGCTCCGTCCGCCGCTTGTCATTTGCGATGAGCCCACGGCGGCACTAGACCTCAGCGTCCAGGCCCAGATCCTCAATCTGCTTCGTGACATCCAGCGAGAACTCGGCTGCGCCTTCCTGTATATCAGTCACGACCTCATGACTGTGCGGTTCCTGGCAGACCGCGTCGCGGTCATGTACATGGGTCGAGTCGTAGAAGAGGGCCCGACACAACGTCTGTTCGGGAGCCCAATGCACCCCTACACGAAAGCCCTGCTCGACTCGGCGCCGACACTGGAGCGGCTCGGACACCTCCCCGAAGTCGCAAGCGGCGAGATTCCGGACCCGCGCACTCGGTTCGCCGGCTGCAAGTTCGCCTCTCGTTGCAGGTTCGTCCAAGACTCCTGCACCAAGAGCGAGCCAAAGTGGGCCGAACGGGAAGGCCAGCGCGCTTACTGCAACTTTCCGCTTAGCACGGCGTCTGAAGGATTGACCCAAGGTCGACTCTAGGGACGGCGGGTATTATCGGCCCCCAAATCGGACCGACCGACAGGTCGAATGACACGAGATATGAACCGACACGCCTTTGATGAGGAAATCGCCAAGCTTGAACACGATTTGCTCGACATGGCGAGCCGCGCCGAAGCCATGGTCGGCAAGGCTGTCGAGTCCCTCCACCGCTTAGACGCGGAATTGGCGAAGGAGGTTATGCGCGCGGACGACGAGATCGACCAACTCGATCTCGAGATCGAGGGCCAGTGCTTGCGCCTCCTCGCGCTCCAGCAGCCGATGGCCAAAGACCTGCGCATCATTGGCACCGCGCTAAAAGTCATCACAGACATCGAGCGGATCGGAGACCTCGCCGTCGACATCGCCAAATGTGGGCTCAAGATTCAAGCCGAATTGGGCGACGCCTCCTCGGTCGACATCCCGAGAATGGCGAAGGCCGCAAGGCAGATGGTCAGCGCCTCGCTCGACGCGTTTGTCAAGCGTGACCTATCCCACCAAGAAGAGATCGCTGCAATGGAGGACGAGGTCGACGCGCTCTACCGCGACCTTCGCGGACAGATCCACGACTTCATGAGGACACACCCCGACCAAGTCGTCGCGGCCTCTTGGCTTCTGCTCGCTGTCCACCATATCGAGCGGATCGCAGACCACGCCCTGAACATCGCCGAGCGCGTCGGTTTCATGGTCACAGGCGAACTCGAGCAAGTCCATCCCTCGCATCGCTCTGACCAGGCCATCTGATCCAGGCTCCCTCTGTGCGCCTTGTTCCAGGAGCGGTTCGTCCCTACTTTCGTGGTTCCGCTCATCATCGCCCTCGCTTCAGCCCGCGATTCCGCCGTCGCGACCAAGCCGGTATCGGCCGCGCCCGCGGTTCAACAGCCCCTGCCTCGGCCAAGACCGACGACGATCGTCGTGCTCTCTTCGAAGCCGGGAAGCGGAGACGTGGCCGTCAAGGATGCCAGGATCACTGTCCACTTCATGGCGCGAGACCCAAGCGGAACGCTCATTGCGGACACGGAACGGCGAGGAATGGCGTTTACGTTCTTGATGGACCAACCGATCATCGAAGACTTCTGGCACGACGCAGTCCGGGGGATGCGGACCGGCGGCGAAAGGTCGGTCATGACGCCTGCATCGGCCGTCGGCCTCGTCGTTCCGGGCGATCCCACCATAACCCTCACGATCAGACTGGTCAAGGTCGTACCGCTCTAACCCATGCGCGCGGAACTCAAGGAACTGTGGAAGTTCCGCGAACTCCTCTTCGCGATGGTGGAGCGCCAGTTGCGCATTCGCTACAAGAACAGCATGCTCGGGTTCTTGTGGTCGCTCCTCAATCCCCTCGTCACCGTGCTCGTCATCACACTGGTGTTCAAGTACATCATGCAGAACGGCACGGAGAACTACTCGGTCTATGTCCTCGCGGCATACCTGCCGTTCATCTTCTTCCAAATCTGCCTCATGGACTCTGCCCAGTCAGTGATCGAGGCTCTTCCCATGATCAAGAAGGTCTACTTCCCGCGAGAGATCCTTCCCCTGGCAAACGTCTGCAGCAACTTCGTCCATTTCTTGCTGGCGCTTTGCGTCTATTTCGCCTACCTCTTCGGCCTTTGGGCCGTCACCGGCTTTGAGACGTCGCCGTTTACGTGGAAGATTCTCTTTCTCCCCGTCCTTCTTGTCGTCAACTTTGCGCTCGCGGCTGGGCTGTCGCTTCTGATCGCTGCCTGGAATGTGTTCTATGAGGACGTCAAGTACGTCGTCGGCGTCGCCCTCTACCTCATGTTCTTCTTGACGCCGATCATGTACTTTAGTGAGACGGTGTACTACGCCCTTCGCGCGCGCGGACTCGAGTGGGTGTACTACGCCTACCACCTCAATCCGATCGCGATGCTGAGCACGGCGTATCGCAAAACGCTTGTGCCGACAGGCAGGATCGAAGTCGTGCCGGAGCCCGGCCAGGCACCGGTCCAAATGTACATGCTCGACTTCAACTGGCCGCTGTTCTGGATCACCGTTGCCTCTTCGTTCCTGATCCTTATCGCCGGCTACGCGACCTTCAATAAACTCAAATGGAGGTTCGTCGAACGGCCGTGAGAGAAAGCCTCGTCGAAGTCCGAGACGTCCGCAAGAAGTTCCAGATCAGCCACGCCGGGACCGCTTCGCTCAAGACGTGGCTTCTCTGGTGGAGAAGGCGGAGAAACCTCGAGACGATCGAGGTCCTCAAAGGCGTCACGTTCGATGTGCATCGCGGCGAGTGCCTCTCGCTCGTCGGTCGAAACGGCGCAGGGAAGAGCACCCTCTTGTCGCTCGTCTCCAGGGTCTACCTGCCCACGAGCGGTTCCGTGACGACGCGCGCCCGCGTCGCGCCGTTGCTGGAGCTCGGCGCCGGATTTCACCCGGACCTCACGGGCTCCGAGAACCTCGTCTTCAACGCCATGATGCTCGGGCTCTCGCGCAAAGAGGCGCGGGACAGGTCGTCGCAGATTGCCGCTTTCTCAGAACTCGGAGGGCACATCGACGCCCCGGTGCGAACGTACAGTAGCGGCATGCTTGCAAGGCTCGGGTTCGCCGTCGCCGTCCACGTCGACGCGGAGATCCTCATTGTCGACGAGGTTCTCGCGGTAGGAGACATGGCGTTTGAGCGGAAGTGCTTCGACACCATTGAGAAGTTCAAGGCCGACGGCGGCGCTATCCTCTTCGTCTCGCACAACATGAACGCCGTCGAACGCTTCTCCGACCGCGTGCTGTGGCTGCACGAGGGCCACGTCGCTGCAGACGGCACCGCCCAGCAAGTTATCCCGCAATACCGCGCCGCAATGGATTCATAGCCTTGGAGGGCGCGGCTTTGTCCGCGCCTAGCCTCGCTCCCGAGCGTCCGCTGGCAAGCGAGGGCCTTTGACAGGCGCGAACAGCACGCGCAAGAACAGCCCTACGCGGTGCCGTGCTGCCGACCAAGCGAACAGCGTCACAACAGACGCAACCAACCAAACCAGCAGCCGCAACAGCGCGCCCATCCTGTCCAAAAGCCAGCAAACGAAGGCAGAAACCCGCCCGTGATGAATGAGAAAGTACAACTCCTTCCCACGGTTGTAGCGTGCCACCGCCTCCCATCGCGAAGCGCTGCTCGCGCCAAGCTCGTGAACGAACCGGCACGTCGGCACCCACACGATCCGTCCGTGCCGACGCAGCCGCCGACAAAGTTCCGTGTCCTCGCAGTACAAAAAGAACCGCTCGTCGAAGCGCTCGATCGGCCGGACCATCAAGCACGCCCCCATCACTTGTTCGACATCATAAGTCTCCGCTCTCCCCTCCGGGGGAGAGGGGTCGGGGGTGAGGGGAGTGCCCTGCAACCTCGAAGACATCCAATAGGGCGATAGGAGGGCCGACCTTGGAAACGCCTTCTCCAAAAGCGTCTGCTCACAGAACACGGCCCATAGCGTTAACGCCGCGCAACACGACTCCTGCAAACGACCATCAGGGAACTCCAACCTGCCTCCACAGGCAACCACGTCTGGAGAAGACGCCATCACCCGCCGAAGCCCACCCACCGCACCAGGCAAGGCCACAGCATCACTGTTCAAGAACAGCACCAGGTCCCCGCCCGCCGTGTCCATCCCCTGGTTGCAAGCCGCCCCAAATCCGCGGTTCACAGCGTTCCGCACAAGCACGACAGAAGGAAACGAGTCAGCAACCATCTCCGCAGACCCATCCTTGCTCGCATTGTCGACGACGACAACCTCGTCAGCCTCCCCCAAGCTCTCCAAACACCGCCGCAGGTGCTCGCGCGTGTTGTAACTCACCACCACGACTGAGACCCGCGCCACGAGCCGTGTTGTACCTGCCACGCCAACGGCAGGGGGTGTGGGGTTCCGGCAGTGCTAGAATGAAGCCCCATGTCCCAGGACGTCCTCCTCTCGCAGGACGGCTTTGACCGTCTGAAGTCCGAACTTGAGCAACTCAAGTCGGTCGAACGACAGCGCGTCTCAGACGCCATCCGAGAGGCCAAGTCGCACGGCGACCTCCGAGAGAACGCGATGTACCACGAGGCCAAACTCAACCAAAAGCGCCTCGAAGGACGCATAGCAGAACTGGAGAAAGTCCTGCAAACGGCTCAGATCGTCGAGCGGCCGATCCACGACAAGGTCATCGCCCATCTAGGGTCGTTGGTGACCCTCAAAGACCTCAAATGGAACGACGAGGTCAAGATGACCCTGGTCGGAGCGTTCGAGGCCGACCCGACCCTCGACCGAATCTCCATCACCTCACCCCTCGGCGCGGCCCTCATGGGCAAAGAAGTCGGCGACGAAATCGAGTACGAGGCTCCCGCTGGTGTTCAAAAGTACAAGATTCTCAATATCGAAGGCTAGCGTCGCCGTAATCGCTTTCGCCGGGATCGGCTGCGCCGCTCCCGAACGCGTGACCGTCGAGCCGGAAGAACCGCCTGTTGTCAAGATCGAGCAGATCCCCTTCGAGGACAGAGTCCCGAGCGACCAAGACCTTGCCCTCTTCAACGGCGACCTTGTGCTCCGCCTTGGAACGTCGCGCGACCGCGCGCTCCGAGTTTTCGCAAAGCCACAACGCAGCACACCGTTGACGACGCTGCCGCCGACCTTTGGCGATGCGTTCTCGGCCGTTGGTTGGGAGACCGACACGCTCTCCTTTGGGGCCATCCTCTTCAAACGACCGACCGGCCCCGAAGACGGGGCCAGCCCCGAACAACTCGTCCTCGCCATGTACACCCAAGAGGACGCGGACGACACGACGGTCCAAGAGACGGTCGGACGCTACACCGAGGAGTTTGGCGAGCCTTCGCACGTCTACCCAGGAGCGAACATTGCCTACTGGTTCTGGATCAGGCCAGCGCGATGGCTCATGGTCAGCAAGTGCGTGGACCACAACGGCAAGCCTTCCGTGACAGTCGCCCTGGGAGCCCCCCAAGCTATGCGCGAACTCCGCATGGCCACCGACCTCGCCCAGGCCGACCAGAACAAGGCCATCGAACGACTCGCCGCCAACGGCGGAACAAAGTCCGATTGACGGAACGAATCCGCCCAGGGTAACGTCCTGAACATTGTCGGAGCGCGAGCAAAGACAAAATCCAACAGAACGGAGGTGTCGATTTTTTGAAGAGTGACAGTCAGATAAACCAGGGAGGTGCCGGGTTTTAGCGACCCGACTCCTATGACTGGGTCGGGTCTAGCGATGGATCCTGACCTCCCTGTATAAAGGCTTGCAGCCCCGGCAAATCCGGGGCTGCAATGCGTTCAGGCACCCCAAAGTATCCTCAACATATGCGCTGCGCCATCGTCGTCCCGGCCCGCATGGGATCAACCCGCTTCCCGGGCAAGCCGCTCGTCGACCTCCTCGGCAAACCTATGGTCCAGTGGGTCGTCGAACGTGCCAGCGAGGCGGACATAGCAGAGCAGGTCGTCGTCGCGACGCCCGACCAAGAGATCGCCGACGCCTGCGAGCGCTTCGGCGCCCGAGCGGTCCTCACTAGCCCCGACCACCCGACCGGCACAGACCGCATCGCAGAGGTCGCCACGCTCATCAAAGCGGACGTCTATGTCAACGTCCAGGGCGACGAGCCCCTCGTCTCCCCGCAAGACATCAAGGCCTGCGCGACTCCGCTCCTGCAAGACACCTCAGTCGTCATGGGCAGCGTCTACGCGCACTGCACTGACGATGAACTCGACAACCCCGCCGTCGTCAAGGTCGTCACAGACCTGAAGGGCGACGCCCTCTACTTTTCAAGGCACGCAGTCCCTTACGACCGCAGTGGTCGCACCGAACCGGTCAAGAAGCACATCGGGCTGTACGCCTACACAGCCGAAGTCCTCCATGGGTTCGCTGGTTGGCCCCAAACGCCGCTCGAAAAGGCCGAAAGCCTCGAGCAACTCCGCTTCCTCGAGCACGGCATCAAGATCAGGATGTCCAAAGGCACTGGCTCGCCGGTCGCCGTCGATACACCAGAGCAGGCGGACGCCGTCCGCGCGATCCTTTCCAACCGTTAGCCGCACCCGGCAAAAGATATACTCGACCCCAATCCAAGCATGACGTTTCCTTCAGACAGACCGGTTCCAGAGGAACTCAAACAACTCCTCGACCACTGTCGCGAACGAATGCCCGAGGCCGATCTCGACAAGATCGCCCGCGCCTACTTCATGGCCGAGGACGCCCACGCAGGGCAGACAAGGAGCAGCGGAGAACCATACGTCGGACACCCCCTAGAAGTCGCGCGCATCGTCGCCGACCTCCACATGGACGCAGACACGGTCGTCGCCGCACTGCTCCATGACACGCTCGAAGACACGCCGATCGAGGCCGACGCGATCCAAAAGGAGTTCGGGTCCGAAGTCGCCCAACTCGTCGAAGGCGTCACAAAACTTCGCCTCAACGTCAACCCAGAAGCCACACCAAGACAGAAGGCCGCCGCTGAGAAGGAGAGGAGCGCAGAGTCCCTCCGCAAAATGCTCCTCGCCATGGCCCAAGACGTGCGAGTCATGGTCATCAAACTCGCCGACCGGCTGCACAACATGCGCACCCTCACCGCGCTGCCCGAGAGCCGCCAAGTCCGCATCGCCAGCGAGACCCTCGACGTCTACGCACCGCTCGCCGCGCGCCTCGGCATCTGGCAAGTCAAGTGGCAACTCGAAGACCTCGCCTTCAAGGTCCTGCATCCGACCGACTTCCAAAAGATCAGCGACATGGTCGCAAAGACGAGGCAAGAACGAGAGGGCCAGGTCGAAGAGGCGCTAACTGCACTAAGAGGACGCTTGGACGAGAAAGGCCTAAAGCACGTCGAGATCGCAGGAAGGCCAAAGCACCTCTACAGCATCTACAACAAGATCGCCGTCCAAAAAGTCCCGTTCGAGGAGATCTACGACCTCCTCGCCCTGCGAGTCATCGTCGAGGAACAGAGCGAGTGCTACACGGTCCTCGGCCTAGTCCACGAACTGTGGCTGCCCATGCCCGGCCTGTTCTACGACTACATCGCCATGCCCAAGCCTAACGGCTACCAGTCCCTGCACACGAAGGTCATCGGCCCAGGCGGAGACCCGCTCGAAGTCCAGATCAGGACCAGGCGCATGCACGCCATTGCGGAATACGGCTTCGCCGCGCACTGGTCGTACAAAGAAGGTAAGGACCGCGCAGAACACGCCGCAAACCTTGCGCGGCTCCGCTCCCAACTCTTCGACTGGTCGAGCGACGCGCGCATGTCGAGCGACTTCCTGCGCACAGTGTCCACCGACCTCTTCAGTGAGCAGGTGTTCGTGTTCACCCCAAAGGGCGACGTCCTCGACCTGCCCAAAGACTCCACACCGATCGACTTCGCGTTCCGGGTCCACTCCGAACTCGGCCTCAAAGTGGTCGGCGCGAAGGTCAACGGAATCATGGTCCCCCTCAGCGCAAGGCTGCAGAACGGCGACGTTGTCGAAATGATCACGCGCCCCAACGCACAGCCAAGCCTCGACTGGATGGAGTTCGTCAAGTCGCAGAACGCGCGCAGCAAACTCCGCCACCACTTCCGAAGGCTCAACCGCGACGATAGCGAGAGGAACGGCAGAGAAGCGCTCGAAAAGGAGATGCGCTCGCGGGGCTTCGATCCAAGGCAGATCGTCAACGACGAGCACCTCAACATAGTCGCACAGAAGATCCGCAACTGCACGAGCCCGTCCGACGTCCTCGTGCGCGTAGGCGAGGGCCTCGTCAGTGTGCAGAACGTCGCCAACAAACTGCAGGCGCTGGTGCGCACAGAAGACGACCAAGCGATCAAGGTGAAGTCCCGCGTCGCGCCCGTCCCAACGGTCGTCACAGGGATCGATAACGTCATGCTGCGCCGCGCGAAGTGCTGCATGCCTGTGCCAGAAGAGGACGTGATCGGCTACGTCACGCGGGGTAGGGGCATCATGATCCACCGACGGGTCTGCCCGAACGCGATCTGGATGGTCGAGAACGAGCCAGAACGCATCACAGAGCTCAATTGGCACGCCGACGGATCGAAGCACCCGGTCAACCTGCGCATCGTCACAGTAGACCGCCAAGGGCTCCTCATGGACATCTCCACGATCTTCAGCGAGGCCAAGGCGGACGTCACCGCCGCAAAGATCCGAACGCTCCCCAACAACACCGCCGAGATAAACATCACCATCGCCGTCCGCGACATGAAGAACCTCCAAGACGTCGTGAACAAGGTCAACCAGTTCTCAGACGTCATCTCCATCCTCCGCGTCTTCGGCCGAACGGCGCAAAAGTAGCAATGGCCACTCGATGCCAGAAGGGTTGCTTTCTAAGGGACGTCACACCACCACTGTTCCGCAACAGTTCGGCCATGGTTCGGCCACCGTTCAGCCATAGTTTGGCGTCCCCATGAAAGCCATCGTCCAACGCGTCACAAGCGCCAAAGTCGATGTCGACGGCAAAACGGTCGGCGAGATCGGCCAGGGCCTACTCGTCCTCGTCGCCGCCCACCGCGACGATACAGAGCACTGCGCCCAGAAACTCGCCGAACGCATCGCCAACCTCCGCATCTTTAACGACCACGAAGGCAGGATGAACTTGTCTATCTCCATGCACGCCGAGAATCGTTCAGCCATCGTTGAGCAACAGGTCAGCGACCGGGCAGCGCCCGCCTCGATCCTCGCCGTCTCCAACTTTACAGTCCTCGGCGACACAACGCAACGCCGACCATCATTCATTGCCGCCGCACCCTACGAACAAGGCGAACGGCTCTTCAACGCCTTCGTAGACGCCCTCAAAGCCATTGGAATCGACACGCAGACCGGTGTCTTCGGCGCAGACATGAAGGTCACCCTCACGAACGACGGCCCCGTCACCGTCATCGTCGTATCCTGACGCACCGAGCAGGGTGCCGCTCCATCCGCGCCTTGACTCGTCAACGCTTGGAGGGCACGGCTCCGTCCGCGCCAACTAACGTAGCCGCAGGCTTTAGCCTGCGCTGACGATTGCGCCTTTGGAGGGCGCGGCTCCGTCCGCGCCAACTAACGTAGCCGCAGGCTTTAGCCTGCGCTGACGAGTGCGCCTTTGGAGGGCGCAGCTCCGTCCGCGCCGACCCCCCAACAACAATTGACACCCTGTGGAAAACGTCGTAAAATAATCTCCCGCCAAGGGAACCAGTAAACCGGACGCTGCGTCTATACTAGACAAGTCGCCGGACAACGGGACAACAAAGGAGAACCTACAAATGAACCTGTCTGAACCCAAACCAAGGCGCCCGAGAGCGTCGTCGTTCAACTCTGTCGAGGAGTTCTGGAGCCGCGTCGACTCGTGCCCGGAGCAGTTCCACTTCCTCGACGCCACCGAAATGCTTGCCTTCTCCAACGAGGTGTCGCTGGCCATCGAAAAACGGGAGAAAAACGGGAGAAAAATGAACTCAAAAAACGGGAGAAAACGGGAAGAAACGGGAGGATCTAGGGACGCGCAGTTTAAGGGCGGGAACGGCGAGCCTGGTGTCAACGGACACGCAGGCTCGCCAAACGGGCAGACGCAGAAGGTCGGCCCGGGAAACCCGCCAAAGGAACACCAGTTCAAGAACGGAAACCCTGGCGGCCCGGGCAGACCCAAGGGCAACCTCACGTTGCGAAAGATGATCAGGGCCGTCCTGTACGAGCCAGAGTTCGAGGGCAAGCAAATGGCCGCGGTAGTCAACGCACTGTTCTCTCAGGCGATCAAAGGCAACACGCACGCCATCCGCATCATCTGCGAACAGAGCGCACCTCGGCGCAAACGATAGGGCAAACTTAGGAAGATGCCCACCAAGAACGTCCTCGTCACTGGCTCGTCCCGCGGGATCGGTCGAGAGATCGCGCTCCGACTCGCAAAGGACGGCTGGAACGTCGCAATCCACTACGCCAGCGGCGAAGAGTCTGCGCGATCGGTCGCAGAGGAATTGGGTCAGAACCCCCTCTCCGCGAGGGCATCGCTTCGCGGGGAGGGGGCAGGGGGTGGGGCATGCCTTGGCGTCTACCAAGCCGACCTCTACGACCCCGAGCAAGCCGTCGCCCTCATCGAAACAGTGACAGCAGATCACGGCCTTCAAGCCCTCGTCAACAACGCGGGCGTCTATCGCACGACCGACTTCCTCAACGATCCTGAAGACGAAGTCGAGCGAGAGTTTCGCGACACGTTCAACGTCAATTGGAACTCACCGCGCAGGATGATCCGGGGCGCGTGCAAGCACTTCGCGAAAAATGGCGGAGGCAAAGTCCTCAACATCGTGAGCCGCGTAGCACACCGCGGCGAGGCGCTCGCCAGCGCGTACTCCAGCAGCAAGGCCGCGCTCCTAAACCTCACCCGCGCACTCGCTGTCGAGACCGCGAAGCAGAACATCCAACACTTCGCGATCGCGCCGGGCTGGGTCGAGACCGCCATGGTCCGCAAGGACATGGACAAACGGCTCCCAGAGATCCTCGCGACGATCCCGCTTGGAAGAATGGCGACTCCGGCGGACGTGGCCGGCGCTGCGGCGTACCTTTTGAGCGATGAAGCGTCCTATCTCAGTGGCACCGTCATCGACATCAACGGAGCAAGTTACCTGCGCTAGAACGAAGAATTCCCTCCCCCTTGGGATTTGCCGCGTTGGATTCTGGTCACCTAGAATCCAACCCGCGCAAAAGTTAGGGTGGGGGTGAAGAAGAGATTGAAAAGGTATCCTGAACTTGTGCTCTGCACCCTCGTCGCCGCACTGGCGATCTCCCAAGACCAGCCACAAAAGACGGTGCTGCCCAATGGAGCAGTCGTCTACGTGGAACGAATGGACTCACCCGGCTTCACGCTCCACCTTTTCGTCAGCACGATGGGAGCGAAGGAGCAGTCCCCTGGATTGCGACACCTGCTCGAGCACCTTGTGGGCAAAGGGAACGGACTCGACGCCAAACTCGAGTCGCGAGGACTGACCCTCACCGCAGAGACCCTGAGAGACGGCGTTCGGTTCGAGATTGAAGGCAACGCGAACTCTGCAGCAGTGGCGATCGAAGCGCTGAAGGAACTCCTCGCGCCTCGAACGCTGACACAGGAGGAGATAGACAAAGAAGTCCGCATCGTCTCGCAAGAGCGGCCGGTGCGCTCCAACGCCAGCAGGCTTGCAACAGGTCTATGGAAGCAGGCGTTCGACGAGCCCGACATGATGGGTACCGACGAAGAGATCGCAAAGGCCACTCCCGACTCTCTGAAGCAACTCTTCACATCGATGTGGCGCCCCGAGTGCCTCACGATCGCGATCGTCGGCGGCATCGACGTCGTCCAGTCGGAGAGGGCAATCATCGAGATCGTCCGGCCGCTGCAATCCCAAGGCGCCGTCAACCGGACGGCAAGGACGGCCAAAGAACAGCGCGGAGAAGGCATCGTTCCGGGAGCGACGGGATCAGGGCGCGCTGTCGCCGTCGGCCCAATGTCGCGCGCGGAGTCGCTCGCCGTCGTCGCCGCAGCGCTGGCGATCGCGAACGAGACGCCCGGAACGCAGGTCGTGTACACGCCCTCATCGATCGGCGGACTCGTTTGCATTGTGCACCCGAACCGAGAGGGATTCCTCGACACTGACAGGCTCGTGACCAACGAGGGGGCGAGGCTTTATCCCTCAGGGCTCGCCGCCGTCCGGCTTTGGGTCGCAACGGCAGACGGGCTTCCAAGGGAGAAGGCAAGGATGTACGGCCAGCAACTCAGTGCCGAACCGTACTTCCGTATGGAAGACTTGAAGAACCGCGCAGCCGTCGTCAGCCAGGCCGAGTTCGTCGCCGCGCTGCAGAAGTTCCGCACCGGAGCGTGCGTCCGAGTCGGAGGAGTGCGATGATCGGACTGTTGCTGCTAGCGACACAACAAGAGTCGCCGTGGCGAGTCCTCGAACTCGTCGAGCCAAGCCCGCTTGTCGTGGTGCAGGCGAACATCAAAGCGCCCAAGATGACTGAGCGTGAGGCTGCCGCTTGGCAA
The DNA here is from genome assembly GCA_964529975.1 of uncultured Fimbriimonadaceae bacterium. Taxonomy (GTDB): domain Bacteria; phylum Armatimonadota; class Fimbriimonadia; order Fimbriimonadales; family Fimbriimonadaceae; genus JADFMN01. Next base: position 25,881 of record CAZGXW010000008.1, read on the forward strand.
GTGCTCGGTCGCGTGCTGCTCGAAGGAACAATCGAGTACACGCCACAGAAGCTCCGCGATTACGGTTCGCAAGCGGGACTCGCCCCGAGCGTCACCGTCATGCCCGACTTCTTGCGCGTGCAGTTCGTGCTGCCAAAGTCGGGTCTTGCGCTCGCCGGTGACCTCATCTTTGCTGTGCTCACGAGACCTGCGCTGCGAGAAGAGGACATTGCGAAGGCGATCGCCGCGCTCGCAGTCAACGAATCGCAACCCTGGGTCTCCATGATGGGTGGCGTCAACTTCCGATACGAGCGGATTCGACAAGGCGATGTTCAGGCGATCTACACCCGAGCACTGCGGCCGGCCAACGTCAACTTCGTAGTCGGTGGTGGCATCGAGCCAGGTTCTGGAAAGATCGAGATCCAGACGCGGTTTGCCCGCTGGACCGCACCGAGGGACCCCGGCTCGCCGCGGGTCGATGGACAACCCATGCCGATAACGACGTGGGGAGACCCTGTCTCGACGTTCGCCTTGAGCGGAAGGCCAATGACGCCTGCTAGCGTGGCAAGCGCCGCGAAACTGCTCGCCGTGTTCGCTCTGGGGGTTGGAAGGACGTCGTCGATGCACCGCGTTCTCCGCGAGCAACACGGCCTATCGTACTTACAGTCCGCCGTGCTCTGGCCACGCGCAGACGGATGGACGCCGTTCTTCCTCATGGTCCGCAAAACGGAGGCAGACGAGGCAAAGTTCGCCGTCCAAATGCGCGACCTCCTGCTCAAGGACATCGACTCCTGGGACGTGACGACGGTCTCGACCGCGCAAGCGCTCGCCGAGGCGTCCTTCACGCGGAACCTCGCCGTGTCGCCAGTGTGGTTGAGGCCCGAAGGTCCGATGACGCAGTCGCTCGTCGACAGGTGCGCCTGGCGAGGGTATCTCGAGATGGTCGGATCGGGCGCACTGCGCGAGGAAGTCCTCGTTGGCGCGATGCAGAACGTCGACCTCGACCAATTGAAGGCGGCGGCAAAGTCGCTGCTTGAAGAGTGCAACGTGGGCTGGCTGCCGGGACGCCAGTAGGAATACCGGATTGTTCCTGGCCATGCCTGGCTCGCAAGTACCATAGAAGGCGTCATGCGTCGTTTTCTGTTCGCTTTCTTGGGGCTGATCGTCTTGCTGTTGAGCGGCTGTGGAGGCATCAACGGGGACTACGGAACGCTGACCTTGGAAATGGTCGACGCACCGTCCAACGTGTCTTCGGTCCGTGTGCACATCAAACGCATCGAAGTCGAGATCGCAGGGAACTGGGAAGCCGTCGCCCACCCCAACCAAGAGTACGAACTGCTCGACTTGCAGGCGGTGCCCGCAGTCCTTGGCGAGTCAGGCCTTGGGGCCGGAATCTATACGGCGATCCGCGTGGTGATCACGTCCGCGACCGTGGTCGACTCGAACGGCACACACAACGTCGCCATCGACCAAGTCATCAAAGAGGAGGGACTTGAGATTCCCGTGACATTTGAAATGGAGTCGGCGCGAAGGACGACCGTCTTGATGGACTTTAACGTCGCACAGTCTCTGAAACTCAACCCAGGCGGTTCCTATTCCCTCGACCCAGTGATCCCCACGGTCGTCAAGCACGAGAGTGGCACGGTCTGTGGGTTCGTGACCTTGAACGGCCTTGGAGTCGGCGGGGCAGACGTAGAGGCGGTCTACGTGGCGGGGCCGAACTATGCGACAGGGACTCTGGTCAACACGGGTCGCTCGCAAGGCGATGGGGCCTTCAAGGTGTGGGCGCTTCTTCCTGGCGAGTACAGGATCGACATCACGGGCCGCGATCCGATTACGGGATTCGTGACAAAGGCGACAGTCAATGGAGTGATCGTGGGCGAAGGGCTCGACACTCAAATCGGCGGAGTCAGTCTGGACTGACGCTCGCTAGATCGAAGTCTTGGTGTTTCCGACAGAGCGGAAGAAAGTCGCACTCGGGGCACAGCCTCTTTGCGACCGGCACCAGCGACTCGAAGTCGCGCTCCAATATCTCTTTGCCGAGCGCGACAAGGTCGCTCTCGAAGACTTTCAGATCTTTGTCAGGGAACGTCGCAGTCGCCTTTGCGCCCGTGCGCAAGGCCACGATCGACGCTGTGATTGCTGAGTCTGGGTGCTTCTCCTGCAGCAAGAGCGCATAGCAGTTCATCGCGAGGTCGGTCGAGACGTCCTCCTCTGTCACTGTCTGTCTGCCGGACTTGTAGTCGACGATCTCCAGCGTGCCGTCCTTGTGCTGGTCGACGCGATCGATCCTTCCAATGAGGACGAACGGTCCGAGGTCGCGTCGGACCTGCTTCTCAATATAGAGCGTCTCAGCGGTAACGGGCTGGGCTTTGAAGTTGTCGACGTACGTCGAGATCATCTCCTTTCCCTCGGCCATGGCTTGCATCATTTCTTCTTGGCTGGAGTATCCGGCGTCGATCCAACTTTCCTCGAGCGCGGCGACCGCTTGGTGGGCCGTCGTAACCCCCTGGTCGCCCGAGTCGTGGAACCGTTGCAAGACGGCGTGGAGGGTCGTGCCGAACGAATAGTAACTCTTGCTGCGCAAGTACCACTTGCCGCGATCGTCGACGTACGTCCATTTGTACTTGTCGGGACATGCGAGATAAGTGGAGATCTTGCTCGGACTCAGGGTCGGTTTGCGCGGCACAGAGCCATTGTATCTCTGCTCAGCCACGACCGGACTGCGCGGAGTAGTCGCGGACCGACATCGCTCGAAGGGGCAGGAAACCGAGCCGCTCGTAGAAGCCAGCCACGTCTTCGTCGCAAACTACGTCGATCGCGTACAGGCCGTCTAGATGGCCGAGCATCGCGCGGACGAGTTCAGTGCCTATTCCTTGACCACGGTACTGCTTGTGGACCTCGAGTAGCGGGATGAAGGCGCAGAGGACCCCGTCAGTGAGTGCGGTGCAGAACCCTATGAGGCGGTCGCCGTCGAAGGCGAGCACGACGTGCTGGGACCCTTCGAGGATGTGCCGGAACATCAGGTTGTCCGGAGGTTCGGGCCATCCGTCGAAAAAGCCCTCGACTTCGGCACTCTTGAAGTCCTCGAGATCGCTGGAGTACCGGACCTGCATCGTCACATCATTCTACGACGAGTTCGATCAGAATTAGGCGATGGCGCGAGAGAGGTCTTGGGCGGCGCGGTATGGCGCCGCAGGGGAGTCGGCCGCTTGGGGCGCCGTTCTCGAGCACTACTATTGGGACCGGCTCGACGAGGCGTACTTGCGCGCTGTGGAGTTGGGGGCAGGGTCGTTCGGCCATGGGCTCGTGACGTTTCGCATGATCGAAGGCGAGCACATGACGCGTGCAAGGGGCGCGATCACAAAAGTCAGCGAGTGGTTGAGCGTCGAGTGGATTCCTGAAGAAGTCAACGTTCTGCAAAGTTCCGATTTCGATTACCTCGGGTGTGGTGGAACGGCACGCTCCTTTGACGATCGAAGAATCGAGCGGATGGTCGATGCTTGCAACCAGGTGGCATGGCGATTTGGGTTTGAGCACGGGCCGCCGGTTCTTGTGTCGGTGCTTTCGCGTGATTCGGACGTGCCGTGGATGCCGGGGCGGTACGGGTACTGCACGGACAAGTACCCGTACGACAAGGTCTGCATCCCGCACAGGTCGCTCCATGACTACGACGATCTGGAGCACGTGGTCTTGCACGAGTACGCCCACGTCGCCAGCCTGAACTTGTCTGCAGGGAGGTGTCCGCTTTGGTTGGACGAGGCGATGGCGATGGTGTCTGGCGGCGGCGTCGACCGCAGGGCGTGGCGCGACCTCGCTTCCGGCGTGGAGCCGTGGTTGGGGGTGGAGGAACTTGATTCGGCGTACCACGAGGACAGGGAAGACCGAGAAGGACAGAGGGCCGTGTGGATGGCGTACCAGCAATCGTCGGTGCTCGGCTACTACTTGGCCGAGCAGAAGGGCGAGAAGAGCCTTGGCGACCTAATGCGCGCGATGACGAACAACACGACGATGCAGGAGTTGGTGATCCGTTTCAAGGGCCATGGCCTGACCGACGAGGCCCTGGGCGAGGTCTATGGGTTCGGCACGCGGGAGTTGTTTGCCCGAGCGTTCGACTGGTTGGGGGGAAGGGAGTAGGGAGTAGGGAGTAAGGGCGGGGGTGCCTAAGGAGCCGGGGTGCTGTAGGTACAATTCAGGTTAGCGGCGGCGCAACGGCGGGTCGGCGCGTCTCGGAGGTCTATCCCAGGTTTCTCAGCGCGGCTCGTCCGTGTCTGGGAGGGCAGGGAGGACTGAACGCAGGACAAAGCCTGCGACCCAATGCAGACGAAGGTCTGCGCTCCAGGAGCACCAGTGGCAAAGCCGAAAAGCAGCAACCAACCCCAGATCGACAAAGCCAAGGCGGAGCAGTTCTATCGCCAGATGGTGATGATCCGTCGATTCGAAGAGAAGACAGAAGTCGCGTACCGGCACGGAAAGGTCGGTGGTTACATGCACGTGTACATCGGCATGGAAGCGACCGCCATCGGATGGAACGACGCCATCCAAGTCGGATACGACTATGTGATCTGCGCGTACCGCGACCATCCTCAGCCGCTTCTGATGGGCTCGGACCCAGTTAGAGTCATGGCCGAGATCATGGGCCGGTCGGACGGTCTGAGCCGGGGCAAGGGCGGATCGATGCATATCTACGACATCGAGCGCGGGCTGTTCGGCGGTTGGGGGATCGTGGGCGGACACACGGCTTTGGGAGGAGGTCTTGCACTTGCTGCGAAGTACCGCGGCGAGGACCGTGTGACGCTTTGCTATCTGGGCGACGGTGCCGCGAACGCTGGCGTGTTCTTCGAGACGCTGAACATGTGCGCGCTCTGGGACTTGCCGGTCATTTTCATTATCGAGAACAACGAGTTCGCGATGGGCACGCGGCTGGAGTACCACGCTGCTGACACGGAACTTTGGAAGCGCGGCAAACCGTTTGGGATCGAGTGCGAGCGCGTCGACGGCATGGACGTGGTGCAAGTGCAGGCAGACGCCAAACGCATCGTGGACTGGGTACGGAAGAACCAGAAGCCGTACTTGGTCGAAGTGATGAACTACCGGTTCCACGGACACGGCGCTGCGGACAACGACAGACAACTCTATCGCACCAAGGAGGAGGAAGAGGAGGCGAAGAAGCTCGATCCTATCGCAAGGCTCGAGGCGTACATGTTGGAGAACAACTACATGACGCGCGAGACGATGGAGGCGATCGACGAGGAGACCGTGGCTTGGGTTGACGACGTCTACGAGAAGGCGGACGCCTCTCCGTTCCCCGAAGTGGAAGAGGTCTACGACAACGTCTACACCGACATGGAGCCGGAGAAGGGGCACTGATATGGCTGAAATGACTTACCGCGACGCACTGCGGACCGCGATCATCGAAGAACTGGACCGAGATGAGAACGTCTTTGTTATGGGCGAGGACATCGGTCGTTACCAGGGCACGTTCCGCGTGACGCAAGGCCTCTTTGAGAAGTACGGCGGTCGTCGGATCATGGACACGCCGATCACCGAGCCAGGGTTCACCGGCATGGCGGTCGGTGCGGCTATGGTGGGCCTGCGACCGATCGTCGAGATGATGACGATGTCTTTCTCGATCTTGGCTCTCGACCAGATCATCAACCACGCGGCAAAGGTCCACTATATGACCGGCGGCCAGGCGACGGTGCCGATGGTCGTTCGTGGCCCTGGCGGCGCTGCGAAGCAGTTGAGCGCGCAGCACAGCCACGCGATGGAAGGGTGGTATGCGCACTGTCCGGGCCTGAAGGTCGTCGCCCCGGCGACGGCTGCGGACGCGTACGGGATGTTCAAGCAGGCTGTGCGCGACGACAACCCCGTGATCTTCACGGAGAACCCGGTTTTGTACAGCGTGAAGGGCGATGTGCCGGTGGGTACGGACTTCACGGTGGAGTTTGGCAAGGCGCAGGTCTTGCGTGAAGGCACCGACGTTTCTTTGATCGCCTATTCGCGAATGACCCAGGAGTGCCTTGCTGCGGCAGAACTCTTGGAGGACGGCGGTATCAGCGCGGAAGTGGTGGACGTTCGCTCGCTTTTACCGCTTGACATGGGCACGATCGCTTCGTCGGTTGCGAAGACGAACCGTGCGGTTGTCGTTTATGAGGATTGGCGTTCTGGCGGGTTTGGCGCGGAGATCGCGGCGCGGATCGGGGAGGAGTGCTTCGACGACCTCGACGCGCCGGTCTCTCGCGTTGCCGGTCTGAACGTTCCGATGCCTTATGCCCGAGTCCTCGAGGTTGAGTGCATTCCGAAGCCTGAAGACATTATTCAGGCGGTGCGGAAGTTGGGTTAGGGGCCGGGGTTCAGAGCCAGGGGACAGATGGAAGGGACTCGTCTTGTTTGCCCCTCACCCCCCAACCCCCTCTCCCCCGGAGGGGAGAGGGGGCACGGGAGTAGGGAGTAGGGATGGCAGGCTATTCTGGGACTCCGCTGTGGAAGAAGCTTGGGATGAAAGATGGGAGCAGGTGGGCGGTTGTCGGCGCGCCTGAGGGCTTCGCGATCGTCGACCGGCCGGACAGAGAGACTGGGTTGGAAAAGTTGACCGGAACGCTTGACGGCGCGGTGCTGTTCTGCCGTTCTCAGAAGGAGTTGGACAGCCAGATTGAGAAGGCGATGAAGTGCTTGGTCGCGGACGGCGGGATTTGGATTGCTTGGCCCAAGAAGTCTTCACCCTTGGCGGGCGAACTGGAGTTCTCTGCGGTGCAAGAGGCGGGCCTGAGCCGCGGGTTGGTGGACAACAAAGTGTGCGCGGTGGACGACGATTGGAGCGGGCTCCGATTCGTCGTCCGCCGCGAGCAAAGAAGTTCTTGGCCTGTCAGGCGCCCACGTTGAACGTCAGGCCGTAGCCTTGCTCCATGATGAGTCGGAGATTCCCGATCGGCGGTTGAACTTTGTCGAGCTCCCGCTCGCCGATGGCTTGCAAGACGAACTCACGCGATGCGGGCTTGTAGAACAGGGGCTTTCCGGTCATAGGGTCGACGTTCGCAGGATCGTCGGGGAGCTGCTTTGGGAGTGCGCCGTGCTGCTGCCACGAGGAGAGAATCGAGGCCGTGGTGAGGACCAGGTTCTTGATCTGCGAAACGCGCATGATCGAGACTCCCGCTTGCTCGTAAGTCATTGGGAGGGCTCCCGCGAGATAGTTGGCGGGGTGGTCTTCGAAGACCCATTGGGCGCCGAGTTCGTCGATGATGTATCCGGCGTCCTGAACGTTTCCGCTTTCGGGCGTCGCGCTCGCCATCGAGTCGATCCAGTACTTTAGGGTCTTGCTTTGGAGCGCGCTGCCTGCGAAACGGCCCTGTGGGGGCTCGAGCCTCTTGTTCTCGTCGGAGAGTTGGAGCGCCCTGCGTTTTTCGTCGGGCATCGAGTCGTAGTGCTTTGCGGTCTCCAGGAAGAGGAGGCAATCGCCCTTGACGTTTTGGGCCAGCGACTTGGGCGGATCGATGAGCGCGAGCGCGGCGCGTACGCCTTGGAGCACTTCGGCGTTCCTAGGATTGGTCTCGAGCATTCCGTAGGCGGTCCTGAGAATGCGGTTGCTGCACGCCGCCCACGAAACGAGGGCAGGCGAGACAGGCTCGTCGAGTAGGTGGACTGTGGTCTTTGCAGCGACGAGGAGCAACTTGTTGGCCTCGGCGATGTTGCCTTGGTCTGAGTTGTGGATCGCCAGGGCGCACGCGACGTTCGCGTACCTATTGAAGAGGTTGTAGTCCGGCGGGTGGTTGGCGATGCCTTTTTCCCACTCGATGGGCATGTTGACGTTCTCGATTTCTGCGGCCTTAACCAGGAGAGCGAGTTGATCCGGGTTCTCCTTCATGAGGTTGACGAGCCCCGCTCGATCGCGGTCGTTTTCGATGACATCTCGATGTTTGCGGAGGAACTCGTCGAGTTTGGCGAACTCCTCGAATCTCTCAAAGCCCTTGACGCGGTCTGGAGTGTCGATCTCCTCGGGCGAGGTCGCGAGTCCTGCGTTCTTTGCGGCCTCTAGTCGGTTGTCCAACTGTCTCGCTTCGGCGATCAGCGGTCCGTGCTCTCGGAGGTAGTCGTAACCCTTCTTTCCTCCCCCGACCACAGCGGCCAGGACGACGAGGATGAGGGCAGTCTTGGCCATGCGCTTGACGTTGAACGATCCCATGTGATGTGCTCCTAACGATAGTGAATGCCGCGGCTTGCCTTGAGGTTCGCTCGGGCTGCTATGGGGCGATTCTACTCAAGTGGACGACCGGGGGTTCCTGTCACTCGATGGGACGACCGGCGTAGGAGAAGGCGATCTCGCTTCCGACTTTGAGCCCCGGCTCGGTAGTCGCGCCCTCGGATATCGCGTCGGCTCCGATCGAGTGTATCCAGAAGCCGTTGCCGGGGTTTGAGAACCTCATCGGTTCGCCTGTGAAGGGGTCGTTCGCCATTTCGCCCCTTACCGGGCATTCGGCTGGGAACCGCGAATTCTCGTGGTAGTAGCGGAACGCGGAGGCTGCGACGAAGAGGATCCGCCTTGCCGCCTCGTTTTCGGTGGCGAGCGTCGGAGCGAGGGTGATGGACCTTGCGGACTCGCGGAGCGTGTACGACTCCGGCAACTTGTCTTGGCTCCATTGCTTGGCGATGTCCTCGATCTCGCGCCGAGCCTGGTTCCAGGTGACGGCCGGCTTGAGCCGCTCGGCGAGGAGGATGGCTTGTTCCAGGTGCTTGGCCTCGACCGCAGCGCGGCCCCACGGGTCGGTCGGGAAGTCACCCTTCGACCAGAGCCATGCGATCTTCTGTGTTCCGTCGATCTCGCGCTTCGTCGCGACTTCGTGGCCGGTGGCGGCGAACGTCCTTAGCGCGACGGCGAGGTGTGTGAGCGGGCGCGCGGTGAAGCACTCGGCTTGCACGATGGGCATGAGGTCTTGGTCGTCTGGGCGCGAGGCCATGAGTTTGCCCACGTGCTCGAAGACGCGCCTTTCGGCCATGACGCTGGCTTCCAGTGCGTGGAGCGAGGGATAGGAGGCGAAGTGTCGCGCGAGGCGGAGCGCGGCTCTGAGTTTCCTTCTGGCGTCGTTCGGTCTTCCGTTCGCGAGGTCCGGCCCCATTGATTCGACAATGACGCCGACCAGAGATGGGGCGTCGAGTCGTTTGATCTCGTTTTCAGCGTCTTGGGGCTTCCAGTCGAACTTGCAGGCAGGGGCAAGGCCCGCTTGGACCAGGAGGTCAAGGCGTTCATTGCCTGACGCTTTCACTGCGTCGGCGAGGCGGTTTGCCGCGTTGTCCTCGGGTCGCACTGATTCCGGGAGCGGGACCTCGTCCATGGTGAGTGGGAGGCCAACTGAGGTGGCCTCCTTTCTCAGTTCTTCCAGGGTGGCCGCCGTTTCGCGGGACTGCTGAGAAGAGACGGCTGCAAGCGCGATGAACGCCACGAGGACCGTGCCGATGACTGCGACGATAACGAACTTGCGTTTCATGGAGCAAGGAGTTGGGAGCACGTAGCCACAGACCCTTGGATCGAAGTGCGTCGCATTCCTGTTCGTTACTCGAGCGCTTGCGTGAAGACGGCTTTGATGACTTCGTCCGGCGAGGTTCTGCCTGCGAGGACTTTTTGCTTTCCGTCTTCAAGCATGGTGCGGAAGCCTTGCCGCTTGACAATGTCGAGCATGGCCTTGTAGTCGAGGTTTTGCGCGACTCCCTGTTTGAACTCGCGGTTTCCGATGATGAGTTCGAAGATTCCGACGCGTCCTTTGTAGCCGGTGCCCTTGCAGAAGTCGCAGCCCGCTCCTTGGAGGAGCGTCGCGCCAGTCATGTCGTTCGGCCCGATGCCGATCATTTCAAGTTCGTCGCGAGTGTAGCGCGCAGGTTGTGCGCACTTGGAGCAGTTAGTGCGGACGAGCCGCTGGGCCATGATGGCAGTAATGACGCCGCCGACGAGGTAGGGCTCGGCTCCCATGTCGAACATTCGTCCGATGGTCTCGATGGCGTTGTTGGTGTGCAGCGTGCTCATGACCAAGTGGCCGGTGAGGCCCGCTTGGATGCCGATGGCGAGCGACTCTGGGTCTCGCATTTCGCCGACCATCATGACGTCGGGGTCTTGACGCAGGAACGAGCGCATGACGCGCGGGAAGGTCATCTTCTCGGTGACTTGGACCTGCGCGATGTTCTCATCGAACTCGTATTCGACGGGGTCCTCGACCGTGACGATGTTTCGCTTCCTGCTGTCGAGGAGGTTGAGGGACGCGTAGAGCGTGGACGTCTTACCGCTTCCTGTCGGTCCTGTGACGAGGATAAGGCCGTAGGGGATCTGGATGGCCTGCTCCCAGTGTTTGCGGATGTCCTCTGGCATTCCGAGGTCCGTGAGTTGGACCTTCATGGAGTTTGGGTCGAGAAGTCGCATGACGAACTTCTCGCCGTTGAGACTGGGCACACACGAGGCACGGGCGGAGAGGCGGCGGCCCTCGTACTCCATGTCGATGCGTCCGTCTTGTGGCTCGCGTGTCTCATCGATACGCATCATGGCGGCGAGTTTGAGTCGGGCGATGACGTTGGCGGCCTGCTCTGGCGGCAGGGCGCCGGTCTCGTGCAGGACGCCGTCCTGGCGGTACCGGATCTTGAGTTGGTTCCTTTCGGGCTGGAGATGGATGTCGCTCGACTTGGTGTCGAGCGCGTTCATCATGATGTTGTCGACGATTCCGACGGCGAGCGACATTTCGTTGCCGCCCATTTCTCTGGTCTGCCCTTGTTCTCGGATGATGAGGCGGAACCGCTTGGCCGCCCCCCAGTTGCCTTTTTCCTCGATGGCCATGGTCTTGAACCCTTAGGATACTCGGGTGAGGGTAACTTACGGCGCATGAACCGTACTGGACTGGTGGTGATCGCGGCCCTTGTGGTGGCCTTGGCTGGCTGTGGCGGGGGCGCGAGCGAGCAAGCGGCCATCGGTCTGTGGAAAGGCAACGCGAAACTGGACCCCTCGCTGGGGCTGAAGCCGATCAGTTTCTCGCTTGACTTGAAGAAGGACAAGACGTTTGTGATGGAGAACTCCGAGGGGAAGAAGGAGACCGGTGAATGGGCATATGTAGACGGTCGGATCGAACTGCTTTTTTCGGAGCAAGGGGAAGTGGGCTTTGGCGGAGCGAAGACGGATCGGGTCTCGACCGTGATCATGGCTCCCGATGGGAAGGGGCTTTATCATCGGACGAGCGACTTGAAGGGCGAGCCGGACTTTCTCAAGGCGAACTAGCGCTGCCGTTGCGTCCTGATAAGGTTCTTCCGGGACTGTTGGTGCCCGAGGTCGTTCTTGGTTGTCGGCCTAGCGCACCGAACAAGATGGACCACAAGACGAGCACCGGCGAAGGCAACCCTGGTTTTGCGAAGAAGGGCTAGCGGGGCTCCCAGTCTTTTGCACCGCCTTTGAGGAGGTCGAAGAAGTGCCAGGGCGGGCAAAAATCGTCTCCAGGTCCGAAGAAGGCTTTTCCCGTGCGCGTGATGTTGCCTTTGTCGTCCTTGTGGAAGGCTGAGACTCCGGGCCAATAGCCGTCTTCCATCTTGAACCCCATATCAGGCGTGAATGCGCCGCCACGGTCGGAGACCATCTTGACTTTCCAACCGCGCCTTTTGGCGTGTTGTTTCTGTATGGTAGGCGTGTCTGGGCTGATCAGGACGACAGTCGCTTTTGTCTCGAGGTGCTTGAGTTGGCTTTGGAGGACGTCGGCCCACATCGTGCAGTAGTTGCACGACTTGCCCATGTTGTGGATTACGAGGAGGTCGCTCTTCTTGCCGAAGAGTTTGGAAAGGTTCGTCTTTCCTGTGGCGGTTTGAAAGGGGTAGTCCTTGACAATTTGAGGCTTGGCTTTGGCGCGCTCCTTTGAGAGTTGCTGCTTGAGATCGTAGAGTTGCTTTTCGAGGGCTTCGATCTTGGCGTTCATGTCCGTGTGATACCGGAACAGAGGTCGGCTGTGACGCCATAATCTCGCCTATGACGTTCTGGCCGAGGTGGTTTCCTCACCCCGCGCTGGTCGTCGTGGTCTTGGCTTGGGGGATGAACTTCAGCATCATCAAGGTGGTGCTCGAGTCGATGGAGCCCTCTGTTGCCGCGCTTGTGCGGTTTGCGGTGATGATGGTCGCGCTGTGGGTGTCTTGCTTGTTCTTGCGGATCCCGCTGCGCTATCCGGACGGGCAGAAGGGAAAGTTCTTGTTCGTCGGGTTCTTGGCGAACGGGTTCTACATGGTGCTGTTCGTCGAAGGGATGCGGACCGCTGGAGCGACGCAGGGCGCGATCATGCTGGCGACGGCTCCGATCTGGGTAGCGCTGTTCGCGATTTTGAAGGGGCAGGACGCTTTCAGCGGCCGGCTGGCGGTCGGCGGCGGTCTGGCGTTCGTAGGTGCGATCGTGGCGATCCTTGGCGGGGGAGAGACTATGGGCGGGTCTGCGGTCGGTGCGCTCTTGGTACTGAGCTCTGCCGTCGTCTGGGCGTGGTCGGTGGTGTTGATGCGGCCGTTGGTGATCGAGGGATCGCCTTATGGCGTGTTCACTTTGACTTTTCCGGGAGGAGCGCTCGCGCTCGTGCCGTTTACGGCGTACATGGTTTGGCGCGGGGGATGGGTGGAAACGACGGCGGAGTATTGGTCGTCGCTGTCACCGGCGGTGTGGTGGTCGCTCGTGTACTTGATCTTCGTCGCCGGGATCGGTGCTTTCGCCGCGTACTACAAGGGTCTGGCGGACGTGGGCCCGACGAAGACGAGCATGACGCAGTTCTTCATCACGCCGACGGCTGCGGTTTTTGAGTGGCTCGTGTTCGGCGGGACGTTCGTGTTCTGGCAGGCGATTGGGCTGGCGGTCGTGGTTTGTGGGACGCTGGTTGCGAGTGGGAAGGTGGGGATGCGTCGGGAGTAGGGAGTAGGGATTGATGTCGGTTCGAGGTCGTGTAGTTACTTTTTGAAGAAGAGGTAACTGGCCATTACGACGACGAAGATGGCGAAGGCGCGTTGCATCGTGACGGCGTCGAGGCCGAGGGCAAGTTGGCTGCCGAGGAAGCTCCCGAGCACGACGCCGATCGATACGCAGACGCCGCTCTTGAGATCGACGTTTCCTTTCTTGTAGTAGTTGTACGCTCCGAACCCGGCCACGGGGAGGCTGAGCGCGAGGAGGGACGTGCCCTGGGCGGTGTGCTGAGGAAACCCGAGCGCAAGGACCATGAAGGGCACCACGACGATGCCTCCACCCACGCCGAACAATCCGCCCGCCATCCCGGCGAAGACTCCTGCGACGAGCGATACCGGATACGCCCAGGTCGGTACGTGCTGTGAGAGGTCTGCTGCCTGGGCGTGGAGAAGTTCGCTCTTGACGAAGAGATAGACGGCGATGACTGCGAGGAACACACAGAAGGCACGGCGCATTGTCCGCGCGCTCAAGCCCAAGGCGACCTTGCTTCCGAGGAAACTCCCGAGCGCCATTCCTGCGGCGAGTGTCAGGCCGATGTAGACCGACATCTTGCCATCGGAGAAGTAGGAGTAGGCGCCGAGCGCGGCGACAGGGAGCGCGAGAGAGAAGAGGGAAGTGCCCTGGGCCTTGTGCTGGTCAAACTTCAAAGCGAGGATGAGGAAGGGGACGATGACTACGCCGCCGCCGAGGCCGAAGAGGCCGCCCGAGATTCCGGCGATCACTCCGGCGATGGCGCAGACGAAAAAGGACACTGTTGCAAGTATGGAGCAATCTGCAGCGTGCGAGGATTCGGGACAGTGGGCCGTTGGACGCACTGCCGTGGGATAATGGGACGATGCGCGTTGGTGTCGTGGGCGTCGGTGGGATGGGGATGGTCCATGCGCGGAAATACGCGCTGATGCCCGACGTCGAACTGTACGCCTTTGACCGCAATCCGGACCGCTTGGACGTGTACTGCGCGCAGTTCGGAGCGAAGGCGACTAAGTCTCTCGAAGAACTTGTGTCGATGGTCGACGCCGTAGACGTTTGCACGCCAACGGACGCGCACAAGGACGTGGCGATGGGGGCAATCCGGGGAGGCAAGCCCGTGCTCGTCGAGAAGCCGATGGCCCGGACGGTCGAGGAGTGTGCGGAACTGATCGAAGCAGCGGCGAAGGCGGGTGTCGCGCTGATGCCCGGGCAGGTCGTGCGGTTCTTTCGCGAGTTCGAGGCGGCGCACTCGGCCGTGAAAGCAGGCCGAGTCGGTACGCCTGCCGCTGTTCGGACGCGTCGCGGTGGGAAGGCGCCGAAGGGCAGCGATATGTGGTTCCAAGACCATGCCCGCTCTGGGGGATTGTTGCTCGACCTTGCGGTGCACGACTTCGATTGGATGATCTGGACGTTTGGGGACGTGCGCTCTGTGTTTTCTCGGTCTGTGCGACTTGGGCATCCCGTAGAGGGTGCGGAGTTTGAGGGCGACTACGCGCTAACGACATTGATGTTCGAGAGCGGCGCTGTCGGACACGTCGAGACGACTTGGATGGATCCCTCGGGTTTCCGAGTGACGCTAGAAGTCTGCGGGAGCGGAGGAATGATCGAATACGACTCTCGTTCTGTTGCGACGTTGCGCATCCATGATGCGGCGGGTTCGCGCTCCGAGTCGGCGTACTTTGCGACCGACGATCCGTTCTATCGCGAGTTGCGGTCGTTTGTGGACGCCGTCGTGAGTGGCGGACCGATGCCGATCGCGCCCGAGGCAGGAATGAAGGCGGTCGCTGTGTCTCGTGCGGCGATCGAAAGCGCGAAGAGCGGACGAGCGGTCGAGGTTTAAGGAGTAGGGAGCAGGGAGCAGGGAGCAGGGAGTGTATCGGTAGGTAGCATTCGACCGGGATGTTGGTCGCTGTGTTGTTGGGGGTTGCTTCGCTAACCGGACAGGGGGATCGTTCGGACGTCCTTTGGTACTTGAACCCCGCTGAGCGGTGGGAGGAAGCGTTGCCCGTAGGAAACGGGCGCATGGGCGCGATGGTGTTCGGCGGCGTTACGAAGGAGCGCGTGCAATTGAACGTCGACTCGCTTTGGGCCGGGCCCCCGGTCCCGGAGTTGCCTGCCACCGCGTCCGATGCACTTCGTGAGGCTCGGCGGTTGTTCTTCGAAGGGCGAGCGGCTGAAGGCGAACGCGTGATCGCCACGCAGTTTCTGGCCCAGGGCGAGGGCCCGAGCCATCAAACGCTTGGAGACCTTTGGATCGAGATGGAGATCCCCGGCCGTGAGCGGCCAAGCGACGCGAACGTCCGTAACTGGCTCCGCGGCCCGGTCGGCAAGTCGCTCGCCATGTCGCAGTTGGCATCCGACTTCGACGATTCGAAGTGGAAGGAGGGCGGTCTGGAGGTGCCCGAGGCAAGCACCGTCGTGTTTCGGCGCGAGATCGTGCTCTCAGCGGAGCAGGCGGTGGCTTTCAACCGGCTGTCGTTCTCGCCGATCGACGATGAGTCCGTCGTGTGGGTGAACGGAGCAGAGGTCGGGCGCACTCGCGTGTGGGACAGGCCCTACACGTTCGCGCTGACTGGACGGCTCGTCGAGGGACGCAACGTGATCGCGGTCGGTGTGACGAACCGTGGCGGGCCGGGGAGCATGGCTTCCGAAGTCCGCCTGTCCTCGGTGTACCGCCCGACGACCTATCGAAGGTCGCTCGACCTTTCGACGGCAGTCGCGACGACGACCTACTCTGTGGGGCGGACTGAGTTCACACGCGAGGCTTTCAGTTCGGCGGTAGACGGCGTTACAGTCGTCCGTTTCGAATCGACCGACAAAGGTCAGTTGTCGTTCGACGCATCGCTCTCGCGGCCATCGGACTTTTCGGTCGAAGCGATCGGTGGGCGGACGCTTGTGATGAGCGGACAGGCCCAGCATGGAGGGAAAAACCTTGGCGTGAAGTATGCGACGGTGCTACACGTGGCGTCGAGCGGAGGGACCGTCGCGATGGACCGCGGCACAGTGCGTGTACGGGGAGCGAACACGGCGACGTTGTACATTGCTGCCGAGACCGACTACAACATGCGGTCTCCCTCTATGCCATTGAGTTGGGACCTGAAAGCGCGTTGCCTATCGACCATCGACAAGGCGATGTCCAAGTCATATCCAGAACTGAAGACCGCAAGCATCGTCGACCATCGCCGCTATTACGACCGCGTCAGGCTGCGATTTGATGGAGGGCGAGAAGACCTGCCAACGGACGAGAGGCTCGCGCTTGTCCAGGTCGGGCAAAGCGACCCTTCGCTGGCGGCCTTGTACTTCGCGTTTGGTCGGTATCTGTTGATCTGCTCGTCGCGTCCGGGGACCTTGCCTGCGAACCTCCAGGGGCTCTGGAACGAGCACGTGCGGGCGCCTTGGAACGCGGACTACCACACGAACATCAACGTGCAGATGAACTATTGGCCGGCGGAGGTCGCAGGTCTGAGCGAACTCCATGAGCCGTTCTTTTGGCTGATCGAGGGATTGGTGCCTGAGGGGCGGCGCTTTGCGTCTGCGCTCGGGATGCGAGGTTTCGCGTTTGGGCACACGACTGACGTTTGGCACTGGGCGACTCCGCAGGGGGCGCCAGTGTGGGGGATGTGGCCGATGGGCGCCGGTTGGTGCAGCGCGCACTTCATGGAGCACTACCGCTTCACACAAGACCGTGCCTTCTTGCGCAATCGAGCGTGGCCGGTATTGCGGGAAGCGGCGCTGTTCTACTTGGACTGGTTGTTCGAAGACCCACAAACCGGAATGCTGACGAGCGGACCGACGACCTCTCCTGAGAACACGTACGTGCTCAACGGGCAGCGGCTTTCGTTGAGCATGGGCACAGCGATGGATCGCGAGATCGTTTGGGAGACGTTCACAAACGTGCTTGAAGCGGCGAATCTGCTCGGGATCGATACTCCTTTTGTCGAAGAGGTCAGGTCTGCGCTTGCTCGGCTAGCGCCCATAAAGATCGGCTCGGACGGTAGGATTCTGGAATGGAGCGAGGAGTTCGTCGAAGGCGAGCCGGGGCACCGTCACATGTCCCACCTTTATGGACTGCACCCATCGCACCAGTTTTCGAGTTCGCCAGATCTGACCGCCGCTGCGCGCAAGTCGCTGGCCGCGCGCCTAGAAAAGGGCGGCGGGCACACCGGGTGGAGCCGCGCGTGGATCATCAACTTTTGGGCGCGGCTGCTCGAGGGTGAGAAAGTCCGGGAGAACATGGACGCGCTCCTTGCCAAGTCGACGCTTCCCAACCTGTTTGACGACCACCCGCCGTTTCAGATCGACGGCAACTTTGGGGCGACAGCCGGGATTGCGGAGGCTTTGGTACAAAGCCACGAGGGCTTTCTGCGACTGTTGCCAGCCTTGCCCGAGTCCTGGGGAGACGGATACGTTCGCGGTTTGAGGGCTCGAGGAGGCTGGGAAGTGGAGATGCGGTGGACCGGCGGTCGGCTGGAATGGGCCAGGGTGAAGGCTCTCCCCGGACAGCGGACCCTACGGCTTGTGCCTCCGCCCGGGACTCGGCTCCAGTTCGCGACCATCGATTCGAACCCGGTTTCGGTTCAAAAGAATGGTGACGTGAGTTCCATCGACGTCCCTGAGGGCAGGTCGGTGTTCCTCGTCGTCGCTCCGAGTGTCAGGCCCAAAAAGCCCTGAAATACAGGGGGCAAACCCTAACTCAATTGAACCAGGACTCCGACTATTCAAATCGGTGGCAAAGGCAATCGGATGGCACAGGGTTTAGGCAGGCGCACACCTGAGCCCGGGAACGACAAAGGGTTGAAAGACTCGACGGCTGCGATCAAGCACTCGTTGAGCATTACCGCTGTCTTCTTGCTCGTCGCCTTTGGGTACATCCAGTTTGCCGACGACATACTTCCCGCATCTGCCGAAGAGACGGCGTTTGGTTCGATGCTCAACGCTCCTCGCTTCATCGTGTTCGTGATGGTGGCCGCGGCACTGGTCTTCTTGGCGGCTTGGTCTTTGTCCCGCCAACTCGTCAACGCTAAACAGCGGTTGGACGCCTCCGAGCGAGAACTCGTCATGCGGCTCGGCCAAGCGGCAGAGTGGCGCGACGACGAGACAGGCGACCATACGATCCGCGTCGGCGAGTACTGTGCCGCGATTGCGTGCGGCATGGGATGGGACGACGCCGAGGCAGAACGGCTGCGCGTCGCCGCGATGCTGCACGACATCGGCAAGATCGGCATTCCGGACTTCGTGATGGTCAAGGAGGGCGAACTCAGCCCTGAAGAGCGGCAGTTGATCCAGGCACACACGTTGATGGGCTCGGACATCCTCGCCGACTCGGAGGTGCCATTGATACAGGTTGCACAGCGCATCGCAGCGAGCCATCACGAGCGCTGGGACGGATCGGGCTATCCGTACGGACTGTTCAAGGACCATATCCCGATCGAAGGCAGGATCGCGGCATTGGCCGACGTCTTCGACGCGTTGACCTCAAAGCGCCGGTACAAGGACGCGTGGTCGTTCGAGCACGCCGTGAGCGAGATAAAGTCCCTGAGCGGCTCTCACTTTGACCCAGCCGTCGTTCTTGCGTTCGAGCGGAACCTGCCCCTGATCAAGTCGATCTACGACCGATTCACTTCCACCGCGCGCCTGTTCAACATCAGTCGGGCCGCGTAGCGCGGTCACTCCGTGCCGTACAAACGATCTCCGTAGTCCCCCAGACCTGGGAGGATGTACTTGTCGCCATTGAGTTCGCGATCGAGCGCGACCGTGAAGATGGGCACGTCTGGATGGTCGTTCTCGAAGACCTCGACGCCTTCTGGCGCGGCTACCACGGAGACCATAACGACCTGGCTCGCGCCGTGAGACTTGATTAAGGACACACCTTGGGAGGCGGAGCCTCCCGTTGCAAGCATGGGATCGACGCAGAGCACATACCTGTCCTTCAGGACTGGGAGTTTGCAGTAGTAACTGTGGGCGATGGCGGTCTCGTGGGAGCGCTCCAGCCCGATATATCCGACAGCGACGTTGGGAAAGAGTCGAAGCGCAGGATCGAGCATGGAGAGGCCGGCCCGCAAGATCGGCACAACGGCGAGGGCTTGGTCGAGCCGCTCGGCGTGGGCTGTCTCCAACGGCGTCTCGACTGTGCCATTGGCCGTGCGGATTCCTTGCGTCGCCTCCAGGATAAGGATGGTCGACAACGTGTCGGCGTACCGACGGAACCGGTCAGGAGGTGTCGTCGCGTCCCTCAGTCCGGCGAGCAGGTGCTGTGCCAGGGGGTGTCTGACGACGTTCAGTGCCATCCTCCAGAGCATGGAAGATGCGGTAGGAACGGGTCAAGGGCCAGAGTTCGGTGTGCGGGTATCGTTGAGACCCTGAAATGCCTTCCCGCCGACCTCTTGCAGGACTGATTCTGGCCGCCGGAAAGGGCACTCGCATGAAGTCTGAGTTGCCCAAGTGCCTGCACGAGGTCTGCGGCCTTCCGATGGTCGAGCACGTAGTGCGGGCCTTGAAGAGGGTTGGAGTCGAGAGGCCGGTCGTCGTCGTGGGCCACGGCGCCGAGAAGGTCCGTGAAGCGCTTGGGGACACGTGCGACTACGCGACCCAGACCGAGCAACTGGGCACAGGTCACGCCGTCATGTCTGCCGTTGACTTACTCGGGTCGCACGACGGTCCTTTGCTGGTTTGTGCGGGGGACACCCCGTTGTTGACGCCCGAGACCTTGGCGGTCCTCGTGGAGTCGCAACGAAGCACTGGCTCGGCGGCATCGATGGCTACGTTCGAACTGGACGATCCGTTCGGGTACGGCAGGGTGGTCAGAGACGGCGAAAGCGTCGTCGCGATCGTCGAGGAGAAGGACTGTTCGGACGAGGAGGCGGCGATCGACGAGGTGAATGCCGCGGTCTATTGCTTCGACGCGCAGTCGCTCTTCAAGGCTTTGCCGAAACTGCAGAACAAGAACGCTCAGGGGGAGTACTACTTGACCGATATCGTTGCGACGTTCGTCAGCGAGGGACTGTTGGTCGATGCCGTCCGTTTTGACGACGAGAGCGAGTTTCTAGGGGTGAACGACCGGTGGCAACTGTCTGAGGCGTCGTGGCTCATGCGGCTCTCGATCCTTGGCGGCCTTGCGATGAGCGGGGTGACGATCCTCGACCCAGCGAGCACGCACATCGGTGCGGACGTGGAGGTGGGGCAGGACTGCACGATCCTTCCTGGTTGCGTGATCGAAGGGAAGACCACGATAGGGGCGGGAAGCCAGATTGGGCCGAACTGCTGGATCAAGGACTCGCGGATCGGCGAGCGGTGCCGGGTCTTCATGAGCCATATGGAGCGGGCAGAAATGGGCGCGGGATCCCGGTGCGGCCCGTTCAGCAACTTGCGTCCAGGCGCCCGACTGGGTGAAGAAGTGAAGATTGGGAACTTCGTGGAGGTCAAGAACTCCGACCTCGCGAAGAAAGTGAGCGTTTCGCACCTGACGTACATCGGTGACGCGTCGGTCGGTGCCGATTCGAACATCGGCGCGGGTACGATCACGTGCAACTACGACGGGTTCACGAAGTCGCGGACAGAGATCGGAAAGGGGTCGTTCGTGGGTTCGAACTCTACGCTTGTGGCGCCGGTGAGAATCGGGGACGGCGCGTTTGTAGCGGCGGGGAGCGTGGTGACGAAGGACGTTCCAGACGACGCGCTCGCAGTCGGGCGAACTAGACAGGAAAACAAAGAAGCATGGGCCAAACACTGGCGGAAACGCAAAGCGGGGCAGGGATGAGCGCAGATCTCGACGGCATGATGCTGTTCGCGGGCAACGCGAACCGCTCCCTAGGTCAAAAGGTCGCGGACTATCTCGGCATCGAACTTGGCCGGATGACCTCGACCCAGTTCAGCGATGGCGAACTCCGCGTGATGATCGACCAGAGCGCGCGAGGCAAGGAGGTGTTCATCATCCAGCCCACCTGCGCTCCGGCGAACGACACGCTGATGGAACTGCTGATCATGCTCGATGCGTTCCGTCGCGCTTCTGCGCAAAAGATCAACGTGGTGATTCCGTACTACGGCTACGCGCGCCAGGACAAAAAGATCAAGCCCAGGGAGCCTGTGACCGCCCGTCTGGTGGCAGATCTTATCCAGAACGGCGGCGCGACACGTGTGGTGGCGATCGACCTGCATGCCGAGCAAATCCAAGGGTTCTTCAACATTCCGGTCGACCACCTCTACGGCGGCCCGATCATCGGTCGGTACTTGATCGAGCAAGGCTATCGAGAGGACGAGGACGTGATCGTGGTCTCGCCGGACGTTGGTGGCGTCGGCCGTGCCCGGTCCCTGGCAGAAATGCTCCATTCGCCGCTGGCGATCTTGGCCAAGAGGCGGCCTGAGCCGAACAAGGTCGACATTGTCGAGATCATCGGTGAGATCGAGGGCAAGCGTTGCATCATGATCGACGACATGATCGACACGGGCGGGTCGGTCGTTCACGGCGCTGAGACGCTCCTCAAGAGTGGTGCGATCGAGGTCATGGCGTGCTGCACGCACGCTGTGTTCAGCGGGGACGCGTCGAGCCGATTGCAGGACAGCGTGCTCAGCCGCGTCGTCGCCATGGACACGGTGCCGATTTCGCCACAAAAGCAGTTTCCCAAACTGACGGTGTTGCCGATTGCCCCGCTCCTGGGCGAGGCCATCAAGCGCATCCACCAGAACCGCTCGGTCAGTACGCTGTTCGACGATTGGCGCTAGTGCGGCGGTCAACCCGATGGGCGAAGAACAAGACGCGTTGGAGTGGCGGATCGACTTCGGCGCTGCCAACCCCGGCAAGAGGCTCGTCGTTGCTGCGGTCGCTGTCGGTGTCGCCTACCTTGGTCTTCGGCTTGGGGGACTGTTACTAAGCGCAATAGGCTTGGTGGTCGTTTTGGCCTCGACAGCAGAACTCTTTCTACCACTGAAATATCGAATCGATGCTAACGGGGCGCAGGTGCGTTGCGGTATCAGCACGACAGCGATCGCATGGACCGACGTGAGGCGTCTGATCCGGTTGAGAGGTGGCGTGCGGCTGTCGCCACTGGACCAGCCGAGCCGTTTGGACGAGTTTCGTGGGGTTTATTTGCGGTTCCGCGACAATGGCGAGGAGGTATCTGGCAAAATACGCCAGTTCTGGCATGGAGACACAAGCGCTCTGGACCGAGGATCTGACCGATCAACAGGCGGAGGAGATGTTGACGGCCTTGGAAGCGAAGATCAGGAAGCATAGGATGGAAACGCCCGCAATCCTGTTCCTGGAGATGAACAAGCCTCTGAGCCGCATCGCGGGCAACGCGATGATCGTGTTCACCCCGTTTCTTGCGCCGTTTGTGGGCACGGAAAACGTCCATAACTACAGCCGACTGCTCATGGATCGCGAGAACGTTGAAAAACTCATCTGCCGGCTCGAGGCCGAACCGGCGCCAACGACCTCTCAGGAGGGGCCCCAACCGTAATGCAATACCTGGGATCCGGCAAGTTACACATCCTGTTCACCCTGCTCCTTGTGTTCTTCATCCTCTTCAACATTTGGAGAGCGAAGGGCAAGAAGGACCTGTTCGTGCGACGTATCCCTGGCCTAAACGCCTTGGACGACGCCATTGGCCGTGCGACCGAGATGGGGCGGCCGGTGCTCATGGTCCCTGGCATCGGCGAACTTAACGCGATTTCGGCTCAGGCGATCAACATCTTCTCGCAAGTCGCCAAAACGGCCGCACAGTTCGGCACCCCACTCCGGCTTTGCTGCGCAAACGCTGCGGTGTTCACCCTCGCTCAGGAGACGATCCGCGACGTTTACCAAGCGCAGGGCCAGATCGACCGCTACGACCCCGACTCCGTCAGGTTCGTGTCGGACAGGCAGTTCGCGTTCGCCGCAGGCGTGTCGGGAATGATCCATCGCGAACAGTGCGCGGCGACGTTCTTCCTTGGTGAGTTCTTCGCCGAGTCGTTGATCTTCGCTGAGACTGCAAACGCGGTCGGCGCGATCCAAGTGGCCGGGTCGACACAGACTGTGCAGACGCCGTTCTTCATCGCCGCTTGCGACTATGTCCTCATCGGCGACGAGTTTTATGCGGCGAGCGCCTATCTCACGCGAGAGCCGGTCCTCGTCGGGTCACTGGTTGGTCAAGACTGGGCGAAGATCATGGTGGCAACTTTGATCTTTGGCGGATTCATCGTCAACTCGGTGGAGCGCACACAGCCTGCGACCCAGAAGCGGGTCGACGTCGACAAAACGGCCGACGCGGAGGCCTACAGCACCTGGGAAGAAGTGACGGAGAAATGGGAGGCCAACGGAAGGGACATTTTGAAACGACGCCAGGACACTAGCCTTTATGGGCTTTTCAACCCGTTCATTGAACAGTCCGAGGTCGAGGTGGAACGCCCTGACCGACCGGCCGCGGCAGCGACGGGGGGTGGCGCGTGATCGAGTTTCTAGCGCAGACTCCTCCGGAGTTCAATCCTTTCTGGGGTACAGAGCCTGGCTTGGCCGCGATCTGGAAGATCGTCGGCGCCATTCTTGTCGGAATCATCGGCATCTTCGTGCTCATGCGCGTACCGACGCGGGCACGCAGGCCGATCGTGTGGACATTCACGTTTCTTTCGGGCTCGTTCTATGTCGTTTACTACCTTTGGCCCGAACCGATCAACCGCAAGCCGGAGGACGCGCCGCTAGGTTTCCTCGACGCAGGCGGGTTTTTCATGCAGGATGCGCTCCCGAAGGTCGCGGACATTGCAAACGTCCTGACCTATCTTCTGCTGTGTTTGGGAATCTACTCGTTGACCCGGATCCACCTTGGCCGTGTAGTCAAGAAACAGAAGGACTGGGCGTTCAGCGTCGTGCTGTTGGTCGCGATGGTCACGATGGTGACGGTCGGATACTTCGACTACTACCAAAAGGAGTACATGGATCCGGACAAGTTGCTGACGAGGGCGGAGAACTGGGGCATGGTGAACTATGCCTACGACATGCTCTTTGACGGCCTTATCCAGCAAATGGACGCCGCGATGTTCTCCATGATTGCTTTCTTCATCCTTTCGGCCGCGTATCGCGCGTTCCGGATTCGATCGATCGAGGCGACGGTCATGATGGCCAGCGCGATCATCTTGATGATCAGTCTTATGGGCGCGATCGACTACCAGTGGTCTCAGTTCATCTCGGCGAGGACGGGCGGCGATATGGGCCACTT
Source organism: uncultured Fimbriimonadaceae bacterium (assembly GCA_964529975.1). Classification (GTDB taxonomy): domain Bacteria; phylum Armatimonadota; class Fimbriimonadia; order Fimbriimonadales; family Fimbriimonadaceae; genus JADFMN01. Next base: position 49,965 of record CAZGXW010000008.1, read on the forward strand.
CTTGAACAACTTCAACCTTAGCGAGATAGCCGGATGGGTCAAGAGTTATCTGCAGGTACCTAGCATCCGCGCCCTTGAGTTCGGCGTCGGCCTAGGTGCGCTGGCGATGGGCCTTCGCATTTGGCTCGGACTGGAACGTGGAGGAGTCTCCGTATGAGCAAGCCAGAGAACAAAGGATTCTGGGACAAGGCGCAGTCGTTGGATCGTCGCGTGCTGTACGCCGTGCTGATCATCGCGACGGCGATATCGTTGTTCTTCCCCGCAGAGATTCCCGTCAACCCGGACGATTCCTCCAAGGATCTGTACGTCACCCTGATGTCGATCGATCCGGAAAAGACCGTTTTGATCGAGTCGGACTGGACGAACTCCACTCGCGGCGAGAGTGCTGGCCATTTCGAAGCGCTCATGCGCATCCTGATGAACAGGGACATCAAGTTCGTCATCTACTCGCTGGCGGACCCGCAGGCACCGCAGGTGGCGCGCGATGCTTTGCTTCGAATCCAGGAGGAGCGCAAGGCACAGGGCCTCAAGGAGTATGAGCCTTGGGTCGACTACTTGGATCTCGGTTACTTCCCGAACGCCGAAGGGCACATGCAGGCGATCGGAAACAACATCCGAACCGCTTGGGGAGGCAGGAAGGAGCGAGACGAGAACGGTGTAGACCGGGATGTGTTCCAATCGCCAGTTCTTTCCGGCGTGCGTCTCGTTGGAGACGCCAGCCTCCTCGTAGTCGTGACGGCGTCCAGCACGACGGACGCGTCAGTCGAGCGGCTGTACGGCAAGGTGCCTTTGGCCTTCATGGTCACCGGCGTCATGGGTCCGAACGCACTGCCTTACTACCAAGCGCGGCAGATCGTCGGGATGGGCGTCGGGTTGAAAGGCGTCTACGACGTCGAGTACATGATGCGCTACGGCGTGAACTACAAGGCCGACGGATCGGACAAGGCCAAAGTGTCTTACAGGGACGAGGCCGTCGTCATTGAGCCTGTGACCCAAGGAACGACAATGGACCGTGGAGCCAGGTACTTCTTGCCGCTGCACGTCGCCCTCGGATTGATGATCCTTGCGATCATCCTCGGAAATGTCGCGATGTTCGCGAGCAAGAAGAGGAAGGAGGCTTAAATGAACGAGACGTTCTTTTGGTGGAAACTCACGCTAGGCGTCATCGCAACGATCGGCCTTTACAGTGTCCTTTACCGCGAGACGAAGCTTTATCGGTTCTTTGAGCACCTGTTCCTTGGCTTGGCCGCCGGCTTTACGCTGGTCGCTCTGTGGAAGGAGACGCTCAAGCCACTTTGGTGGGACAAGATGGCGGGAAGTTCGACCATCGATGCCGCGACGGGAGTTGCGACGATGGACTCTCCAGGATACTGGGTGTACGGTCTCTTGCTTCCCATCGGACTGATGGGATACTTGGTGTTCACGAAGAAGCACAACTGGATGAGCCGCATTCCCATCGGCGTCATCCTCGGCTTCTGGTCGGGACAGCAGGTCCAGATCTGGTGGAACAGGTGGGGCGCGCAGATCTACTCGTCCATGCAGCCTGTGATGCCGACGACCACGGACTCGTTCACGAAACCTTACACCGCAAACTTGACCCCGCCCGAACAGGCGTATGTCGCGGCACAGATCTATCCCAGCCAAGCGATCAGTAACTTCATCTTTGTGGTGACCGTGCTGGCCGCGCTCAGTTACTTCTTCTTCAGTTTCGACATGAAGGGCAAGTTGCTGAAGGGCTCGAACACCCTCGGCCGATGGCTGCTGATGATCGGATTTGGTGCGATCTTCGGTTCAACGGTCATGGCTAGGTTCGTGCTTGAGATCGACCGGATGTCGTACATCTTCGTCGAGTGGGTGCAACAGACCAGCAAGATGTTCGGCGGCGGATAGTTGGCCGACGCGACCGTGACGGCGATCGTGTTGCGCCGGTCGGACGTCGGCGAGAGCGACCGACGCCTGGTGCTGTTCACGCGCGAACTCGGCAAGATCGACGCGATCGCAAAGGGCTCCCGCAAGGGCGGCTCCCGCCTCGCCGGTGCCAGTGAGCCGCTCGTCATCGCTGAGTTCCAGCTCGCTGTTGGACGGGTCCGCCATTACATCACGCAGGCACAGCCTCTCAGCAGCATCGGTTCTGTCCGTCGCGACTACGACCGGCTACTGTGCGGGTTGGCGCTCGTTGAACTTGTCGCGGAGCACTTGCCCTATGAAAGCCAGCAACCAGAGATCTTCGACTCGCTGATTGTTGCTCTCTCGGCGGTGAGTGGGGAAGGCGAGGCTTGCGTCGGACTCGTCTGGTTTGCCGCGAAGCTGCTTGCCGACGAGGGACAAATGCCTGATTGGAAGGTCTGCGCGTCCTCTGGCGTCTCGATCAAGACGACGCCGGTCTGGTACTCGCCAGGCGCGGGCGGCACCGTGAGCGAATCGAGCGCAGACCGCTACCCGGACAGGAGGAGGGCCAGCGCCGAGGCACTCACGGGGATTGCTCGAATCGCGGAACTGGATCGGCCTCCGGACAGGTTGAAGCGTGCAACAGAGTGCTCTGCCGTCCTGCACCGGATGTGGCAAGGCATCCTCGACACGCCGCTCCCGGCATGGGAGACCGCCGTCCGTGCCGCTTCAGGTCACGGGGAGTAGAATGGAACCAAGATGAGACTCACCAGTGGCCTCGTTCTCGCGCTCGCGTCGATCGCGTTTCTCGGTTGCAGCCCCGGCAAGTTCAATACTTCGGCTGCAAAACCCGTGCCCGGCACGTTCCGGTATCCGATCGTGACGAGCCCGACCTCGCTCGATCCCGGCGTAGTCCAAGACGGCGACACGCTCGACGCCATCCAACAGATTTACGAAGGTCTGGTGACGTGGAGCCAGGACAACACCGTCGTAGGCGCCCTGGCAGAGTCTTGGGAGGTCTTGCCTGACAATAAGACCTACGTCTTCAAACTCAAGAAGGGCGTAAAGTTCCACAGCGGTCGAGAGTGCAAGGCTCAAGACGTCAAGTGGTCGATCGAGCGCAACTGTGTAGGCGGCCTCCAGAGCGCGACGATCGACGCTTATCTGAGCGATATCGTCGGACTGAGCGAGACCGTCGCCAAGCAGAAGGACGCGTACGCAAAGAACCCTGGCGGAGAGCCCCGCATTATCGATGTCGAAGGGATCAAGGTCATCGACGATTACACGATCTCGATCGAATTAGAGCGGCCCACTCCTTACTTCCTTGGCAAACTCACCTATCTGGTATCCGCGCCTTTCGACAAGGATTTTGCGCCGCTCGGTAAGGAGATGAGCGATGTCTCACAAATGGTTGGAACAGGCCCGTTCAAGATCGCAAGCTATGAGCGCGACCAGATGATCGTGATGGAGGCGTTTGCCGACTATCACGGCGGAAAGCCGCAAGTCGACCGCATCGAGCGGCCGGTCATCAAGGACGCAGCGACGCGCCTGAACAAGTACAAGAACGGCGAGATCGACATGGTGATGCTTGAGCGACAAGACATCGCGGGACTGCGCGGCACGGAGTGGGAAAAGGACCTGCAGTTCTATCAGCGTCCTGCGATTTGGTACGTCGGCATCAACCGAAAGATGCTCAAGGAGTTCCAGGACATCCGCGTCCGCCAGGCGATTGCCATGGCGATCGACAAGCAACGCATAGTCGGTGAAGTTTTGGGCGGGCACAACACCGTCGCTAACGGCATCATTCCGCCGGGTGTCCCTGGGCACCGCGCGGACGCGCCAGCGCACCCGTTCGACCCCGACCGTGCAAAGGCCCTCTTGGCCGAGGCCGGGTTCCCAGACGGTAAGGGCTTCCCAGAGCTTACGATCACGTTCCGTGAACAGAGGCCGGACATCGAACTCGCTGCGACAGCCGTCGCGCAAGACCTCAAGAAGTACTTGAACATCAACGTCAAGCTTCAAACCATGGAGTGGCGCGCGTACCTCGAAAAGTACAACAACGAGCAACAGACGTTCTATCACATGCGCTGGGCCGCGGACTATCTCGACCCGCAAAACTTCGTGAGCCACATGCTCGCGACTTATGGGCCAGAGAACAAACTGGGATACAACAATCCTGAGTTCGACGCGCTGTGCCGCGAGGCGGACTCGATCCTCGACATGGACCAGAGGATCCCGCTCTACCAAAAGGCCGAGGACATTGTCCTGAGCGACGTTGCATGGATTCCGCTGTACTTCCAGAGGGACGCTGAACTCATGCGACCATGGGTGAAGAACATGCGCGAGTCGCTCTTCGGGCATTTGCCGCACACAACGACTGCGATCCAACCCTGATGAAGGAGCGCGATGTTAGGTCGGGTGTGTACCACCGGTCGATGACTGGGCCGGTTTGGAACGACACGACGCCATGGATGTCGCAAGGCGGCCCTGGGCGTTCGCACCCGGCGCGCGCCCTTCCGTCGACGTTGGAAGTCCCTGTGCCGAATGTGGAAGGTCGGCTCGAGTCGTTCACGATGGTCGGCGTGTTCGCCCAGTTCGCATCGCCGGATAATGAGCCGATGGGAACAGTAGGAGCGATCGTGCAGGTCTTTGAAGGAGCCGAGGTCGTTTGGTCGAACGAACTTGTGTGCGGTCGCCATTACGGAGATGCCACGGCCGGCGGCGCGCTCTATCGCCTCAACGGCGATGGAACTTCGATCGACACCGTGGGTTCCGCGCTGATCGACAGCACCGAGCATCGGATCGACGAACTCACGTTCGACGTGCCAGGCGGCGCAAAGCCGACGAAGGTGGTGCTGCGCGACCTGGGTACGCCGGCGAGTTTCGTCGTGTTCGACGTGCGGTTCTCGTTTGAGCCCGCTGCGGTCTGTCCGTTCCGCGGGACCAGCGGGCGCGTCGCTTTACACGAGATCGGATCGATACTGCGACTCCGCGACCGCAGTCGCTTGGACGCGGCGCTCCACCAACTCAACGAGGGAATCCTCCAGTGTCGACGCGACCTGGACGAGGCGCGTGGACTTGGGCTGACGTTCCTTGCCGCCGTCGTTGGCGCACTCCTCGAGATGGACGCCACGCGCGAGATGCACAAAACCCAACTCGAGACCGCCCGCGAACTGGACGCTCTCGACGACGCGACACAGATCGCCTCATTGACTCTGCGCAAAGTCCGGCAATTGACCGACCCCGTCGTCAAGCGAGGGAGCCGGACAGGCGACGAGCAGATCGACCGGGCTCTCGAACTGGTGGCCAGGCGGTTCACCGAGGACATCAGCGTCGAGTCGCTTGCCAGAGACTTGAACCTGAGCCCTTCCCACTTCCGCCACCTGTTCCGCGAGACCACCCGTCAGCCGTTCAACCGGTACCTGGTCTCACTACGGCTCGAAAAGGCCAGAGAATTGCTCCTCCAGACTCAATCTCCGGTCTCGGACATAGCCGACTCGGTCGGCTTCCGGAGCACCGCCCACTTCAGTAGGGCGTTCAGCAAGAGGTTCGGGGTCGCTCCGTCGGCCCTACGTCAGACCCGGCGATAGAACCAGTTTGGGGAAAACGGCGTCTAATGGAATGAGCCTCACAAGCCGACATTAGTCGGTAAGGCATAGGCCGCTACGACTTGCGGATACCACCCCACGCCGCGCTCAAATGACCTGGCGGAGTGGGTTCAGCAAGCCGATGGAAGAAAAACCTGTCGAACTTGCGGAAGGGCTCGGGACGGGCCACAGTCGGTCCAAAGTCCGCTGACCCGGTATCCGGCGAGTTGGCCTATTGCGATTTTTGTTCCTCTTTGCAGGGACGGAACAGACGAAAAAGCCCCAGCGCGAAAGCGCCGGGGCTTTTCGGTTAACACTGGTTCAGAAGCGAAACCCTACGGCGAGTTCCAGCACCCAAGGGAGCAGATCCCCGTTATCGAGGTCGCCAAGCGGCACTAGCGCGCCGACGCGAAACGCGATCTCTTTGGGGTTGCTCGGGCGAGAAACGTAGTACACGCCCGGAGCGCCGTACAGACCGCCGTCGACGAGTCCGATTCGGCCGACGATCGCGAGCCCGCGCGGCTGGCGGTCTTGGTAGAAGTCGGCCTCGAACGCTAGTCCGATGCGTGCGTCGTTGTCGTTCCCGGCCCTGTCGACGACGACAGGAGCAAAGCCAAAACCAAACGTGTAGTCTCGGCCGGCCTCCCAGGGAGTCTCATACATGAGCGACGTCCCCAGCCAGAAAGTCCCTTGCAGGTTCGACTGTGCGAACGAGCATGCAGCGACAACGATTGCGGCGATTACGGCAAGTATTCTCATCTCTTCTCCTCGTCTATTCTAGACGATCAGAATTGCCAGACCTGTTCCACCTTTCTAGTTCTTTGCGGGGATCCCAGGTTCAAACGTGAACCTGCCCGACTTGAAGTCAACCAGGATCTCTTGCCCGTCAGTGATCGCTCCTTGCAGGATGAGTTTGCTGAGCGGGTTCATGAGTTCGTTCTGGATCGCGCGCTTGAGTGGGCGCGCACCGTACACCGGATCGTATCCGATGGATGCGATCTCAGCAATCGCCTCTTCAGTCAACTGCAAGACGATCCTTCGGTCCTTCAGCCTTTCTGCAAGCCGTTCGATTTGGATGCGCACGATCTGTTTGATTTGCTGCGCTCCGAGCGAGCGGAACACAAGGATGTCGTCCAATCGATTGATGAACTCAGGTCGGAAGAACTGCTGGACCACCTCCATGATCTTCGACCGGACCTCCTTGAAGTCTTGGTCGGTGATCGCTCCGTCGGCGTAATACTGTGATCCCAGGTTGCTCGTCAGAATCACGACGCTGTTGCGAAAGTCGACCGTCCTGCCCTGGCCATCGGTCAACCGCCCATCGTCGAGCAACTGCAGAAGGACGTTGAAGACCTCTGGGTGCGCCTTTTCGATCTCGTCGAGCAGAACGACGGCGTAAGGCCGGCGTCGAACGGCCTCGGTGAGTTGTCCACCCTCCTCGTAGCCGACATACCCCGGAGGAGCGCCGATCAATCGAGCGACCGAGTGTTTCTCCCCGTACTCGCTCATATCAATACGGACCATCGCTCGCTCGTCGTTGAACATGAACTCGGCGAGCGCCTTGGCGGTCTCCGTCTTACCGACGCCGGTCGGGCCGAGGAACAGGAAGGAGCCAATTGGTCGGTTTGGATCGCTCAATCCAGACCGTGAACGCCGGATCGCGTCGCTCAACGTCTGGAGTGCCTCGTCCTGGCCGACCACGCGCTGACCGAGCCGGTCCTCAAGTCTCAGCAGTTTCTCCATCTCGCCCTGGAGCAGTTTGCTGACGGGAACGCCGGTCCACTTGCTGACGACTTCTGCGACGTCCTCTTCGCTGACTTCCTCCTTAAGCATGGCGTTCACCTCGCTCGCCTCCTGGAGTTGTTTCTCGAGTTGAGGGATCTTTCCGTGCTGGATCTCAGCGGCCCTCGTCCAATCGAGGTCTCGCTCGGCCTGTTGAAGTTCGACGCGAAGGTCGTCGATCTGCTGCTTGATCGACCGCGACTGCTCGATCTTGCCCTTCTCGCTTTGCCACACCGCGCGCATCTCACTGGCCTGCTCGTTGAGTTCTGCCAATCGCTTCTCGGTGTCTTCAAGCCTCTGGATGCTCGCTTTGTCCGTCTCCTTCTTCAACGCTTCTCGGTCGATCTCCAATTGGATGATCTGCCGTTCGATCGCATCCAACTCCTGAGGGACGCTGTCGATCTCGATCTTGAGCCGAGAGGCGGCTTCATCGATGAGGTCGATCGCCTTGTCTGGGAGGAACCTGTCTGTGATGTACCGGTCGCTGAGCATGGCTGCGCCAACGATCGCAGAGTCGGTGATTCGGACTCCGTGGTGGATCTCGTACCGCTCCTTGAGCCCTCGCAGGATTGAAATCGTCTCTTCGACGCTGGGTTCGCCCACGTAAACGGTCTGGAAGCGGCGCTCCAGTGCCTTGTCCTTCTCGATGTACAGCCGATACTCGTTCAGGGTCGTTGCTCCGATGCACCGCAGTTCGCCGCGGGCGAGCATGGGCTTCAACATGTTCGCGGCGTCTAGCGAGCCCTCGGCCTTTCCTGCTCCGACCAGAGTGTGCAGTTCGTCGATGAAGAGCACGATCTGGCCGTCCGCTCGCTTGATCTCGTCGAGCACGGCTTTGAGCCGCTCTTCGAACTCGCCGCGATACTTCGCACCAGCAACGAGCGCGCCCATGTCAAGCGCAACGACGGACTTGTTGCGAAGTCCCTCGGGCACGTCGCCCTTGACGATCCTCTGCGCCAGCCCTTCGACGACGGCAGTCTTGCCAACGCCCGGTTCGCCGATCAAAACGGGGTTGTTCTTGGTCCTGCGAGACAAGACTTGCACGACGCGCCTGATCTCTTCGTCTCGCCCGATGACCGGGTCGAGTTTCCCTGCGCGCGCGCGAGCCGTGAGGTCGATGCCGTACTTCTCGAGCGCTTGATAGGTCGATTCGGCGTTGGGGTCGCTCACTTTGCGCCCGGCTCGAATCTCCTCGATGGCCGCCTCGATCCCCTCCTTAGAGACACCTTGGCTCTTCAGCAGTCTCCCCGCTGTTCCCGTGTCTTCGATGAGCGCCACCAGCATGTGCTCGGTCGAAACATAGGTGTCGCCCATCCGTTCCGATTCCTTGAAAGCAAGGTTGAAGACCGAATTCAAACGGTTGCCAAGGCTCGAGCCGTGTTGGGCTGCCCCAGATACCTTGGGGGCGCGCTCAAGTTCGGCGGTCAGTTCGGCGCGGAGGACTGATGGCTTGGCGTCGAGTTTCGAGAGCAGCGACCCGACGATCGAACCCTCCTTGAGCAACGCGAGAAGCAAGTGCTCAGGCTCGATCGCCTGGTGTTGGAACTCGCCGGCAAGCCCTTGGGCGTCCTGGAAGGCCTCTTGGGCCTTGATCGTCAGTTTGTCGAATCTCATGCTCGCTCTTGCTCCCTTTGCAGGCAGCCTGGACTGCCCGTTAGTTTAACGCCACGTCCCCGAACAAGGTGCCAGAGGCAGGTCGAAATCACTCCGTCAGGGAGCGGATGAGGTCGCGCTCGAGGTCGCCGAAGTCTAAGTCGATGTGGACGTGAGGAGTCGGCAGGGTGATCTGCCCCTGGTGGAACCCTCGCATCGCCAGCCACGCCTCTACATCGGAGATGTCACCAGAAACGTAGACTACGTTGTGTTCGTCCACCAAGACATGGCGTTTGGTCGTCGCGTTCTCGACCGAGAAGTTCTGGCTTGGATCCGTCTCCAAGAGGGTCCTGAACCTGGCCACAAACTCCGCCACCTGGTCGAACGACATCGAGCGGGAACGAAACCTTGCATCTTGCGCGTCGCGCTTCGTGTACGTGCAAACGAACTCGGCTCCTCCTTGTCGCACGAGGTCCAGGAGCAATTCGAGCACGCTACCGTCAGTAGTCACCGCGATTCTGTCTGCTTGCTGGAAGGTCTCGCGTTCAAACCTCTTGTCGAAGACGAGCGGCCAGTTTCCCTCTTCACCTGGAATCCAAACTTTCGACAGTCGGCCCTCGCCTTGCATTCCACCCATCTTACTTTCCAATGCAGAAGTCGCGGAAGATCCTGTCGATCACGTCCGGCGATGCCGTCTCGCCCGTAATCTCGCCCAAGGTTCTGATCGCACCCTGGAGGTCGACGGCGACAAGGTCGCTAGGGAACGGGCTAGAGAGCGTCGTCATGGCCTGTTCAAGAGATTGGAGCGCGTCCCTTAGGAGTGGCGCGTGTCGGCTGTTGACCAGAGCGCTCGCCTCACCAGGTCGGACGCGCTCGCTCGTCGCCTTGAGGAGTTCGTTCAAGCCCTTGCGGTCGGTCGAAGACACGGCGAGTCCCTCGCCAGAGCCGCCGAGGTCGCACTTGCTCCGCACGATAATCACCGGCCGCTCTATCGCACTAACGAGCGCATCGTCCGCGTTTTGCCACCCGAGCGACGAGTCGTACACGTACCAAACGACATCGGAGTTCTCGATCGCGTTGCGTGACCGCTCGACGCCGAGCGCCTCGACGAAGTCCTCCGTGTTGCGCAAGCCAGCGGTATCGATGAGTCGAGCGGGAACACCGAAGAGATCCACCGTTTCCTCCACGGTGTCCCGAGTCGTGCCAGGAACTTCGGTGACGATTGCCCGGTCGCTGCCGATCAAGGCGTTGAGCAGGGAAGACTTGCCGGCATTGGGGAGCCCTGCGATCGCGACCGACACACCCTCCCGGACAATCCTCGCCGCGCTTGCGGTCTGAACGAGTTCGAACGTGCGGTCCCATACGGTCGAGCACTTATCGAGCGCGGCAACTTTGTCGACCTCGCCGACCTCTTCGCTAAAGTCGGTCGAAGCCTCGACCATTGCGAGCACGCCTACGAGGTCGTGGCGGAGCGAGCGCACCGTGTCACGAAGGGCGCCTTCCCGCAGCAGATTGGCTTGGCGCAGTTGGGCGTCTGTGGCTGCATTGACGGTGTCGCGCACGCCTTCCGCTTGCGTCAGGTCCATGCGTCCATTCATGAAGGCGCGTAGCGTGAACTCGCCTGGCTCAGCACGCCGCGCCCCCTCGGCCACACAGGCGGCAACAAGGGCGTAGACGGACGCCGGAGACCCGTGGACCGACATTTCGACCGACTCCTCGCCCGTGTACGAAGAGCCAGCGGGGAAGTAGACGAGCAGACCGTCGTCGCCCTGCGAGAACGCTCCATACACGGCCCGTCGAGGCTCGGGCTCGGGCCCGGAGAACACGGCTCGAGCGACCGCCAAGGCGGACGGTCCGGAAAGCCTCAAGACGCCGACCGCACCACCGAGCGCCGTGATGGGCGCGACGATCGTGTCCTGGTGTCGTCCGAGCGACATGGGGAAAAGCATAACGCCCCTGCCTAGACCCTAGGCTCCAAAACCACTAAAATGGGGCTGATGAAGTTGTTCCTGGACACCGGCGACGTGGAAGAGGTCCGGAAGGCCGCCGAGTGGGGCGTGCTCGATGGAGTCACGACCAACCCCACGCTCATTGCCCAGAGCGGCAAGGGCTTCCGCGAGACGGTGCTCAATATCTGCGAACTGGTGCCGGGAGGCGCTATCAGCGCCGAGGTCGTGGCAACCAACTACGACGACATGCTCGAGGAAGCGCTGGAGATCTCCAGTTGGCACAAGCAGATAGTCGTGAAAGTCCCCCTGATCGAGGACGGCGTCCGGCTCGTCCGCACACTGAGCGAGAAGGGCATTCGTACGAACGTCACGCTCGTCTTTAGCGTGACCCAAGCGATGATGGCGGCCAAGGCTGGCGCGACGTACATCAGCAACTTCGTGGGACGGGTCGACGACCTGAGCGGTGACGGCATGGCAGCGGTCGCTGCGACCGTGGAGATGGTGGAGAACTATGGCTTCAAGAGCCAGGTGCTCGTGGCCTCGGTCCGGCACCCCCAGCACGTGGCAGACTCCCTGGCCTGTGGGGCCCACGTCGCGACCATGCCCTACAAGGTCATGGCCCAACTCTTCAAACACCCCCTGACCGACTCCGGGCTCAAACGGTTCATCGACGACTGGAACCAGGCCGGACTGTCGATCTTTGAGCGGGCGAAGGTGTAGCCCCCGATCCCCTTCAGGCCACTGGTCCCGGTTTTCGGGAATAGGCTCAAAACGCTTGACCGGGGGCTCGCCTTAAGGTATCGTTCCTTCTTGCCGGTGGGCGTCCTGCCCGGTCCGGTGCCCATCGAGGCCAGAGCATTTTGACAGTTGCATAGTGGTTAGGAGTCTGTGCGTTAAAGGCACCGAGTTAAGAACTCTCTAAATAAAGCTACAGAGGGCGCACGACGAATGCCTAGGGACAAGTTGCCGATGAAGGACGCGGAAGCGGCGAAACGCCTCGGGGAGCTGCACCAAAGCGACGATCCGAGGATTTCCGAATGGAGAAATCCGTCAAGAGTTATGTCTTGGCACCCACACCTGAATCCATAGGGTGTGTGGAGGGCACCGGGTGAACTGAAACATCTAAGTAACCCGTGGAAGAGAAACCGAAGGGACTCCGTAAGTAGCGGCGAGCGAAAGCGGACCAGCCTAAACCAATCGGCATGCCGATTGGGGTTGTGGGGCATCCACTAAACCCTCAAACCGAGCCTTGAGCGATCGAGGTTGGGTTTGGGTGTTTAGAAACGAGCATCGAGGAAGGAAAGAGGAACAGCGTTGGAAAGCGCGGCCATAGCGGGTGATAGCCCCGTACTCGAAATCCAAGTCGAGTTCAGGATGTTCCCAAGTAGCACGGAGCACGAGGAATTCCGTGTGAATCCGCCCGGACCACCGGGCAAGGCTAAGTACGACTTGTCACCGATAGTGCATCCAGTACCGTGAGGGAAAGGTGAAAAGAACCCCGGGAGGGGAGTGAAATAGAACCTGAAATCGTGTCGTCCACAAACAGTCAGAGCACTATGTCGGGAGCAATCCCGTCACGTGCGATGGCGTGCCTTTTGCAGAATGAGCCTGCGAGTTGTTGGCATTGGCAAGGTTAAGCGGCTAAGCCGTGGAGCCGAAGGGAAACCGAGTCTGAATAGGGCGTCGAGTCATTGTCAGCAGACCCGAAACTGCGTGATCTAGCCATGGCCAGGCTGAAGTGAAGGTAACACTTCATGGAGGGCCGAACTCATTGACGTTGAAAAGTCTCGGGATGAGCTGTGGTTAGTCCGGTGAAATGCCAATCGAACGCAGAGATAGCTGGTTCTCCCCGAAATGTATTTAGGTACAGCGTTGTTTGTTGTCACACGGGGGTAGAGCACTGAATGGGCTAGGGGGCTTACCCGCTTACCGAACCCAATCAAACTCCGAATACCGTGTGATTAGAGCAGCAGTGAGACTGCGAGGGATAAGCTCCGTGGTCAAAAGGGAAACAGCCCAGATCGACAGCTAAGGGCCCTAAACGACGACTAAGTGTGAAACGATGTGAGTTCGCATAAACAGCCAGGAGGTTGGCTTGGAAGCAGCCATCCTTTAAAAAGTGCGTAACAGCTTACTGGCCGAATGTGAACTTGCGCGGAAAATGTATGGGGGCTAAAGTCGTCTCCCGAAGCTTCGGGATCCCGCATGAGCGGTGATCGGTAGGAGAGCGTCGTGCAGGCAGTGAAGCTGGAGCGGAAGCACCGGTGGAGCGTGCACGAGTGAGAATGCAGGCATGAGTAGCGATTACACAGGTGAGAATCCTGTGCGCCGAAAACCTAAGGTTTCTCCGGCAATGTTCGTCAGACGGAGGTTAGGCGAGACCCTAAGGCGAGGCCAGAAGGCGTAGCCGATGGAATTCCGGTAGATATTCCGGACCTGGCGCAGTGTGCACTGGAAGGACGCTTCCAAACGTCTCATCCCGGACCGTTGGTAGTTCCGGGCTACCGTAAGGCTAGGCTGCCTGGAAGGGCGGCATAACGGCCGAGCGGGGGGAATGGATCCCTTCGGGGTGAAAAAACTGAGACAGATGGGGGCCGCGAAAAGCTCCAAAGGCTATACACTGTTGCCACTCGTACCGCAAACCGACACAGGTAGGTGAGTCGAGGAGACTAAGGCGTTCGAGAGAACTCTCGTTAAGGAACTAGGCAAACGAGCCCCGTAACTTCGGAATAAGGGGCGCCTCGGTGAATAGCCGGGGCCGCAGCGAAGCATCCCAGGCGACTGTTTACCAAAAACACAGGTCTCTGCTAAGGTGAAAACCGATGTATAGGGGCTGACGCCTGCCCAATGCCAGTCGATTAATCGGAGATGTTATCCTTCGGGCGAAGCATTGAAGTGAAGTCCTGGTGAATGGCGGCCGTAACTCTAACGGTCCTAAGGTAGCGAAATTCCTTGTCGGCTAAATACCGACCCGCATGAAAGGCGTAACGACTTGGGCACTGTCTCAACGAGAAGCTCGGTGAAATTGTAGTCCCCGTGAAGATGCGGGGTACGCGCAGTAGGACGGAAAGACCCCGTGGAGCTTTACTACAACTTCGGATTGTTGTTTGGATGTAGATGTAGAGCGTAGGTGGGAGCTTCGGCACCAATGGAACACCACCCTTCTA
>CAZGXW010000009.1:0-50269 GCA_964529975.1 uncultured Fimbriimonadaceae bacterium
GCTGGAACGGAAAGAACCTCATCGCCTACCTCGACACGCACGTCAAGGCGGTCGAAGGCATGCCGGAGGTAGAGATCAAGTTGCCGTAGCCGGAGGCTGACTTTAGAGTGCGCGGCTTAAGCCGCGCCTTTGAAAGCGGCGCTTAAGCGCCGCACTCCAAATTATCGCGTTTCTGTCGAACCTTGCCTCATATTTCGGATTCTACGGCAAATCGCGCTGGCCTGCCGTAGAATGAATGTGTGAGCGAGAGCGTTCCGAAGCGCAAGGTCTCGTGGGCCACCGTCATCGTGGTGCTGCTCGTCCTCGTCTTGATCATCGCGGCGATCCTCTATCCAATCTTCTCGGCAGCATATGTTTCTGAGAAAAGACCCGTAATCTCCTACATGAAACAGATCGGGCTTGGACTCGTCATGTATGCAGGTGACTTTGATGATCGGCTCCCAGACGCGGACAAGTGGATGGATGCGATCAACCCCTACATTGTGAACGAGCGGAGGCTCGTCGATCCGACGCTCAAAGAACCGAAACCGGGCCAATACGGATTCGCCTTCTACCTTCCCTTGTCGAGAATCGACAGCGAGAAAGTCCTCAATCACGATCAAGTGCCACTCGCGTTCCAGTCAAGCGATCTGCGACGAAACGCCGCGGGCGACCTGTCGTTGCTCCCCAAGCCGCCACGATCAGACGACATGAATGCAGTGGTCTTCCTGGACACTCACGTCAAGCGCATGCCGCCGGAATGGCCGACGGCGCCGATTGTCGTGGAGATCTCGATTCCTCTTGGCCGAGTGGACTGACTACCGCGCCAGTTTCTCGGGGAACCAGAGTTTGAGTTCCCGCTTCGCCGCCGCGACGTCCGACGACGAGTGCGTCAGGTTGTCGTCGATCGTGAGCGCGAAGTCGCCGCGCACGGTGCCCGGCAGGGCCTCGATCGGGTTGGTCGCGCCCATCATCGCGCGGATCGCCTTGACGGCGTTCTCTCCGCGCACGGCCATCGCCACGACCGGGCCGCTCGTCAAATACGCGACGACGTCCTTGAAGAACGGGCGCTCCTTGTGCTCGGCGTAGTGCTCCTGGACGAGCGTCTTCGGTGCGCGGATGAGTTTCAGGCCGACGACGCGCAGGCCGCGCGCCTCGATGCGCCGGGTGATCTCGCCGATCAGGTTCCGCTCCACTCCGCCCGGTTTCACAAGCACCAAAGTCGTCTCTTCCATGTCGAGGCGAGGTTACCTTTGGATGAATCGAGGAGTAAGGAGCAAGGAGTAAGGACTCATTGGAGATTGTGGGAGGGTGCCGCTCCGTCGGCACCGCTCGAAGCACAGTCCCGTAGCCGCAGGCTTTAGCCTGCGCAAGTGCGACGCAGACCGACGATCGCGTCGGGGCAGTGCTCGCCGCGGTCCCAAGAGTCGGAATCTTTCGCGCAGGCTAAAGCCTGCGGCTACAGGACGCACGAGGGCACGCGCGCCGCGTGACCCTCCAATCGCGAAATGCCATTGGTCCAATTGAGGCAACCGAGCAAGGGTGCAGCGCGTAAACTCCCCCAATCGTGCCTGTCGCCGACTTTAAGAACCTCACGGTCCAGTACGGCAGATTCACGGCCCTCGATGACTTCACTGTCAGCCTTCCAGAAGGTTGTGTCGGCCTGCTGGGGCCGAACGGGGCCGGAAAGACCACCCTACTAAAGACCATGCTCGGCTTCGTCGACCCGGCTGCGGGGGGAGGCCACATCCTTGGCCACGACCTTGCGACTGAGGGCCAGATGATCCGCCAGAACGTCGGCTATATGCCCGAGCAGGACTGCCACATCCCCGGCATGTCCGCCGTGCAGTTCGTCGCCTACGCGGGCGAACTGGCCGGCCTGCCCGCCAACCAGGCCCTGCGCCGCGCCCACGAGGTGCTGGAGTACTGCGGCCTGGGCGAGGCGCGCTACCGCAACGTCGAGACCTATTCGACCGGCATGAAGCAGCGGATCAAACTCGCGCAGGCTCTGGTGCACGGGCCGAAACTGCTCTTGCTCGACGAGCCGACCAACGGGCTCGACCCGCGCGGGCGCGAAGAGATGCTCACGCTGGTCAAGTCGGTGTCGCACGGCAAGGGGCTTTCGGTGCTCGTGTCCTCGCACTTGCTCAAGGACATCGAGCGCATCTGCGACCACGTCATCGTGCTGCTGGGCGGCAAACTCCGGGCGGCGGGGCAGATCCGCGACTTAAAGTCGGTCAAGGGCCAGCCGGTGGACGTCGAACTGCGCGAGCATAACACCGACTTCGTCGACAACGTGCAGAAACTCGGCATGATGGTCGAGGAGCTGCGCCGGGGCGAGTACCGCATCTATGGCGACACGCAACTCGACGAGACCGCGCGACGCGTCTTCGACTGCGCTCGCCGGTCTGGGGCGCAGGTGAGGCACCTCGCTTTGGCACAACGTTCGTTGGAGGAAGCATTCTTGGAGGCCGTCCATGTCTAACGCCGCTGGCCCGATCGCCGATCTTTCGTACCGCACGTACGACGGCGCGCTCGACGCGCCGACACAGCGGTGGAAGGTCATCGCTCGCGCGAACATCATGCGCGTGATCAAGCACAAGGGTTACTGGTGGTGCATGATCCTGGGCGGCTGGTACTACGGAATAATGTTCATCGGCTTGTTCATCCTGGATTGGATGCTCTCGGCCGGTGGAGGGGACGCCGAGCAGGCGCTCCGCCAACTCGGGCGGATCGACTGGTCCGCGCAGTTCCTTCACGGCTACTCGTTCGGTCAGATCTGGTACTTGTTCGTCGCCTTGGCTGTTGGTGCTGGAGCGATAGCGAACGACAACCGCACGAACGCCCTGCTCGTGTATTTGAGCAAGCCGTGTACGAAGAAGGACTACGTGATAGGAAAGTGGGTGGGCGTGTTCATTCCGCTTTTCTTCGCGATGCTGGTGCCGGCGTTGTTCTTCTACGCGTTCGGCGCGATGAACTACCGCGAGTTCGGGTTCCTTTCCGACGACCCCTGGCTGATCGTGAAACTGCTGGTCATCACGCTGATCGGGGCGGCGTTCCACGCGAGCCTCATTTTGGGCGTGAGTTCGCTGTTCAACCAGGGGCGCATGGCGAGCGCGACCTACGTCGGCGCGTACTTCATCTCTAACATCGTGTCGGTGATCCTGGGAATCATCATGTCGGAGTCGCACGGCGGGGCCGAAGGCGTCCGCTCGTTCGCATCGGGGCTGTACTACTGTTCGATCGACGGCGTGAACATCGGTGTGGCGAAGATCATCCTCGGGCTCGACTCGCCCAACCTCTTCGTCGGGGCGGACAACGGGTTCAACATCGACCGGCCCTCGCCATACTTGGCGTTCGGACTGGTGGTGCTGCTCAGCGTCTTCGCGCTCCGGCTCTTGTGGAAGCGCGTGCGCGCTGTGGAGGTGGTGGGTTGATCTCCTTCCGCGATTGCAGCGTGTGGTACGGCCAGGTGATCGGCATGAACGACATCTCGGTAGAGATCAGCGCTGGCGTCACCGCTCTGCTCGGCCAGAACGGTGCAGGCAAGACCACGATGATGCGCCTGATCACGGGCCAGATGCGCCCGACGACAGGCACGGTGACCGTCATGGGCATGGACCCGTTCGCCAATGTCGAGGTCTACAAGAAACTCGGCTACGTGCCCGACATCGACAACTTCCCCGAGCACATCAGCGGTCGCGAGTTCGTGTACCGCATGGCGCGGATGAACGGCTTCGACGATGCTTCGGCGCGGTCGAGGACCGACGCGGTCATCGAAGAGGTCGGGATGGCCGACCGGTGCGACCGAAAGCTCAAGGGCTACAGCAAGGGCATGCGCCAGCGCATCAAGTTGGCCCAGGCGATGCTGAACGACCCGGACATCCTGCTCCTGGACGAGCCGCTCAACGGCCTCGACCCGGTCGGGCGGCGCGAGTACATGGACTATCTGCACTCGATCGCCCAGCGCGGGAAGGCGGTCGTGGTCTCGAGCCACATCCTCTTCGAGGTGGAGCAGATGACGCGCTCGATCATGCTGATGCACCGAGGGCGCATGCTCGCCAGCGGCGACCTGCGATCGATCCGTGAACTGATCGACCGTCACCCGCACCGCATCCGCGTGATCACGGCGCACCCGCGCGAAGTCGCCTCGAAACTCATGTCGCTCCCCTATGTCATCAGCGCGCAGGTCGATCCGAGCGAGCAGGAGGTAGAGATCACGACCAAGTCGCCTGGCCAGTTCTACGACGAACTCCCCGCGCTCGTTCTCGACCACGGTCTGCGCGTGTACGGATTTGAAAGCCCGGACAACAACCTGGAAAGCGTTTTCCATTATCTGGTGGAGGCCTAAATGCTGCACCCTTACGTGTTCTCATCGACGCTCCGCGACATGCTCCGTCCCGGGCGTATCGTCATTTGGGTGGTCCTTGGGCTCATCCTCGCCGGCGTCTCGTTGCTTTGGGCCTCGATGTCGAGAAACGGCATCGGCGAGGCCGAGTACGGGCTCCTGGTGCGCTTGATCGTGTATCGCATCGTCGCGTTGGCCGCGGCGATGTTCACCACGATGGTCATCAGCCAGGAGATCGAGCAGAAGACCATCGTCTACATGGTCACGCGCACCGTGCCGAGGAATGTGCTGATCTTCTCTCGTGGGCTAGCGGCGGTGGTCGCCGTAACGTTGATGTCGTGGATCTCGTTGATCTGCGTGGGATTCGTGGTCGTCGGGCCGAGCGTCTTTGGCACGTCGATGTTCTGGATGGACATGTTCATCATGTTCCTCGGCGCTGTGGCCTACGCTTCTTTGTTCGTGTTCATCACGCTGATCATGAACAGGGCGATGCTCCTGATCCTGATCTTCACGTTCGTGTGGGAGGCGTTCGTGCCTTACCTCAAGGGCGACATGTACTTGCTCACGGTGAACACGTACATGAGCGTCCTTGCGCAGCACCCGGAGAAGAACAGGCTGATGGCGGTGACGGCCATGCAGAGCGATGCGACGTTGATCAACCCTGTGTTCGCGTGGATCATCCTTCCGGCCGTGGGGATCGGGTTCCTCGTCCTCAGTGGCTGGTGGTTCTCGCAGTTCCAGTACCTGCCGCGCGAAGACGCGGAGTGACGCACAAAGAAGCGGCCCCGGTCTTTGTGGACCGGGGCCGCTTGATGTTTGAGGGGTCTCAGCCGACTCGGACAGCCCGTTCGATCCGGACCTGTTCGCGGGTCTGTACGTCGCCGCCGTGTCCGTCGTTCAACTTGAAGTGGAAGTCCTTCATGCCTTCCATGAAGTTCTCACCGTCGCCACCGAGCATGGAGCGGTCGATCCGCTCGAACTTGATGCCGCTCGGCAACACCGGCTGCAGGAACGAGTTATCGAACTCGCCGTTGAACTGGAACGACATGCGCATGGACTCGCCGTTCTTGCCGTCGACGTTCATCGAGATTGGCAGATCGGTGTCGGCGTCCACGAGGATGTGGAAGTTGCCTTCACCGTGGGGCTCAGTCACGTACACGTTGTAGACGCGTCGACCGTTGACGACGACCGGCTGCTCGATGCGGATGTTCTCCCGACCGATCTCGCCCTCACCCTGCTTCAGGATGTTGCTCGCGGTGAGTTCGTTGGCCATCTCGGACATGAGTTGCTCGGGCGAGAACGGGATATTGATGCCGAGGTCGATGACCTGCGCGGTGTCGCCGCCCTCCCAGATCGTCAGTTCGCCGCCGGCATAGGAAATGTCCATCCTTTCGCCCTTGCCGCCGTCCATGCCTTCCATGCTGACGCGCCAGTCTTGGCCCTTGCCTGCGATGGTCAGTTTGCCGTCCTCGCCGTCGCCGCTGAACTCCATCTGGATCAGCACGCCACGAACCTGCTCATAAGCGGCTTGGACCATTTCCCAAGTCTTGGCTTCCGCCTTGCTCGGGAGCATGAACATGACGACGCCCACGGCGCACGCCGCTACGGCGGTACCGGCAGCGGCCCAGCGATAGCGGGGCGCGAACCAAGCGCGCGCGGGCTTCTGTCGAGCGGCCAACTCGACCTTGTTGCGCAAGCCTTGCGGGGCCTCGCTCGAAATCGGTTGCTTGTCAAAGAGGTTCTTCATTGGTCTTCGTCCTCCCGGTCGGTCAGATCGAACGTGCCGGTGCCGAGTTCGCGAAACGACTGTCGCGCCCGTTGGAGGAGGCTGTTCGCCGCCTCCGGGCTCCGTCGCATAACGGCCCCGACCTCGTCGGTCGAAAGCCCGTTCACGTACTTCAGGACCAGCGCCTGGCTGTGGTCTTCCGGCAGTTTGTCGAGGATCGCGTTGACCGCGAAGCGTCGAAGGTGGTCCGCGCCGTCCGGCTGGTCGCTGTCGACGAGCGGGGTTTCCCGCCGTCGGTAGCGACGCCTCAGTGCGTCCGCGACCTTGTTCTTCGCGATCGTCAGCAGCCAGAGCCTGGGCTCCGCTACGACCGTCGATTCCCTCAACTTGGAGAACGCCGCGTGCATGACCTCCATGGTCACGTCCTCGGCGTCCTCTTGCCGGTCGAGCCGCGAAGACACGTACCGCCAGACGTCGTCAAGATAGAGCCGCTGGAGTTCTGTCGGATCCATAATCCGTCCCTCCTCCCACAACGAAGGCCCTTGCCTCAAAGCGACTGTCTCGACTGCCTGGTTTCCTGTCTCCATGGTCGTCCGTTCTGACTTCAGGTGACAAGTAAGTCGCTGGGCGATGGCCAAACCTATCGCGGGCCTAGGAAGGTCCCTCCTTGGCGCCTGGCCACTCGTTGTCCCCCTTGCCCTCGCTGAAGAGGGACGTCTTGGTGAAGGCGATCCGCTCCGGAGCCGTGTCCTTGCCCCGAACGGCGTTGGCAAGCAGGATGCTGTTCTTGCCTATCCTCTTGTTGAGCCTGTCCACAGCCTTGCTCGCCTCGGTACGCCTGCCGACGTCGTCGAACAGGCTCGGGGTCACCTCGTCGAGTTCGTGGAGGCCTCCAAAAGTGACGGCTGCGGACAAGGGTTGGCCTTGGAACGTCCGGCCGTCCCAAAGCTCGTTGAACCGCTCGACCACGCTGACCGTGTCTTGGAGAGGCGGCACCTTCGTCCATTCGGCCCACGATCCATCCCTTGCTCCGACCCTGACGTGAAGCTCGGTGGCCCACAGCCCTTCGTCTCGGAGCCGCGCTGTCGCCTTTTGGATCAGCCTGAGCATCACGTCCCTGACGCCTTGCTCCGACCGCTTGTCGGGCGGGAGCACGTGGGAATGCCCTAACGAGCGACGCTGCGTCGGGGGTTCCACGATCTCAAACCCGCGCAACAGGTACCACCAGCGCTCGCCCGTCACCGAACCGAACGCACGGCGCAAGTCTTCCCGCGTCGCATCGATCATGTCGTCCGACGTGAAAATGCCGGCCGAGCCAAGGCGTGCCGCCATGCGCTTGTTGATGCCGCAGAAGGTCTTGACGTCCATCCCCCGCAGCCGGTCGGGGAGTTCGTTGGCCTGGATCGTCACAAGGCCGTCCGGCTTCATCATATCGGTGCCGAGTTTTGCAAGGAACTCGTTTGGAGCGATTCCGATACTGCAGGTCATCGTCTCGGCGACCTGCTCGCGGATCGCCCGCTTGATCTCGCCTGCGAGCCTCAGCGCCTCTTCCGGCTCGCGTTCCTTTCCGATCAACCGGAAACTCATTTCGTCGATGCTCTTCACTTTGTGGACTGGAAGCACGGTCTCGACCGCCTCCTTGATGCGCTCGTGATAGTGGGTGTAGAGCGAGTGACGCCCGTCGACGATGACGATCTCAGGGCACAGTTCTTTCGATCTTCCGACTAGTGTGCCGGTCTTCACTCCGAACGCTTTGGCTTCGTAACTGGCAGCGATCACGGTCCCTCCGTCCGTCATGACTGGGGCCACCGCGATCGGCTTGCCGCGCAGTTCTGGGCGCTCCGCCTGCTCGACGCTGGCGAAGTAGGCGTTCAAGTCGAGGAACACCACCCTCAAGGGGCGCGGGTCGCGCTCCATGAACGGTAGATGGCTGTCTACCACTGCTCCAGTATATCAGCCTTGCCTCCATTCAAAGGTCCATGTATATTGGGCAACCCATGACGGACGAGCCGACTCCAGTAGCCCCGCCGCCCGTTATGGCCCCAGAGCCCTTGCGGTTCGACCCTCGTTCCAGCCCAATCGGCTGGATCGTCTCGGGCGTGCTCCTCGTCCTCGCCATCGCAGGTTCGATCGCGGGCTATGCGTCGCAGTTTGGAAAGCCAGCAGCGCCGACGCTCTACGACGAATCGCTGAAGTACAGCGTGTCGCTCTATGCTTCTTCAGCGTCGCTGGACAAGCAGTTCGCAGAACCGATGCGCCAGGGCCTCGTCGACACGATGGAGTCGGCGCTCAAAGATGCGCCCGATTCTGACGCCGCAGCGATTGCTGCGCTCGTCGCATCACACGAGCTCAAGAAAGATCCGCCGAAAGCGGCCATTGACCGTCTGGCGTCGAGCGACGATCCTGTGTCGCAGGACGTGCTGTACATCTACACCGGGGAGTTCGTCACTCAGGAGTTCGTCAATGGGCTCGATGCGAGGCAGGGAAGCGGGTTCGCGTTCGAACTAGCCAAAGTCCATGCTCGCGAGATGATCGACCTGCCCAGCGGGCGGGACCAAATCATCGACAAGGCTTTCCTTTTCAAGGTCGGTGCGGTCTTCTCAATCGTATCGCTCGCGTTTATTGCCGGCGTCGCGTGCATCGTGTTCTTCCTGAGCGGCCGCGCGGCAGGAAGGATCGTGCCCGTCGGATTCGGCCTTCTTCAAAAGTCAGACGGCGACAGGTACATGCTGCGGTTTGCGTTCTATCTCATCGCGTTCGCAGTCCTGGGGGTTTTGGCGTCAGGCCTCGAAGACAATCCGATTACCCAGGGCGCGAGTCCCATATGGATCACTTTCGGCACGATGCTGGCGATAGGGCTCGTCACCATTGCCCTCTTTCGCGTCCCTGTCCTTGGCAAGATCGACTCTGTACGCGAGATCGTAGCAGAGACATGGCCTATGGGACGGCTGATTAAGACAGGGTTGGCCGGCTACCTCTGCACAGTCCCCATCCTTGGAATCGTGCTCGTGGGCGTCGGTCTGCTGAGCCAGCACCTACCGGCCCCGAGCCACCCGATCACCGAGGACTTTGCGCGGGCGAGCGGCCTGGATTGGTTCGCGATCTTTGTGGTCGCAGCGGTGCTCGCGCCGCTCGTCGAGGAACTCACCTTCCGCGGGCTCATGCTCCCCGCCCTGGCCACACGGCTCAAGCCGATCGCCGCAGTGCTGCTTTGCGGGTTCGTGTTCGCTGCCATCCATCCCCAGGGCCCGCTCATCTGGCCGGCGCTCATGACCACCGGGGCGGTCGCCGCCTATCTGCGCTATCTCACAGGCTCGCTCGTTCCGTCTATCGTCCTCCACGTGGTCCATAACGGGCTCATCTTTCTGATGAGCACTGTCCTAACATGACTCGGCGCATCTATCTCGACCACGCAGCAACGACCCCGCTGCGACCGGAAGCGCGAGAGGCAATGGCGCCGTGGCTCGAGCGCGAGTTTGGAAACGCGTCCTCTCTCTATGAAGAGGGCCGCCGCGCAAAGGAGGCGATCGACGCAGCGCGAGAGGTCGTCGCAAATGCGCTTGGGTGCTTGTTCGGTGAAGTCGTGTTCACGTCGAGCGGCACAGAAGCGTGCAACCTCGCGATTGTCGGCAGAGCGCTCGCAACAACGGAAGAGCGAAACCGCTTTCTTGTTCCCAAGGCGGAGCACCACGCGGTCGTCAACACCAGGCCCGTCCTCGAGCGGTTAGGAATGCGGGTCGAGGATTTAGTCGTCGACGAGCACGGTCGGCCAGACGTCGAAGACGTGCGCTCGCGCACTGGATCCGACGTTGCGCTCATGTGTGCAATGTACGCCAACAATGAGACGGGTGCGATAACCTCGGTCAAAGACATCGCGCCCATCGCGCACAGCGTCGGCGCGATCTTCTTTGTGGACGCAGTCCAAGCCTTCCCGTGGTGCGACGGCGCACAGTGGACCGTCGAGGAACTCGGAGCAGACATCGTTGCCCTCTCTGCGCACAAACTCGGCGGCCCCAAGGGCGTTGGCGCGCTCTACGTCAAGGCAGGGACGCCGGTCAAGCCGACGACTTGGGGCGGCGGACAGGAACGCGAGATGCGGGCAGGGACAGAGGACGTCGCGGCCATCGTCGGCTTCGCCACGGCGGTGCAAGGCTCCCTCAATGACCCCGGCCAGGATGACCGCAAGCGCGCGGCGAGAGACGCCTTTCGTCGCGCCCTTATCGAAGAGGACACGCCAAAACTCCATCTTCAATCGCTGGACGTGCCGACCCTTCCTGGGCACTGCCACTTGCGGTTCGAGGGCGTGAACGCCGAGAGCCTCCTCATCTTGCTCGACAGAATGGGAGTCGCCGCGAGCGCGGGTGCAGCGTGTAGCAGCGGATCGATCGAGCCGAGCCACGTGCTCCTCGCGTGCGGATGGTCCGAAGAGCATGCGAGGGAAGGCGTCCGCTTCACCTTTGGCTACAGTTCGAGCGTCGAAGACGCCGTAGAGGCTGCCCAGCGGGTCGCCGAGGCCGCCCGAAACATCGCTCGGGACTCGTGACCACGACGGAACCCGCGCCAAAGGTACAACGAGGCCGCATGCCCCTCCCGATCGAGAACCTCACTCCGAGCCAGATCGTCGCCGAACTCGACCACTACATCGTTGGGCAGACGGCCGCCAAGAAGGCCGTCGCCGTGGCCCTACGGAACCGATATCGACGCCAGCAACTCCCAGAGAGCGAGCGCGACGAGATCACGCCAAAGAACATCCTGATGATCGGCCCGACCGGCGTCGGCAAAACGGAGATCGCCCGCCGCCTGGCGCAACTCGCGCGTGCGCCCTTCGTCAAGGTCGAGGCGACGAAGTTCACCGAGGTCGGCTACGTGGGCCGGGACGTCGACTCGATGGTCCGAGACCTCGCGGCAGCCGCAGTCAGGCTGGTCGAGAGAGAGATGCTCGAAGAGGCACGACCAAAGGCAAAAGAGATCGCGATCGAAAGGCTGATCGACATGGTGGAGCCGTACGACCCTGAGTACCAAGGGACCGTCAGCCCGTTCGGCCTCATCGGTCATCACGTGGCCGAACAGCCTGAGCCAGAACTGCCAAGGGAGTCGCGCGAAGACCGGCGCGATCGGATTCGCAAGGAGATCGGGGAAGGCAAGCACGACGACCTGTTGATCGAGGTCGAGAGCGAAGAACAGGGAAGCCCTTTCCTTCAAGTGTTCAGCAACCAGGGCCTCGAAGAAATGGGGCTTGACATGGGCAACATGTCGCCGTTCAACCGCAGCAAGCGCACCTACCGCAAGATCAGGGTGAAGGACGCGCTCCCGTTCATCGTCGAGGCGGAGGCAAAGGCCATGATCGATCAGCACACCCTCCACCAAGAGGGGCTAGAGCGTGCGCGACAGACCGGGATCGTGTTCATCGACGAGATCGACAAGGTCGCGATGCCAGCGGTGAAAGGTGCTGGCCCAGACGTGAGCCGGGAGGGCGTGCAGCGAGACCTGCTCCCAGTCATCGAAGGGGCAACGGTCCAGACGAAGTTCGGCCCTCTCAATACCGACCACATCCTCTTCATCTGTGCGGGCGCGTTCCACGAGTCCAAGCCCAGCGACTTGATTCCAGAACTCCAAGGACGGCTCCCAATCCGTGTCCACCTCGAGCCCCTTACGGAAGAAGACTTTTGCCGCATCCTTCGCGAGCCCAGGAACGCGCTCACAAAGCAGTACGAGCGGCTCTTGAGCGTCGATGGAGTCAACGTTGTGTTCACCGACGGAGCGCTTGACGAGATCGCCCACATGGCTGCCGAGGTGAACGCAAAGACCGAGGACATTGGCGCACGCCGGCTGCACACGATGGTCGAGCGGCTCCTCGAAGACCTCCTGTTCGACGCCCCGGAGCGCGCCCCCAAGCACGTCGAAGTCGACCCAGGCTATGTCCGCAAGGTTCTCAAGCCCCTGGTCGATGATGCCGGAATGAGTCAAGAATCGCTGTAACCCGAGTCGCGCATACTTAAGGGGCGAGATGGCAGAACCGACGAAGAAGAGGGGTGTGCACTGGGCGGTCCAAGTCTGGGTGTTCTTCCACCTCGTGATGATCACGAGTTGGTCCCTGCCGGATCCGCCGAAGCGCATGGCGGACCGATACCTCGACAAGCGCCAAGGCAAGCAAGTTCCCCCAGTCCCCGCGGGCCAAGTGGTCAAAGACCTCCCCAACTACGTCCTGCTCGGCAACCGGTTCTGGATCAAGGACTCGCCGACCCGCTACTATCTCTACAGCACGGGGTTTTGGCAGTACTGGAACATGTTCTCTCCGAACCCCGCGAACACCGACGTATGGCTGGACGCCGTCGTGACATACCAAGACGGCACGCAAATGGTGTTCGAGTACCCCTCGATGCAGAAACTCAACGTGTTCGAGCGGTACTTCAAGGAGCGTTTTCGCAAGTTCGTCGAAAACACACACGGTGACCGGTTCTCGTACAAGTGGCCTGTGATCGCGCAAGCGGTCGCTTACCAAAGTTATCAGGGCGATGGGAACCTTCCCGTCATGGTCACGCTCAGGAGGCACTTCAAGACCGTCTCGCCTCCGGACCAGAAGCAGGACCCCGAGTACAAGGAGTACGCCTTCTTCAACTACATGGTCGACACGGAGAGACTCTTGGAGCAGGCGCGGCCATGATCAAGCGGTTCCACCAGTGGATGTTCGGCTATGGCTCGCCGGTGACGATGGGCGTCTTCCGTATCGTCTTCGCGTCGCTCACGTTCATCACGTTGGCCATGACCGCGATCGACTTTCGAGCCTGGTACACCGAGACGGGCTACATTCCAACCGCCATGTTGGAGCGATGGAACGGCGGCATGTTCCGGTTCAATCTGCTGGAGAACGTCACGAACCCGGACGTCGCCGCCGCGTTCTATGGACTCACGCTGCTGGCCGCGCTGTTCACGGCACTAGGATTGTTCACGCGGATCTCCTCGATTGCGCTACTGATCGGAGTTACGACGCTTCACCATCGCGCTCCAGACATCTTGCACTCGGGCGATACGCTCGTGCGCGCGATGCTGCTCTACATCGCCGTCGCGCCCAGCGGTGCGGCCGTCTCGCTGGACCGCTACTTTGCGCTCAAGCGCGGCACGGCACCATCAGTGCCGCCTGACGTGTCCCTCTGGCCCCAACGCATGATGCAGATCCAGGTAGCGATCCTGTACTTCACGACCGTTTGGCACAAGTCGTTCGGAAACTGGTGGCTCAACGGCACGGCGACGTGGTACCCGCCACAACTTGACGAGTTCGACAGGTTCCCGGTCCCGGCCTTCTTTGACCAACAGCCGATGCTGGCCCTCACGACTTACGGCACGCTGATCGTCGAACTCGCACTCGCGACTCTCGTGTTCGCAAAGCCGCTGCGCAAGTGGGTGCTCATCGGTGGACTGTTGCTCCACGCTGGGATCGAGTGGCGCATGAACATCCCCATGTTCGCGTTCATCATGACCGCGACGTACATCGTGTTCTATGAAGGGGAAGAGACCGCAGCCTGGGCCAAGCGCGTCGCATCCAAGTCGAGATTCATCACGGGACTGTTCCAAAGGTTCGAGCCGAAGGGGGTGGCGACATCCGAAGGCTGAAGAAGATGCTGCAGTTCAGCCGGCCCAAAGGGTCTGGCCTGGAGATCAGCCCAAACTTCTATCTCACTGTGCTCGCAGCACGGGCCCAGTTGCCGCCGCTTCTCGTTGTCCTCAATCCTAAGGGCGATGGTGGCGCTGTTCCGGGGATGGGTGTGCCATTGGCCGAGGAAGCGACGAAGAAGGACCTCGCCGAGCCGATCAAGCGCGGCGTCTACGCTCTTTCGAGCCCTGACCAAAAGACCGTCCTCAAGATGATGGTCATGCCGAGGGAGGAGGCAGGCTTTGACCCCTCGGCGTTCGCACGTTCGGCGGCCGCCAAGGAATGGGATCCGGAACTCCGTGTGCGAGTGGAGTCTACATGGATGATCCTCCAACTCACCTTCGGCTCTTATGATCCGGAGACCTATCCCGCGCTCGACTTTCTTTTGTCCATAGCCAAACGCCTGGCCGAAGAGACGGACGGCGTGGTCGCAGACCCTGTGAGCCAGGTCTACCGCTTGCCGTCACAAGTGTTCTCAAACAGGCCCGCCAATGAAGCCGTCGCAGCCAGCGACCACGTGCAGATCAAAGATCGGATGCACGAGGGCAAACACCATGTCTACACGCTTGGCCTGAGCAAGTTCAATCTTCCCGAGGTCGAACTCTATGGCGTGTCCGCGTCGAACAGAGACACGGCGGTGCGATTCATGCTTGGACTGGCACAGTCGGTGCTCAATGGTGCGAGGCTCGCTCCCGGTGCGAGCGTCGGAGCACAAGGCTCCGCGCTCATCGTCGCGCCCGGTGGTCTGGACCGAGGGCTTTGGGAAGGAATCCCTTGCCTCGAACTCATCCCGGGGGAGAAGGACAGCGTCGATGCCGCTCTCGTGGCTTGGCTCGGAACCGTCTAGTCCTGGATGCGCAGTTGCAGTTCTGCCAAGAGTGCAGCCTGAAACTCTTCCGCATTGCCGTCTCTCAGAATCAGTCGAGCGATCTCTAGGTGGTCGTAGGCTCGCGCATCCCCGTTCAGTTCGCCCGCATAAACGATCATGGGAAGATCAAGGCCCTCAAACTCCCGCAACGCTCTTGCGATGTCGCTCGCGCGCATATCGGGCAGGTTATGGTCCGTGACCATGACGGATGGAGCCTCCGACTCCTTTCTCCAGACGTACGGCCCGCGCTTCAGGCAGTAATCCAGCGCATCTCCTCCCGTTACCACAGTCACGAGTTTCACTTGGTCGCCCAGTTCGGCCACAGTCCGGGCGATCAACAACTGGTCTGCGAGGTCCTCCTCCACAACCAGCACAACCTGGCTCAAACCCGTCCCGCTCCCCGCGCGCTCCGTCGCTTCATAATCTTCTCCAACAAGGGCCAAAGCGAGGATTTACCCAATGAGCACCGAGCAGACATGTAACGACGGGTACACCCATGTGCAGGTTCTCGCCGCGTGTCGAGCGAGCCATCTGCGCGGCCGAGCCCTGCGCGAATTCGCGATGGCCCAATTGGACCGGCTCGATGGCTTCGATTGGTCTGGCGTCTATCGGCTCGAAGGCGACACGCTGGTGCTCGACGCGTTCGTCGGCGCACCGACTGACCACACCCAGATCCCGGTCGGCACAGGCGTCTGCGGCACTGCCGTAGCCCAGAACAAAGACCAGATCATCGAGGACGTCAGGAGCCTTGAGAACTATTTGGCCTGCAGTCTGGAAACTCGCTCCGAGGCAGTAGTGTTGATCAAAGACAACGGCAAGACCCTGGGCCAGATCGACATCGATAGCCACACTGTTGGTCGGTTCGGCCCGGAAGAAGTCCGCCTCCTGGAGCAGTTGGCCGTCCTGCTCGCGGAGCGCTGGGCCGAACCCTAGGTACCCTTAGACCGTACACCAGGAACCCGATGGGCAGCACCTACCAACTCCTCGAACAGATCGTCAGTCCGACGGACCTCCACAAGTTCTCGGACAAGGAACTGCTCCAGGTCGCCCAAGAGGTGCGCCAGGCCATCATCGACAAGGTCAGTCAGACCGGTGGCCACTTTAGTTCCAACCTCGGCACTGTCGAACTCACGGTCGCCCTTTATGCCTCGTACTCCATGCCGCCGGACAAAGTCGTGTGGGACACGGGGCACCAGGCGTATCCGCACAAGTTGCTGACCGGTCGTCTGCCGCGCTTCGACACCCTGCGCAAGCACAAGGGACTAAGTGGGTTCCTGAAGCGCACTGAGCATGAACTCGATCATTTCGGAGCGGGCCATGCAGGCACGTCGATTTCCGCCGCGCTCGGCTTTGCCGCCGCTCGCGACCGCCTCGGTTCGAACGAGAGAGTGGTCGCGGTCACGGGAGACGCCGCGATCTGCAGCGGAATGAGTTGGGAGGCCCTCAACCACGCAGGCGAGATGGGCACCGACCTCACCGTGGTGCTCAACGACAACCGCATGTCGATTGCGCCCAACGTCGGCGCGTTGACCTCGTATTTCACACGCCTTCGCAGCAGGCCCACGATCCAGAACTGGGCGCACCGGGCGAAAGAACTGATCGAGCGCGTGCCCGGCCCTGCGCCGCGCATCGCAGCCGGCTTGCGCCACGGTTTCACCCACTATTTCGCGCCAGAAGAGACAGGCACGGTCTTCGAAGAGATGGGCTTCGAGTACATCGGGCCCGTCGACGGACACGACTTGATCTCCCTTCTGGAGATCTTCCGCAACCTTCGTCAGGTCCACGGCCCGCTCTTCGTCCATGCGATCACAGTCAAGGGCAAAGGCTACGAACTCAGCGAGGACGATTCGCGCAAGTGGCACGGTGTCACGCCGTTCCACGCTGAGACCGGCGAAGTTCCCAAGAAGGCGAGCGGCCCCGTGCAGTACACCAAGGCTTTTGGTGACGCGATGGTCGAACTCGCCAAGGACGACCCGCGCGTCGTCGCGATCACGGCAGCGATGCCCGACGGAACGGGCCTGACTAAGTACGCGGAATCTTTCCCCGACCGCTACTACGATACAGGAATCGCCGAGCAGCACGCGGTCACTTTCGCCGCCGGCCTCGCGGCGGGCGGCCTTAAGCCGTTCTGCACGATCTACTCGACGTTCCTGCAGCGCGGGTTCGACCAGGTTCTGCACGATGTCGCGATCCAGCATCTTCCGGTCCGCTTTGCGATGGATCGCGCCGGGCTGGTGGGTGCAGACGGCCCGACCCACCACGGCGCGTTCGACATCTCGTTCCTCTCGTTCATCCCGGGCATGGCGATGCTCGCTCCGCGCGACACGACCGAGTTGCGCGAGATGCTGTTCTTCATGAAGGACTACGAGAAGGGCCCGATCGCGATCCGTTATCCCCGTGGCACGACTCCGGAGAATCTGCCGGAAGGGCGAACGCCGATCGAACTTGGAAAGGCGGAGGTCTTGGGGTCGCCAACGGACCTCAAGCCTGTCGTCACGATCGCCGCGCTTGGCTCCATGGTCGAGACGGCATGGGAGGCGGCGACCCAACTTGCTGCCCAAGGCGTGGGCGTCCAGGTCATCAACGCCCGCTGGGCCAAGCCGATCGACTTCGACACGATCTTCCGCCTAGCCGAACAGACAGGAAACCTCGTCACGATCGAAGAGAACGCCCGCAACGGCGGCTTTGGCCAGATGGTCCGGGACGAGCTCGTAGAACGCGGCCTCTCGGTCCGCCACACCCTCATGGCCCTGCCCGACAAGTTCATCGACCACGGCGACCAACAACGCCTGCTCGAAGAAAACGGCCTCGGGCTCGAGGACATCAAGTCGGCTGTGACGGATCTCAGCAAGTCCCGAAGGTGAGCCGGCAGGTCGTATAATCAGGCAAGAACCGGCCACAACATCCCCGTCCGTAAGGACTGTGGCCGACCGGGGAGCGCGAAGGCCTGCGGCCGAGCGTCCGGAAGAGAACGAACATGTATCAGGCGCCATTGCCGCCAGAGTACGCCGCGCTCACCGACGAGCAGGCCAGCGAACGCATTCGGGCAGCCAAGGAAAAACTGGGCAAAGGCCTCGTCGTCCTCGGCCACCACTACCAGCGCGACGAGATCATCCAGCACGCCGACTTCACTGGCGACAGTTACAAACTCGCCAATAACGCCGCCTCGACTCCGGCAGCCGACTTCATCGTGTTCTGTGGCGTCCACTTCATGGCAGAGAGCGCGGACATCCTGACTCCGCCTCGCCAACGCGTGATCCTCCCCAACCTAGCCGCAGGATGCTCTATGGCCGACATGGCCAACCACTTCCAAGTCCGCTCGTGCTGGAAGCAACTCGCAGAGGTCACCGACACGAGCGAGATCGTCCCCGTGACCTATATCAACTCGGCAGCTAACCTCAAGGCGTTCGTCGGCGAACACGGAGGCACAGTCTGTACCAGCACCAACGCGCCACAAGCGCTCGAGTGGGCTCTCAAGCAAGGCAAGAAAGTCCTCTTCTTCCCCGACCAGCACCTCGGCCGGAACACGGGAATGAAGATGGGCTACGACCCCGAGCGAGACATGGCGCTGTGGGATCCCTTCAAACCTCTTGGTGGCAATAAAGAGCAGAAGATCAAGGACGCGACCCTCATCTTGTGGAAGGGACATTGCTCCGTCCACAAGCGATTTACACTCGAACAGGTCGAGCAGGCAAGGTTGCAGCACCCGGGCATCAACATCCTCGTCCACCCCGAGTGCGTCATGGAGGTCGCGATGGCGAGCGACTACATGGGCTCGACCGAGTTCATAATCAACACGATCGAGGCCGCGGCGCCTGGCACCAAATGGGCGATCGGCACAGAGATCAATCTCGTGAGCCGCCTCGCGAAGCAACACCCGGACAAGACAGTCTTCTGCCTCGATCCCCAGATCTGCCCGTGCAGCACGATGTACCGCATCCATCCGACGTTCCTTTGTTGGGTGATGGAGGAACTCGTCGAGGGCCGCGTGATGAATCATGTGCTTGTGCCTGACGAGGTCCGCGAACCCGCCCTCAAGGCCCTCGAGCGCATGCTACAGCTCGGACCCAAGAAGCAAGTCCTCGCCGTCGATTGAAAGGAGGGCGCTACACCAGCGCCAGTTTCAAGACTTCCTCGCCAGACTTCACAGGGTGGAACTGTAGTTCCGACTTCGGCCCATCGGGGAGGTCGTCCAAGTCCCGCATGTTCTCTGCAGGCAGGATCACATGCTTGATCCCCGCACGGTGCGCGTCCAGCACCTTTTCGCGCACGCCGCCGACTGGCAGTACCTTTCCGCGTAGCGTGATCTCGCCGGTCATCGCGAAGTCGCGGCGCACGGCCCGGCCAGTGTAGGCCGACACCACAGCCGTTAGCATCGTCACGCCGGCGCTCGGTCCGTCCTTCGGCACCGCGCCCTCGGGCACGTGGATGTGGACGTCGTAACGGAACTCCTTCTCAGGCGAGAGCCTCCGCTGGTTGGCGCGGATGTACGTCATGGCCGCCATCGCCGACTCCTTCATCACGTCGCCGAGCGAGCCGGTCAATTTGACTTGAGGCTGTTCGCCATAGGGCGCGCTCAGGTTCGCCTCGATCGTCACGATGTCGCCACCATACTCCGAGTACACGAGCCCTGTCGCCGTGCCGACCTCGTCCGACTTGCCCTTGAGGCCGTAGCGGAACCGCGGCTTGCCGAGCATCTTCTCCAACCGCTTGCCATCGACCGATACTTTCGATTCGCGACCTTCGGCGATGATGCGGGCCGCCTTGCGACAGACCGTGCCGATCTCGCGCTGGAGCCATCGCACGCCAGCCTCGCGCGTGTACTCGCGTACGACGGTCTCGATCGCAGAGCGGGGAAGCGTCAATTGAGACTTGCGCAGGCCGTGCTCCTGCAACTGCTTGGGCACCAGGAACTTGGTCGCGATGTGCAGTTTTTCCTGCTCAGTGTACGAAGGAAACCGGATGACCTCCATGCGGTCGCGCAAAGGTGCGGGAATGTTCTCGAGCAAGTTTGCCGTCGCAATGAACATGACATTGCTCAGGTCGAAAGTCGACTCGATGTAGTGGTCGCTGAAGTGGTCGTTCTGTTCCGGGTCGAGGGCCTCGAGGAGCGCGCTTGTCGGGTCGCCGCGCAGGTCGCTCGTCATCTTGTCGATTTCGTCGAGCATGAACACGGGGTTCTTCGTGCCGCACTGCCGCACACCCTGGATCAACCGTCCCGGCATCGAACCGATGTACGTCCGCCGGTGCCCACGGATCTCGGCCTCGTCGCGAACGCCTCCGAGCGAGATGCGGTGGAACTTGCGTCCGAGCGATTCAGCGATCGAGCGGCCGATCGAAGTCTTTCCGACGCCCGGCGGGCCGACGAAGCACAGGATCGGCCCGCGCAACGACTTGGACAACTGCCGCACGGCCAGAAAGTCGAGGATGCGGTCCTTGACGTTCTCAAGCCCGTAGTGGTCGCGGTCGAGGATCGCCGCTGCCTTCTTCACATCGATCTGGTCGTCGGTCACGGTCTGCCAGGGGAGGTCGACGAGCCAGTCCAGGTAGTTGCGGATGACCATCCCTTCGGGCGAGGAACTCGGCGCGCGCTCGAGCCGTCGCAGTTCTTGGATCGCCTTCTCGTGGGTCTCCTCCGGCATCCCGGCGGCCTCGATCTTCTTTCGGTACTCCTCGCCCTCTTCGCTGAAGACGTCCTGCTCGCCGCCCAATTCGTGCTGGATCGCGCGCAACTGCTCGCGCAAGTAGTACTCGCGCTGCGTCTGCCCCAACTCCTCTTCGACCTTGCTCCGCAAGGAGCTCTGCAGTTCCAGCACTTGCAGTTCGCGCATGAGAATGTGCACGAGCCGCTCGAGACGCTTCGAGACGTCCGGCTCTTCGAGCAGTTCCTGCCTCGTCACGGTGTTCAAACTAGGCAAGTGGTGAGCGATCGTGTCGGCCAGTTCGCCTGAGTCCTGCATCGTGCCGACGATGTCAAGCACTTCTGGCGGCGCCTGAAGTCCAAGTGAGGACGCCTGCTGGAACGCGCTCACGCACTCGCGCATCAGGGCGTCGACGCGCTCGTTTTGCTCCTTGACCTCGGGCAAGAACGCGCACTCGCACATGAAGAACCCGCCCTTGAAAACCACCTTGTGCGTCTTGGCCCGCGCGAGGCCGCGCAGGACCACGCGCATCGTGCCGTCGGGCAAGGGGAGGACGTGGAGAACTTCGCTGACCGTGCCGATCTTGTAGAGGTCCTTGGCCGTCGGCTCGTCGACCGTGTGGTTCCGCTGGCTCAGGACGAGGGTCTCTCGCCCCTTCTCCAGGGCCTCGTGGAGCGCGCGAAGCGACATGTCGCGACCGATCAAGAGCGTCTGAATGACGCCAGGGAAATGTACGGTGTCTCGTACAGGGAGCACCGGTACCTTCATCACCGATTCTCGCTTCCTCACCGCAGGCGTCTGTTGCTGCATCCAATTTCACCTTACCACCGCTTGTTAAAGGCGGTGCCGGGTCGATTCGCTAGGTTTTCTTGGCCGTGCTCTTGTAGTTCTCTACGGCGAGACGGAATGCCTCGTCGCTGCTGAACACCTGGTCGAAGATCAGGTCGATCAGAGCGAAAACGTCCAGCAGACTTTGCAGCCTCTCTCGCAGGACGACCGCCTCTTCGGACTGGTCGCTCTCGGGGACCACCGCAAGGCACTCTCGAATGGCCGCGATCGTCGGGTCGATCTCTCGGCGCTTGCGCTCTCGGACGACCTTGGCGAAAACGTGCCAGATGTCCTCGTCGCTCAGGTAGATGTCCTTTCGGTCTCCTGGCTGGCGGAACCGCCGGATGATCCCCCAGTCCATCAGTCCACGGAGGTTCATGCTTGCGTTCCCGCGGCTGATGTGCAGGCGCTCGATCAGGTCGTCGACGCTCTGCGGCTGCCCGGTGATCAGCAAGAACGCGTGGATCTGCGCCATCGTCCGGTTGATCCCCCAACTGTCGCTCATCCGCCCCCACTCCAGGACGAACTGGTCTTGGGCGGCCCTGACGGACTTGCTTGGGGAGGGGCGCTCGTTAGGCTTTGACATCGGGCTTTTCATGGAGACTATCACAGTTCAACGCCCGCCAGGCTCGAATCTCGCCCAGTCCCGGCCCCTTCCAAACCTAGAAGGAATACCGGGCAGGCTCTACCTGGTAGGAAGCATGGCCCGTACCGAAAATGAACCTTGGGGATGGGACTCGTAAACGCCCAGGTTTTCATAGGCACCCGCTGCAGGCTGTGCAGGCACCGTGACGCCAAGTTCGTCAACGGTTGGATCCAATACTTCAAGGGCGAGTCCCTCGTCGTCTCGACCGAAGACGCCATGGGCACGGAGCCCGGGGACGAGTTCTTCATGGAGGCTTACGGGCCTAAAGTGAAGGGGAGCGCCAACACCCTTGCCACGACTGTTTCCGCGGCTGGAAGCAACGGCAAGGTGCAAGTCTCCTTGCGGTTGGTCGAGCCCGTCAAGATTGCACAGCACAACGAGCCGACCCGCATCCTTGTCGAGCACATGACCGCCGAGGTCACCTACAACGGCGCGAAGTTCATGGCCAAGATACGCGACGTATCGTTGGGAGGAATCGGGCTGCTCTGCGATCACGAGATCGCGAAAGGATCGCAGTTGGACCTCGGCATGAACACGCAAATGGGCGTTATATCCGCCACAGGCATCGTCCGCCACGTGAGGAAACAGGACGAAGGCTTCAGGATCGGGGTCGAACTCCAGGTCCTTTCGCGGCTCGATGGCTCCCGCTGGCGAAAGTTGATGGGCGAAGCTGCTTAGCCGCCCGTCTTGGCGGCCGCCTCTCTGCGGTTCAGTTCCACATACTCGGCCCACTGGTCGGGCACGTCTGTGTCCACAAAGATCGCGGTCACCGGGCACTCTGGCTCGCACAGACCGCAATCGATGCACTCGTCAGGGTGGATCACCACCATCTTGTCGATTTCGTAGATGCAGTCCACGGGGCAGACGGTCATGCACGACTTGTCCTTGACGCCGATGCAGGGTTCGGTGACGACGTAGGGCATTGCGTTGGCTCTATCCTTGGCTCGCGCCGAACCTGATTTTACTTAAGGCGCGCCGCAGGGTCGGGATATCCGGCCCGGTCTTCGTGGATGACCGCCTGTCCCCTCGTTTCTCCGTGGATCCCGCTCAAGAACAGGTCCACGATCTCCTCGGCAGGCATCGCTTCTCGAGCGTCCGACCGGAGATAGTAGGGTCGCCTGGAGCAGACCATGTGCACGAACAGTTGTGCGGCGTCCCGACCGTTCTTGATCGGAGTGCTCGTCTCAATCGCCAAGGCGATGGGGCCGAACACGGCGACCTTTAGCGCGTCGTCCACTTGCTCCAAGGAGTCTGGATCGGAAAGCCACTTGCGGTCACGCATGACCTGGAGGAAGTCCATTGACCGCGGCGAGAGGAGGATGTTCGTCGACTCGAGCAAGAAGTCTCGCAGTGTCGGAGACCCCGAGGCAAGGGCGCGGAACTCGGCCTCGATCACGTCGAGCGTCTGGCAGGCCCAGGCGACGTACAGGCCTTCCTTGCCTCCAAAGTGGTGGTAGAGCGTGGGGGCCTTGACCCCACTGTGGTCCAGGATCTGCGCGACCGTGACTTCGCTCAGCCCCGTGGTCTGAAAGAGGCGCGCGGCGGCGGTCATCAGCCGTCGACGCCCCGATCCCGACACCTCGACCGAACCTCCTTCCACAGCCCGACTCTCGTCCCGATCCATCCCGTATCCGTCCGAACCCTGATTCTGACAGAAAGACTGCCGTTCCAGTGCCAGGGTTCAGTCGATTGTAGACCCAGTCGTTGTCCCTAGGGTCCCGAACCTGGTCCAGCCTCAATGGCGTATGTTAGAATGTCCCTCGGAAGTCGGGGCGTTTCAAACATGGCCATTACCCTCACATCACGTGCTGCGCAGGAGCTCAAAGACCTCATCGCGGCTGAGAACAAGTCCAATGCGGCGCTCCGCGTATGGGTCGCCGGTGGAGGGTGCTCAGGCCTCACCTACGGCATGGCCCTCGACGAGAATGCGCCAGAGGACGGCGACCAGCAGTTCGAGCACGAGGGCGTCCGTATCCTGATCGACGGGCTCAGCATCCAGTACATGGACGGCGCCCAGGTCGACTACGTCGACGACGCTATGGGCGGCGGATTCAAGATTGAGAACCCCAACGCGGTCAATTCGTGTGGATGCGGTTCCTCGTTCCAAACCGAAGAAGGGCAGGGTGGCTGCGGCAGCGGCTGCGGTTGCGGTTCTAAGTAGGCCGCGAAGTCTCCAAATGTCGAAGGGCTTCCCCTAAAGAGGGGAAGCCCTTCTGCTCTGTTTGCCCGGCGACGCTCAGTGAGTGAGCGTCTCGCCCTGTGATTGGAAAACGGTGTGCACGTAGTCGACCCAATTGATCCGCTGGTCGTTGTTCTCGGGGCGGACCTTGAATCCTGTTGCGTAGAGGTCGGACTCGTCGACGGGAATGGAGTAGCGGACCTCGGCAGCCACGACGACCGGGGTCTGGTCGGCTCGACCGACAGTGAGGCGGAAGACGTCGCCGTGCGTGAACTTGGTCCTGGACCGGACCTGTAGCCCTCCCAGGCTCACATCGACGATGATCGCCCGCTGGGAGGCGGGTTGGTCTTCGCCGTGCCCTTGCATCAGGGCGTAGTCGAGGAGTTCGAACCGGGCGTGCTGCCTCTGGTCTTGCTTAGGATTGCGTTGGCCCATCTGATTGCCCCGTTGCTGGAGTCGCCAGTTAGGATTCTCGGCTGTCCCTGGAAAAACTTCAGGGTCAAGCCGCCCGAGACTGGAGTTTGGGCTCAGCCTGGGTGACAGTGCCCTTGGTTCGGATGACGGCCTTCAGGGCGTCAAAGGCGATGGCGTCCAGTTTGCCCGCGGCCACGTCCTCGGACATGATCCGTAGAGCCTCTTGGAGGTCGATCTGGGTCCGGTATGACCGGTTGCTGGTCATGGCGTCGAAGATGTCGGCAACAGCCACCACACGGGCCAGGAAGGGGATGTCGTCCCCGCGCAGGGCGTCTGGGTAGCCGGAGCCGTCCAAGCGCTCGTGGTGCCATCGGACGATCGGGACGCAGTCGCGGAACATGTCGATGTCGGCCACGATATCGGCCCCGAGGACGGTGTGGGCTTTGATGGTCTCGAATTCTGCGTCGGTCAAGGGGCCAGGCTTGGTCAGGATCGCGTCGGGAATGCCAATCTTGCCCACGTCGTGGATCGTTGCGCCGTACGCCAAGATGCGCATCTCATAGCCGCTCAGACCGAGTTCCTCTCCCATCCAGACCGAGTACTGCTTGACGCGCTCTGAGTGGCCGGCGGTGTAAGGATCCTTGGCTTCGACCGCGCGGACCATGGTCAATACCATCGCCTCGACGGAGTGCTCGACTTGCCGGAGCGCAGCGTTGAGTTGGTAGTTCTTTTCGTCGACCTCGCGGTGCTTGCGATAGAGTTCGTTCTTGGCCTGGACGATCCGAGTCACGTCCACGCAGAACACGAGCACGTGCTTCAGGTTGCCCCAGGAGTCGAGGACCGGCGTGCCGTAGGTCTCGTAGTGAACGGTGCCTGTCCGCGTGTGGACGCGTACGGTCAGCGTGAACGGCTTGAGTTTCTGCTCGGCGTCTTGCAGGGCCGTGAGAACGGCCTCGCGGTCCAAGGCGTGGATCGAGTCGAACACTTGGCCTATGTCTTCGCCGTGCATCGAGGACCATATCTCGTTCGTGAAAAGCACGCGACCGTCGCACGTGGCAAGTAGCCCGATCGGCAGTTTGCCGACCATGGCCTCGTAACTCGCCTTCGCCTTCTCGTGTTCGTCGATGGCTTTGGCCAGTTTGCGCTCCTCGACGGCCAGAGCGCAGATCAGGGTGATCGTGAGGAAGCCGAAGAGCGAACTCACGATCGCTTGGCCGGCGGCAAGCATCGTAGCACCGCCGCCGACTATGGCCAGCGCGAGGCTCAGCAGAACAAAGTGTTTCGACTCGGGGAGTTTCCAGCCCATCGAGGGTTCGACCTATCCCTCATTTTCGGCTCAAAGTTCAGGGGACTATAGCAAAAGTGACAGGGAACACTAAAACGGCCCCAGGCTGGAGCCTGGGGCCGTTGGGCCGGGAACTCGGTCTAGCCTAGTTCTTGGCCTGCGTGATGAGCACGTGGCCCGTGTTCGGGTCGTACTGGACGTCCATCTTCAGCGTGCTGCTGACGAAGGACAGCGGGACGATCGTGCGGCCAGCCTCGAGGAACGGTGCCCTCTCGAAGAGGAACTGGGTGCCGTTGAGCAAGCCAAACTCCTCGCCGATTCGGAAGCGGAGGAACGCGTCCAGGCCGGTCGCCTCGACGGTCTTACTGTCGTGGAGCCACTTCACGGAGCCGCCCGCTTCCTCGAAGAGGTGGCGGAACGGGGTGAACGGAACGCCATCGAGCACCATCGGCGCGACGTCGAAGTCGACGATCTTGCCGTTGTACGCGATGTCGAACGTGGTGACTTCCTCGAGCCTCGAACCAAGTTTGATCTCGCGGATCGCGAGCGAGGCCGGGGCAGTCGGCTCGCCGGTCGTCGGGGTGTTGAGCAACGTGGAGGGCGCCATTCGGTTGCCAGTCGGCAACAGGGTGCGCTGTCCCGTGACTTCGCCCTTTCCGATCTCTGGAGACTTTGTGCCAGCGGGATCGGCGACGGCCGTGCCGCCAGCGTTCTCTGAGACTGTCGCGCCTCCGAGCGCGGGAGGCGTGGCGTTGGCCGTGACGGGGGCCTCAGTGCCGCCGCCAGCGGTCACAGGCTTGATCCCTGCCGGGTCGCCGAGCGCTCCGCCGCCAGCCTCGGTCGGCTGTAGCGGGTCGATTCGGGCCGTGCGGCCGCCCGGGTTGTTGACGTAGATCCGCATCTTCTCAGTCTTGAAGGTGCGGTGGTTCTCGTCGACCACCCAGGCTTGCACTTCGTGCCAGCCGTTGGTCACGCGGGTCGTGTCCCACATGTAAGTGTAGGGCGGATAGTTCTTCAACGAGGTGAACTCGTCGTCGATGAAGAAACTGACGTAGAGGTTGCGCAGGCTTTGTCGCAGGCCAAGCGTGAGTTGCACCGGGCCGGTGACCGTCGTGCCCGCTTTGGGGCGCTCGATGAACACCGGGCCGGTGGGCTTTCGGTCGACGAAGACAGAAGTCTTTTCGTGGGCGACCAGTTTGCCCTTGGCGTCGTAGATGCGGATCTCGATCGAGTTCTCGCCGTCCACGAGGATCGCGGGGTTCAGCGCGAAGTTGGTCTCACCGGTGGCGAGTTTCGAATCCGCCGTCCGGCTGGCGACGCTCTCGCCGTTGACGCGCATCTCGATCAGGGCCGCGTTCACGCCGTCGTAGTTGACGGTGATCGTGCGGTTGTTCGCTGCGCGATTGATCAGTACCGTTCCATCGATGAGCCCGGCGTGCGCTGTGCCCATCAGCACGGCCAGCACGAACAGGATCAGGGTTTTCGTCATGGTGACGCTCCTCATAGGAAAGCCTCTAGCAGGGTCGGGTCTCCAGCCCCAGGCTGCCAGACCCCTATTCTTGCACTTTCGGGGTCTGAAGTCAAGTTTATCAGGGTCTGAGCCGGTTTCTCGCCTGGAGCGTTAAACTCCTGGACAATGATCACGGCCGCCCTTCTCTGGAGCCTGGGGCTCGCCGACCCGGCCAGCCTCGAACTGAAGGGGTACGTCGAGAAACCGGACGCCACGTTCAAGTGGACCAGGAAGACCATCCTCGGCCAAGAGGCGCTCGACCTTACCAGCCAGACCTGGCAAGGCACCGTTTGGCGACACGACGTCGTGATCGTCCGCCCGCGCGGAGAAGCGCCGCCAGCCAGCGCCGTGATCATCGAGGTCACAGGCTGGGAGCCCAATCAGCGCGATATCGACTACGCGCAGATGCTTGCCGACGCATCCGGCTTACCCGTGGCCGTGCTGTTCCAAATCCCCAAGCAGCCGCTCTGGGGATACGAGGAGGACGACCTCATCGCCCACACGTTCGAGAAGTTTATGGCGACCGGCGACCCGACTTGGCCGCTCCTGTTCCCGATGGTCAAATCGGTGAAAGCCGCGATGGACGCTATCCAACAGGCCAGCAAGTCATGGGGAAAACCTGTGGATCGCTTTGTGATAACCGGAGCGAGCAAGCGCGGGTGGACGACGTGGCTCCTGGGGGCAGTTGGGGATAACCGGGTCGCGGGGATCGCGCCAGTAGTGTTCGACAATCTTGGTTTTCCACAACAACTCGCACGACAGCGCGAGTACTGGAACGCGTACTCGCCGATGATCGCGGACTACACGGACCGCGGCTTGCAAGATCTGCTCGGGACAGAGCAAGGCAAGCGTTTGATCGCGCTTACCGACCCGATGACCTACCTCTCCGACATCAAAGTGCCCGTGATGGTTCTGACTGGGACGAACGACCCGTATTGGACGGTCGATTCGACGCAGGTGTACTGGGACAGGATGGCGATGCCCAAGTGGTCGCTCGCGGTTCCGAACGCGGGACACGGCATGGGCGACAAAAAGTGGTGGGCGCCGTCGCTCGCGCAGTTCGCAGGAGCGTGCGTCGGCGGCAAAGCGCTGCCGCGCGTGTCGTCGCTGCTGACGACGACAGACGACGCTTGGGAAATCCGCGTCGAGTCCTCGCCCGGTCCGACGGAGTACCGAGTTTGGCGCACCACATCGAAGGACTTGCACTTTGAGAAGGCTGAATGGCTTCCAGTGGAAAGCCACAAGGTGCCTTCGACCGAAGGCAGGCGAGGAATCTGGGTCCGAGGCGACCGGGCCGAAACGATGAACGTTGCGATGCTCGTCGAACTGGTGTACGAGACGCCGAACGGGCCGTTACGATTGACGACGCCCGTCCATTTGGTCAAGAAGCGTTAGGGGCCTTGCCTGTTTCGGCGGTGACGACGCTTGCGATCCCTCCTCGGACGTTGAAGTGTCCTGTCACGCGCATCCAACGCGGCTGGCACGACGCCGCGAGTTCGTCGAGGATCCGATTGACGACGGCCTCGTAGAAAATGCCCTCGTTCCGGAACGCGTAGTAGTACAACTTCAGCGACTTCAGTTCGATGCAAAGTTTGTCGGGGATGTACTCGAGGTCGATCGTGGCGAAGTCGGGCTGTCCCGTCTTGGGGCAAACGCTCGTGAACTCGGGACACGTGTGGGCGATCGTGTAGTCGCGCTGGGGGGCGGGGTTGGGGAAGGTCTCGACTTTCGCGCTCACTGCACTCAGGGTACCAGCCGACCCGAGGCTCCTCCGACCTGCCGACCCATCCGGTAGCATCGCCTCATGCTCGCCGTCGTGTTTCCGGGGCAAGGCTCCCAGTCGCCCGGAATGGGAAAACCTCTCTTCGAGTCCAGCGCTGCCGCGAAGAGGGTGTTCGAGGACGTCTCGGCCGCCGTAGGGCGTGACGTCGCCGACCTGTGCTTCAACGCGGACGAGGAGACGCTACGGCAGACCCAGAACGCTCAGGTCGCGCTCTACACCGTCGGGCTTGCCGCGTTCGCGGCACTGCAAGAGGCAGCGAACGATCTTCCTGTCAGGGCTGCGGCCGGGCACAGCGTTGGGGAGTATGCGGCGCTCGCTGCGGCTGGCGTGTTGGACGTAGCCGACGGCGCCAAGTTGGTCCACGCAAGGGGCGAGACGATGGCACAGGCGCCGTCCGGCACGATGGCCGCAGTTCTGGGCCTGGACAGGGTAGCCGTGGAAGAAGTCCTCCAAACGGCCCGTGGCGTGGTGGTCGTAGCGAACGACAATTGCCCGGGACAGTTAGTGATCAGCGGAGAGGTCGCCGCGGTGGCCGAGGTCTCCGACGCCTTGAAAGAAAAGGGCGCGAAGCGCGTCCTGCCCCTCAACGTGAGCGGCGCGTTCCACAGCCCTCTGATGGACGGAAGCGCGAAGACGATGGCCGGTCACCTCGCGGGTGCTACGTTTCACACAAGCGCGGTCAAGGTCTACAGCAACGTGACGAGCGAGCCCGGAGGTGACTGGTCCAACCTTTTGGAGGAACAACTGCGGTCGTCTGTGCGCTGGACCGAGAGCGTGCAGCATATGGTCCGCGACGGGTTCGACACGTTCCTCGAGTGCGGGCACGGAAGCGTCCTCACAGGGCTCTTGAAGCGAATCGCCCCGGAGGCGACGGGCCTCGCCGTCTCTGACCCCGCAAGTGTGACTGCGGCCCTCGATGCGGTCAAGGAGCGACAGCAGTGAGCCTGGCTGGAAAGATCGCGATCGTCACAGGCGCGAGCCGAGGGATCGGTAGCGAGATCGCCAAGCAACTGGCGCAGGCGGGCGCGGCGGTCGCGTGCGTGGCAACGTCGAAAGACAACGCGCAGAAGACGGCCGACGAGATCGTGGCCGAGGGCGGCAAGGCGGCGGCGTTCGGATGCGACGTCAGCGACCTCGCGGCTGTCGACCAAACGGTGAAAGAGGTTGGCGAGTCGCTCGGCCCTCCGACGATCCTTGTGAACAACGCGGGCATCGCGCGCGACAACCTCATGCTGCGTTTGACGGAGGAGGACTGGGACCGCGTGATCGACGTCAACCTCAAGGGCGCGTTCAACTTTATCAAGTCCTGCCAGCGGCCGATGAGCAAAGAGCGGTGGGGCCGAATCATCAACCTCTCGAGCATCGTTGGCCTGCACGGCACAGCTGGTCAAACCAACTATGCGGCGAGCAAGGCCGGGCTCGTCGGGCTGAGCCTGGCGGTCGCCAAGGAGCTGGGCAGCCGGAACGTCACGTGCAACGTGATCGCGCCCGGCTTTATCGAGACCGACATGACGACGGACTTGCCGGAGGCTATGCGGGAGCACGTGACCAAG
This sequence comes from uncultured Fimbriimonadaceae bacterium, assembly GCA_964529975.1. Classification (GTDB taxonomy): domain Bacteria; phylum Armatimonadota; class Fimbriimonadia; order Fimbriimonadales; family Fimbriimonadaceae; genus JADFMN01. The sequence continues at coordinate 30,413 of CAZGXW010000009.1, forward strand.
ACGGCCCCGATCTCGCGCCTAGGCACCCCGGCCGACATCGCCCCCCTAGTGGTGTTCCTGTGCGGCGAGGGCGCGAGTTACGTGACAGGGCAGACGATCACGGTCGACGGGGGATTGACCCTGTAGGACCCGGGAACCTGGGTGTATCCTGAGTCCTTGTTGGACGGCGGTACACTGCCACCGACCGATCAAACAAGGTGTATTAGATTTATGTCCGCAACCATTCTTGACCGCGTGAAGAAGGTGACTTGCGAAGAACTCGGCGTGTCCGAGGGCGAAGTGACCGAAGGGGCGAGTTTCGTCGACGACCTTGGTGCAGACAGCCTAGACCTGGTCGAACTGGTCATGGCGTTTGAAGAAGAGTTCGGCGTGGACGTTCCCGATGACGACGCCGCAGGCCTGAAGACAGTAGGCGATGCGGTGACGTACATCGAGAAGAAACTCTAAGCGTCTCCGATGGCTTTACCCATTGGCCCGTCGGGCCGTGTCGTCGTTACGGGCATCGGTGCCGTCACTCCCCTGGGCATCGGCGTGGAGGACTCGTGGCGCGGGTTAGTCTCCGGACAATCGGGCATCGGCCCAGTGACCCATTTCGACTGCTCCGACTACCCGACGCGCATCGCCGGGGAAGTAAAGGGGTTCGAGGCCGAGCAGTTCGTCGATAAGAAAGAAGCGCGTCGCATGGACCGTTTTATCGCGCTGGCGGCCGCATCGGCAAAGATGGCCGTCGAGGACGCGGCGTTCCCGTCGGACGACGAAGTCAAAGTCAACACTGGGGTGCTGATCGGCTCGGGAATTGGTGGCCTCGACACGATGTACGAGCAGGTCGGACGGATCATGAGCTCTGGCCCGGGCAAGGTCTCTCCGTTCTTCGTGCCGTACATGATCCCAGACATGGCGAGCGGCTACGTGTCGATCATGCACGGATTCCGCGGGCCGAACACCTGCGTCGTGACGGCTTGCGCGACAGGGACCAACTCGATCGGCGACGCCTACGAGATCATCAAGCGAGGCGACGCCGTCGCCATGCTGGCTGGAGGGGCGGAGGCTCCGATCGGCCAGATCGCGCTTGCCGGCTTCTGCGCGGCGCGCGCGATGTCGACGAGGAACGACGAGCCCCAGAGGGCCTCTCGGCCGTTCGACAAAGAGCGCGACGGGTTCGTGATCGCCGAGGGGTCGGCCGTCTTGGTGCTAGAGGACTACGAGTTCGCCAAGTCGCGCGGCGCGAAGATGTACGCTGAGGTCGTGGGATATGGGCAGAGCGGCGACGCGTACCACATTACGGCTCCCGACCCGCAAGGCAGCGGCGCCTACCGGTCGATGAAGATGGCGCTGGCGAAAGCCGGGATTTCTGCGACCGAGATCGGATACATCAACGCTCACGGCACCTCGACCGAACTGAACGACAAACTGGAGACTGCCGCGGTCAAGCAGTTGCTAGGCGACCATGCGTACAAAGTGCCGATCAGCAGCACGAAGTCGATGGTCGGGCATATGCTGGGCGCGGCTGGCGCCTTGGAGGCTGTGATCTGCATCAAGGCTATGCAAACGGGCGAACTCCCGCCGACGATCAATTACGAGAACCCTGACCCCGAGTGCGACCTCGACTACATCCCGAACAAGTCGCGCAAGGCGGACGCATCGGTGTCGATGTCGAACTCGTTCGGATTTGGAGGGCACAATGCGACGCTCGTGTTCCGGAAGGTGTGAGGCTCGGCTCTACAGGTAGCCTTTCGACGTGCCAGGCGGGAGCCTCGATGGGTTGATCCAAGCGTTTCTCGACCACTTGCGCGCAGGAAGGTCGGCGGCCACCGTGCGTTCGTACGGGTCGGACCTGGCGCAATACGCGAAACTCACGTCGGGCGAAGCGGACCTCGACACGGCGACGATGCGGCGCTACTTGCGCACCTACGCCCCTAACCCCGTCACGCGTGCGCGCAAACTTGCGACGTTGCGCGCTTTCGTCCGATACCTGCGCGACTCTGGGCGGTTGAAGGACGATCCGACGGAGATGCTCGAAGCACCGATCCGAAGACGGCAGTTGCCGAAGGCGCTCAGCCAGCACCAGGCAGAGAACTTGCTCGACCAAGAGGCCGTCGGCAAAACGCCGTTGCGCGACCGTGCGATCCTCGAACTAGCCTACAGCGCAGGACTTCGCGCGAGCGAGCTCGCAGGGGTCAAGATGATCGACCTCGATCTCCCCGAGGGCACGGTCAAGGTGTTCGGCAAGGGGAGCAAGGAGCGCGTGTCGCTCTTCGGCGAGGCGTGTACCGAGGCTCTGACGGCTTACATCGACGGCGAGCGCGCGAAGCCCGTTGCCGGAGACCCGTTGTTCACGAACGACAAAGGCAGGGCGCTGACGACGAGGACGATCCAGAACGTGATCAAGCGTTGGGCGCGCGCTGCCGGGTTGCCGGAAGACGTGTCTCCGCACACGCTGCGGCACAGTTTCGCGACGCACTTGCTCGATGGTGGCGCGGACCTCAAGACGGTCCAACAATTGCTCGGCCATGAGAACCTGGCGACGACCCAGGTCTACACGCACGTCTCGATCGAGCGATTGAGGGAGGCGGTCGAGAAGGCACACCCGAAGTCGAAGGGGTAAGGAGCGGGATTGGGGAGCAGGGAGTAGGGGGCTAGATCCACGTGCTGGCGCGGCGGAAGATCTTGTAGTTCACCGGACGGCGGACGTTGGCGAACACAAAGTTGGGCCACCCGACCATGAAGTCAAGTTCGTAGCCTTCCTCGGGTGAGATCAGCACAAGCGGGACGGACTTGGCCTTTTTGTGCTTCATCTTGGCCTCGCCGAACTTCTCGTATCCAGCGATCTTGTGCGGCTTTTCGAGCGTGGCGATCTGGTCGACGAGGATCATGTCGGCCTTTTCGCAGGCGTCAAGGGCCTCCTGCCAGTCCGAGAACACGAGGAGTTCGTCGTCCGGGTGGAAGCCCTTTCGGGCCTCGTCCGCCATTTTCTTGTCCTTGGTGACCAGCACGAACCGCATCGTCCGATAGGATAGACGGAGTTCCAGGTTCAAAGGGACCCCCTGATGAGCCTGGCAAATCTGCCGATACCAAGTTCAGGATGCGAATCGATGGCTCGACCCAGGCTGCTGCCCGCGCGATGGCGGCAAGCCAGACCCAAGACCCGGCGAAACTGAACTACCAGGCCCGCGTTCTCAAGCGCGCGCTGGATTCGCAGAAGGACCAGGCCAGCGAACTGCTCAAACTGCTTGAGCCGAAGGGTCAGGTCGTGGACATTCGAGCCTGAGCCAGCGGGTATCTTTCCCCTTTGTGGGCAAGCCCAAGACGTTCCCCAAACCGGCGTGGTGGAAGAACACGTTCTTTTGGTTCGGCGGCGTCCTGTTCATCCTCGCCGTCATCGGCCTGATTAGCGGCGAGAAGACGATCCGCGACCCCGGCCAAGTGCGTGAAGGCGGGCTCGTCTGGATCTACCTCGGCGGCGCGATCGTGATGGTCGTCAACGGCGCCCTGACCCACGGCCAGGCCGTCCGAGCCTACGCCGAAGCCCAAGAAGACAAGTCATGACAAAGTGCATGTGTGGAAAGGAGATCGCGGCGGTCCCCGATTGGCTTTCGACCGTCAAGGTCAATTTCGTTTGCAACAACTGCCCCAACCGCGAGTTGCAGGGCATTACTGAGGTCGACCTTTCGGGCGGCCTGAAGGAAGAGGAGCCCACGGCGAAGGTTGTCGACAAGATGCCGGGTGCTGAGGAAGACGAGGACGACATCGACCTCGAACTCGAGGAAGAAGAAGGCTAGGCTGCGGGCTTGGCCCTTCGATCGAGCCAGATTGCTTTAGGGGTCTGTCTGGGCCCGATCTGACTGAGACACGCCTGAAGGAGGTCGTTCTCCGTGATCCTGGCGTCTTGGGTGACCGTCACCCTGGCCAGCAAGGATTCCCCTTTGGTCCACGCCTCGGCGCAGACCACATTTTCCAGGCAGGAAAGGAAGTTGGCCGTGATGTCCGGGTCGACCGGGCCTGCCTCGTGCGGTTGGAATCCCACAAGTGTGTTTTCGGGGGGATTCTGGGAAACTTGAGGGGGAGTCAGGCCTTGTTCAAGAGTCTGGAAAACGCCTCGTAGTCACTTGGCTTGTCCAAGTCCGCCCCGAGTTCGGGGAATCTGCTGACGACCGCGTGGACGGAGACTCCGAGGAACCGGCCGACGGACCTCTCAAGGCAGTCCAGCGGTAAGGTCGCGGGCAAGACCTGGCCGAGGACCACGCGGAAGAGCGTGCCGAAGCCCACAAGCTGAGCGAGCCTGAGCGGCTGCTTTCGCAGGGCGTATGCCTGCTCCATGACCGGGAGGGCTCTGCGCATCATGGCCGTGTCCATGAGGGCGACGTTTCCGCCGGTGAACGTCCCCTCGCGCAGTTTCAGCGTCGTTCGCTTCATGCCGGGGAACATCCGCTCGCAGTCCTCCTTGCGGACGACCGGGAAGTTGAGGCCGGCGGATTGATCGCAGTGCGCGACGAAGTCCTGTAGCCCCTCACTTGTCAAGCAGGGCAGGTCGACAGTCACAAGGAGGAACTTGTCAGTGGCGACCTCTCGGAGTCCATTGCCCAGACTGTCGCAGAAGTTTGCGCCCGCTTCGACGCGTCTCTTGGCAAGCCCTTCCGGCCCGCCGACTATGATGGCTTCTCCGAACGGTCGCGTGGCTTCGAGGACGATCTGGGCGATCGGTCGTCCGGCAAGGACGATGTCGGCGCGGTGCTCGACGCTTGTGACAGCTCGGAGTTCGTCGCTGCACTTGCCTCCGGCGAGGATCACGACATCCACAGGCTTGCCTCCCGCGTGAGCGTCGGTGCGACCCACGCTAGTCCAAGGCGTTCTGCAGCCAACGCTTCATGGGCACGACGCGCTCGCTCCTCAGTGTGAAACGAGCCGTAGACGGCGGACCCTGAGCCACAGAGCAGGGCGCGGCTAGCGCCGTGCACTTGGAGCCGTTCGGCGATGTCTCCGCACACGCACGGAGCCACGCGCTCAAAGTCGTTGAACGGCTCGTCGCTGAAGTCTCGCCAATCTCGATCGCTCTGGTCGAGCGCGGCGTAGGCCTCCTTCGTCGCGACGCCGACGTCGGGCTTGACGATCAAGAGCCATTCCTGGGTCACGTCTGGAAGCGGTTCGAGTTGGTCGCCATAGCCTGTCGCCTTTGCTCGACCGCCGACCAGGAAGAAGGGGACGTCCTTTCCCACGGCGGAAGCGACCTCGAACGCGAACTGGTCAGTTACGTAGTCCGGGCATAGCCGCTTGACGGCCCGAATGAGGCCTGCGGCGTCCGAACTGCCTCCTCCGAGCCCTGCCTGCGCAGGGATGCTCTTCTTGATCTCGATCTGTAGGGGAGGCACGTCGATCATTTCGCGCAGAAGGCGGAGAGCCTTGGTAACCGTGTTCTCACTTGGAAGGTCGGTCCAGTCGCAAGCGAGGTGGTCTTGGTTGGAGACTTCGACGGCCAATTCATCATAGAGGCCGACGGCTTGGAGCACGGTGCGTATGGGATGGTAGCCGTGTTGGTCCGGCGGCCCAACACTGAGGAACGTGTTCACTTTCGCTGGACACCGAACGAGCATCTAGTCCCGCTCTTCCTTGATGGTTTCGTAGTCCAGTTCCTTCTCTTCGTCGGACTTGAGGGCGTTCATGGCGACGAGTTCGGGCGCAGGTCCCTCCCGCCCCGGGAACGGGACGAGTTCGAGTTCATCGAGGGCCTTGTCGATGGAATCAAGTTGAAGGCGCGCCTCGGCGAGTGCCTGCAGAAACTCGGTGTGCGCGAGTTCGGGCGAGCGACCTGCGAGGCGGTGCCCGAGCATGCGCATGCGGAGGGTGTCGAGCGTCGTCGTGAACACGATGGCCTGCGCCTCGGTGCGTTCGACGCCCGCCATGACCAGTTGATAGTTCTGTCTGTACTCGGCGATGTTCTTGTCGGCCAGGCGATAGAGTTCCTGCGCCTTCTGGTCTGGGCTGATCGGTCCAGGGACGTTGCGCGAGGCGATAAGCCAGCCTTCGGAGTTCATGACCTCGTTGAGGACCATGTCGGCCCGTCTGAGCGCGGTGTAGAGCGTCTGGTTGACCTCGTTGACCGTCTTGGGGAGTTCTTGTAGTTCTGGCACGCCCTTCTTCTTGCCCTCCGCCATCGCCTCGTGGAACCTCTTGAGGCGGTCGCAACACGCGTTCCATAGGTTGAGGAACTTGGTGTTATAGAAGCGTTTGGGGATGCTGCGCCGATGTGCGGCGAACACGATCCATGCGATGATGGCCGAGCCGAAGAAGAACGTGTAGACGTTAAGGAAGAACCACCAAACGAGCAGGACCATCACAAAGAGGTACAGCGGACCAAACCGCAGCAACTCTTTCACAAAGACTTGCCTGTCCCTGCGATGGATGTCGTACATGGCGCTCTAAGGCATCGGTGGCCGACGTCGTGCGTCGGGCAGAGCCTGCTCCATGGCGAAGGCCGCCTGCAGCAGCCGCTCGTCCCCGTTGACCGGCCCGGTCAGGAGCATACCGACAGGCAGGCCGTCCGCAAACCCGCAAGGAAGCGAGATTGAAGGGAAGCCGCCCATGTTCGCCGGGATCGTGCAGTAGTCCATGAGTTTGAGGGCCATCTGGTCGAGCGTCTCGTCGCCTAGCGGGAACGCCGTACACGGGCTGGTGGGCCCAAGCACGAGGTCGTAGTCCGCGAACGCACGCTCGAACTCCTCGGCCATCAGACCTCGGACTTGCTGCGCTCGACCGTAATAGGCGTCGTAGTAGCCTGCCGACAAGGCGTACGTGCCGACCATGATCCTGAGTTTCACCTCGTGGCCGAACAGCCTGCCTCGCGTCGCCGAGACCATGTCGATATGGTCCTTTCCGTGCTCGATCCGAGGTCCGAACCGCACTCCGTCGTAACGAGCCAGGTTGCTCGACGCTTCGGCAGGTGCGATGATGTAGTACGTGGTTACGCCGAGTTTGATGGAGGGCAGCGACACCTCGCTGAACTCGACCCCCTCTCGCTTCAAGGCTTCTACCGCGCGATCGATTTCTTCGCGCACGCCGGGCTGGATCGAATCTCCGAAGAACTCGCGCGGTAGTGCGACGCGTAGTCCCCTTAACGAACCCTGCTTAAGGTCGGTCGTTTGGATCGTCGCGTTCCGCAGCGAGGTGCTGTCGAGCGGGTCGTGGCCGCTCAGGACCGCTGACATCTCTGCGACGTCTTCGACGGACCTTCCGAACGGGCCGATCTGGTCGAGGCTAGAGCCGAACGCGACGAGCCCATAGCGCGACACACGACCGTACGTGGGCTTGAATCCCGTGATTCCGCAGAGCGCGGCCGGCTGGCGAATAGAACCGCCGGTGTCTGATCCGAGCGATAAGGGCGCCATTTCGGCAGCGACGGCGACGGCGGAGCCTCCCGACGATCCGCCTGGCGCGAGATCGGGGTTCCAAGGGTTGTGCGTGGGGAAGTACGCCGAGTTCTCTGTCGACGTGCCCATGGCGAACTCGTCGAGGTTCGTTTTGCCGACGACGATCATGCCGGCGGCCTTAGCATTGGCGACAGCCGTCGCGTCGAAGGGCGGAACGAACCCCTCCAAGATGCGAGAGGCGCACGTCGTGGGCACTCCCTTTGTACACATATTGTCTTTGACGGCGAGGGGGACGCCGGTCAGTGGTCCAGACGTTCCGTTATCGATCGAGGCCTGTGCGTCCTTTGCCGCTGCTCGGGCTTCGTCGGCACAGACATGGAGAAACGCGCGGTAGTCCGGATCGAGCCTCTCGATACGACCAAGGAACTCCTCGAGCACTTCGGCGACGGAGACTTCCTTCGCGCGCAGTTTTGCGGCAAGTTCGGTCGCAGTCAGTTGGCAGACCAAACTTTACTCCTCGATGATCGCAGGCACGATGAAGAGGCCCGCCTTGCTGGAAGGCGCGTTGCGAAGGGCGTCGTCTCTTTGAATTGGCCGACCCGCGACGTCGTCTGCCCAGACGTTCTGCAATGCGACGGCGTGCGGCTTGGGAGCGATCCCGGACACGTCGATGCCCTCAATGTCTTGGAAGTGACCGAGGAGCGCGTTCAGTTCGCCCTGGAAGGCCATGAGTTCGACCTCGTCCAACTCTAGGCGCGCAAGCCTTGCGACGTGCCTGACTTCGTCCAGGGAGATCGACATGCGCCCCATCATACCAAAGCCATAATGAACCTAGGATGCCAGTCTGGGGACGTCGCGGAAGTTACGTTGCGGTGACGTACACCCTGGTCGCGCTTGTCGGCGTGACGGTGTTCGCCCAGTGCACTCGCGACCTCATCCCTCCCCCCGAGTCGAACGACCTTGAAGCGTACCGGGCCAAGTTCCTCGCCCGAGCCGCGAAGCAGGTCGTCCGCTGGAGGACCACAGACGACGCGCCCTTCGCCGAGGCAAGACGGCTAGACAAGCCCGTGATGGTGTTCGCCGGCACGGCGGCGAGCCAAGCGGCGCGGCGCTATGACGACAGGATCTTTGGGAACCGGGAGGTCGCCGCGCGACTCAACCAGGACTTTGTGTGCGTGCGAATCGACCTCGTCCAGGAGCCCGAGTGGCGTTCTGCGTTCCTTTCGGTGCTGCGGTCTTCCGTCGATGCCGATCCCAGCTACGCGGTGTACTTCTTCAATCCCGATGGGACACTTCTGACCTGGACGGGACGACGCACTTGGGAAGACCGACCTGACTTCAACGATTTTTTGGGCCTGCTCTCACTCGTCAGCGACCAATGGCGTAGCCAAAAGCCCGGGGAGTGGAGCCAGGCCCAGAGAGAACAGAGTGCCGAACGAAGGGCGCTGCGCGAAGGCGGGACGACGGCTGTCCCCGACTTTGAGGCGTTTGCGCAGTCGTACGCCTGGAGGTCCCGCTTCGTGTTCTGGCAACCTGCGAAGTATAGGTTTTTGCTGCAAGCGGGTCGCTATGGAGACGTCGCTTCGCTCCTCGGGGCAGAACTGTGCTCACCGCGGACAGACCTCGTGGACGGTGGCTTCTTCCGGCTTGCGTCGGGAGAGGACCTGCGGATCGTCGAGTTCGACAAAGTCGCAGTGACGAACGCCGACATGTTGGCCGTCTTGGCGCGGGCCTACGTCGCGACGCGAGAGCCGATATTTGAGTATTGGTACGGCCGGACCCTAGTGGCCCTGGACGAACAGTTCACGTCGGGCGAGACGTGGGCATCGTTCATCGAAGTCGACGTGGGAGAGGACGGTCGTTCCAAACGGCACAGTTTTGGAGCGGCCGTTTCGCGGACAGAGTTTGACTCGTTCCTGCGAGGGTTCTCTGCCCAACTTTCGCTATCGGACAATCCGCTCGCGGTGCCCCACCTCAGGGAGCCATCGCTCGTGGTCAGTGAGCGCGAATCCCTCGACAGGGCCGTCGGTGCCTTGCAGAAGATCGGCGAACACGAGGGCGAAGGTGCCTCAGGAGACGACTCACTGGACTCTGCGGCGTTCGTGGTGGCCAGGCTCTACGAAGCCGCCGACCTTATGAACGACCCTGCGGCCCTCGCCCTGGCCGAAGAGCGGGTCGCCCATCTGGAGAAGTTCCGCGCAGGGACGAACGAGGTCCGACATTCGACGTTTGGCCGAGGACTCGGACGCAAGTGGCTTGGCGACTACACGGGCTACGCCGACGCGATGCTCGAGGCCTTTCTGGCGACGGGTCAAGAGCGGCGTTTGGAAAGCGGTGAAGTCGTCTTAAGGCGTGCGCTCGAACTCTTCGCGAAGCCAGCCACTGGCGACTATGTGAGCGTGACCGGCGGTGGCCGGGCGGAGGTCGACCTTGAGATGCCACCACTCGTGGATGACGGTTGGACGCCTGCGCTGCCTTGGCTAGCGACGCTTTGCTTCCGATACGGTGCCGTGCTTGGTGACCAGGCACTGAGACAGCGCGCCGTGGAGATCGTCGAGAGGTTTGCTGCGATCGCCAACGGCCAGCCCCACTTGTTCGCGACCTACTACTCGATGGCGTTCGAGATTGTCGCAAGCGGAGTGCTTGTCGTCCCGGGTGAATCGACGAGCGCTGCGGACATCCGCACTCTCAGGGCCAGCGAGAGGAACACCGAAGTGACGGCGGGCGGACGGCGGTACGTCGGTTCTTCGGGCACGCCGTTCCGCCGATAGGCTTGGGAGCCCTGTCGCGCCGGGCTTGGTCTGGCATAATCTCCCCTCGGAGAGGTCGCATAGCCCGGTCTAGTGCGCCGCACTCGAAATGCGGTGAGGTGTAACAGCCTCCGTGGGTTCGAATCCCACCCTCTCCGCCACCCTGCTCTGCGTCAGTTGCCGAGCGCTTTGCGCCAGATCCGGCCGACCACCGGGTACTCCCAGTAATGTCCCGCCAAGGCGTTCACCGACGCGACGACGGCGCTGCAAACAACGACAACTCCGAGCGCCCAAGTGAGCCACCCGCCGATCAACGGCAAGACGCGAAACACCAGGCCCACGATCCAGGCCGTGAAGAAGAACCACATAGCCTGGTGCGAGTGGTGGGCGACGTATCGGGACCGGTCTTTGAACACGAGGAACACGATCAGCGCGGTGAAAGGGAAGACTATCGACCCGAGATGGGCCCCGACGGACCAAAGTTTCTCTTGGGACGGCCTCATAGCCTAGGAACGTGGATCCAACTGCGCAGGTTGCATCGTGCCTAATCGCACCTGTCGGCCTTTCTGGCGAACTCGGCCTGCTGGTCGGGCGAGAGGATCACAACGTTCGGCGACGCCTGTTCGATGAACTCGTCGAGGGGAACATCGTGAGCCTCTCCGGACTCGCGAAACTCCTCGTACATCAGTTGTAGGACATGGCCCTTGGAGGGCTCGTCCTCGTAAGTGTCCACCCAGAGGCCTGGGGAGCCTTCGCCACTCTTGTAAGCGACAGCGGCAACCCACAAGGCCGCGGGGTCTTCCGACCGGTCGCCCCAGTGTCCCTCCTGTACGGTCAGCCCGCCCTTTTCGAGTTTCTGGCGGACGTTGGCCAAGGGTTCCCGCGCATGGGAACGGACGATCGTGCCGCTCGCTGTGTCGAAAGCCGTGACTACCGTCTGGCTACCGTAGGTGGAGACAAACGCAGTCTTGCCCCCGCCGTGCGACTTTGCCGCAGCGATAAAGCCCTCGAAGGGGACGGTCAGCACCATCAGGGCGGATTATAGTGGATGCACGACCGCGTGCGTCGGCTGGTCTCTCGTTTCTACTGCCCAAGACACGCCAAACGGGTCGGTGAACACGCTCCGGTCGTCTTCCAGCGGTGTACAGCCTACGTCGATAAGAAGTTCGACGGGAGCGTCGTATGCGAGCCACAAGACTTGCGCGTCTGTCTCGCCTGGACGAAACCTCAGGCTGACGTCGCCCCCGCTAAGGATGTAACTCCCGTCGGAGAGCCGGTTCGCTGGCTGCTGCAGGACCATGCTGTAGAACTCTGCGATCGGCTTGGGCGACGGCGTCACAGCACCGATGATCGGTCGATAGAAGGGGTGGCCGTCGCGGTCGACCTCGACCTCCTCGTCTTCTCCGTACTCGAACACGTTGAACACGAGTCCGAACGGGTCGCGCACGATGTTCGCCCGCCCGGCTCCGTTCCAGGCGACCGTCTCAAAGCCATAGAACTTGAGTTTCCCCTTTGCCGTCTCGAGGTCAGGAGTCAAGAGTTCGAACACGATGCTGCCGCGAGGCCCCTTGTCGAGGAATATGTGCATCGGGCCGGCGATCAGTTCCGCGCCCTCCTCGAACGAGTCGAGCATCATGCCCATGGCCTCGCAATAGAACTGCGAGGCGGTCTCGATGTCGGGCGTGCAGAGACCGACGCAAGGGCTGATGCGGAAGAACACTGTCCCTTTCCAGACGTCGGCCAGGGCGTGCCCTGATTCAGCCAACCGTGGGTACCCTAGTGGCAGGTTCAAACCATGGCCGAGACGATCGAGACCCTGCTCCGCGAGACCCGCAAGTTCGACCCGCCCGCCGAGTTCGTCGCCAAGGCGAACGCCAACGACCCAGGGGTGTACAAGACCGCGGACGAGGACTGGCAGGGATGGTGGGAAGGCTGGGCCAAGACCCTCCATTGGTTCGAGCCGTGGCACACGGTCTGCGAGTGGGAGCAGCCGCTTGCCAAGTGGTTCGTGGGAGGCAAGACCAATGCCTGCTACAACTGCGTCGACCGGCACGTGATCGAGGGAAAGGGGGCCAAGATCGCGCTCATCGGCGAGGGCGAGCCAGGCGACGTCCGAGCGTTCACGTACAAGGACATGCAGCGCGAGGTCGGCAAACTCGCCAATGCCCTCAAGTCGCTGGGAGTCGGGAAGGGAGACCGAGTTTGCATCTACATGCCAATGGCGCCCGAACTCGCGATGGCTATGCTCGCGTGTGCGCGAATCGGGGCGGCCCACTCGGTCGTGTTCGGAGGTTTCTCGGCCGAGTCTCTGGTCGAGCGGATCAACGACGCCTCGTGCAAGGTCGTCGTCACCGCTGACGGTTCGTGGCGGCGCGGAAAGGTCGTGGAACTCAAGCGCATCGTCGACGAGGCGCTTGCGAAAGGTTGTCCTACGATAGAAAAAGTCCTGGTGCTCGAACGCGTCGGGCCCACGGGGACACGCACCGACGAGACCGTGACCCCCGACTATGACCGAGGCACGTGGGTCGATGGACGCGACGTGTGGTGGCACGACCTCGTCCCCAACCAGACTTCAGAGTGCCCCTGCGAACCGATGGACGCGGAGGACCTGCTGTTCATCCTCTACACCAGCGGCTCGACAGGAAAGCCCAAGGGGATCATGCACACGACGGGCGGATACATGACCGGTGTGACGGCGACGTCGAAACTTGTGTTCGATCTCAAGGACGACGACGTCTACTGGTGCACGGCCGACTGCGGATGGATCACGGGCCACTCCTACATCGTTTATGGACCGATGTCGAACGGCGTCACTCAAGTGATGTACGAAGGCGCGCCGGACACTCCGGAGAAAGACCGGTTTTGGAAGATCGTCGAGAAGCACAAGGTGAACATTCTTTACACCGCGCCGACGGCGATCCGCACATTTATGAAGTGGGGCGACCAATACCCAGGTGGTTGCGACCTCTCGTCGCTGCGACTGCTCGGAACGGTCGGCGAGCCGATCAATCCCGAGGCGTGGGTTTGGTACCAGCAGACGATCGGAGGCGGTCGCTGCCCCGTCGTCGACACTTGGTGGCAGACCGAGACCGGTGCGATCATGATCACACCGCTTCCTGGCCTCGTTTCGACCAAGCCGGGGTCGGCGACGAGGCCGTTTCCTGGAGTGCACGCCGCGATCTACACGGAGGACGGGCAAGACGTCTCGCACATGGCCGCGACCGAGAAGGACGGAGCCATCGGAGGGCTGCTCGTTCTCAAGCGCCCCTGGCCATCCATGCTCCGTGGGATATGGGGCAACCAGGAGCGTTATAAGCAGGTTTATTGGTCAAAGTTCAACGATGCTTACTTCGCAGGGGACGGGGCGAAACTCGATTCCGACGGCTTCTTTTGGCTGTTGGGCCGGGTCGATGACGTCATGCTCGTCGCGGGACACAACATTTCCACGATGGAGGTTGAGAGCGCCCTCGTCGACCACCACGCCGTCGCTGAGGCCGCCGTGATCGGTAAGGCGCACGAGATCAAAGGGCAAGCGATCGCAGCGTTCGTAATCTTGCGGTCGGGCAACTCGCCTTCAGACGATCTTGCGGCTGAACTCAAGGCCCACGTCGCCAAGAAGATCGGCGCGGTGGCGCGTCCAGACGACATCATCTTCTCTGCCGAGGTCCCCAAGACGCGGTCAGGAAAGATCATGCGCCGACTCTTGCGCGACGTCGCTGAGGGCCGCGTCCTCGGCGACACGACGACGCTCGCTGATCCGTCCGTCGTCGCGTCACTAAAGGATCAATACGAGAGCAAAGAGTCCTAGCCCTCGACGAAGCGGCGCAAGGCCTCAAGTTTGTCGTCCCACGCCTTTGCGCGCTGAGTGAGCCAGTCTCCTGCCGATGCGATCGCGTCGGTGTTCAGCGCACGAACGACGGTCCGACCGTGCGTCGTGCTCGTGACGATCTCGGCCTCCTCGAGAACGCGGAGGTGTTTGGACGCCGCTTGCCGCGACATTCCGAGCCCGGCGAGCAGAGCGACCGTTCGTTGTGGTCCCTTTTCGCCGAGCCTTCGCACAATCTCGATCCGGGTGGGATCGCCAAGCGCGGTGAACACTTGCGCGTTCATGAAGAGGACTTGGACTGTCGGACACCGCTCTCGATCCAAGCGGCGAGTTCTTCCAGTTCGTAGTCCCAGCCCTCCGTGTTCAGTTCGATGCACTTCGACCTGCGTTCTTCAGGGATCTTCTCGAAGCCGCGTTCCGACATCACGAACATCGTGCCCTCCGGGTGGTCGCTCAACTCGAACCGGATCGTCGTCATCTGGTCGCGAGGGTACTTGTCGAGGTTGCAGTCCTCGCCGGGGTGCCATTGGATCGCGAGGCTCTCTCCTTCGACCCGTTCCACGACCAGAGCCTCGCACACCCCGTGCTTACCAAAGTCCAACTGGACTGTCTCCCCGACCCGGAACTCGCCGAGGATGTCGTCGCTGAACCAACCGTTCCAGCCTTCCCGCGTCGTGATCGCGTCCCAAACCACAGTCTTGGGCGCCCTCAGCACCAGTTCTTTCTTGATCTCAATAATAATCATTGTGCAACCTTAAGGTTGCATAATACCGGTTCTGGCAGGTTGTGTCAAGACCCTGGGTCCCCGATCGGCAAGCGCGAGAATCGGGGCGTGGTTGAAATCACAACCGATCCGTCGCGGGTCGACCTGGACATCCTCGACAACTGGCTGAACAAGACGTACTGGGCCGAGGGGCGCCCTCGCGAGGTCATAGAGCGTTCAGTCCAAAACAGCCTCAACTTCAGCGCTTTCCTTGGAGGCGAGTTCATCGGTTTCGCACGCGTGGTTACGGACCGCGCGACGTTCGGCTGGGTTTGCGACGTGGTTGTCGAGGACAAGGCACGGGGGCAGGGAGTCGGAAAGGCCCTGATGCAAGCGATCGTTGAGCACCCGGACCTGAAAGGGATCAAGCGACTGTTGCTTGCTACGCTCGACGCCCACGGCCTTTATGCGCAGTACGGGTTCATCGCACTTCCCAACCCGGAGAGGTGGATGGCGAAGATGTGGCCGGGCGCCTAGGCGCAGCGGGCGGAGTCTGGCCTGTGCGGCAGGACACGGTTTCGCCCTGCGGCCTTGGCTTGATACAGGGCTTGGTCGGCCTGCTTGATGAGGCTTTGCGAGTCGCGGACTCCGATGCCGGTCGAAACTCCGATGGACACGGTCACCTGGCGATGATCCCACTTGGCCTGTTCGATGTTTGCTCTGAGCCGCTCAGACACTGCGAGCGCGTCCGCCTCAGAGGTGTCGGGGAACACGACACAGAACTCCTCGCCTCCATACCGGGTCACGATGTCGCCGTCGCGCACCGATGCCCGTAACAGCCTCGCGACCTCCTTGAGGACCTTGTCGCCCTCTTGGTGCCCAAAGGCGTCGTTGAATTTCTTGAAGTGGTCGACGTCGAGCAAGGCCACGGAGACGGGTGTGCCCCAGGTCGACGACTTTGCGACAGCCGAACGAAGCTCCTCTTGCATCGCCCGGTGGTTGAGCAACCCTGTCAGTCCGTCCGTCGTGGCAAGTTCTTGCAGGTGCAGGTTCGCCTGTTCGAGTTCCAACCTCTGATGCTCGAGGACGACCGATGTGTCGCTAAGTTGGCGCATCGTCTCTTCGAGCTGCTCTTGCTGGCGACGAATGGTCTCGTCGTACTGCTTCCTCGCGGTGATGTCGTTGTAGAAGACGCTGACGCCCTCTTCCGAAGGATAGACGCGGAACTCAAGCCACGTGCCCGAGTCTTCGAATCCGAACTCGAAAGCATCGGCAACGCCAGAGTCGAGGACGTTTTGGATCCTCGATACAAACTCGGTGCCCTCCAAAGAGGGGGTGACTTCGACCAGACCGCGTCCAACTATGTCCTCGACGCTGGCCCCGAACCACGAGGCAGCCGTCTTGTTGACGTAGCGGTACACGAGGTTGCGGTCGAGCGTGACGAAGGCGTCTTTGATGCTGTCCAGGATTGCAGCGACCTTGAAATTGGCCCGCTTGGCCTCGTTTTCCGCATCCTTTTGGTTTGTGATGTCCGCGCACGCGATCAGCGCGGCTGTGGGCTCCTGGCGCGCGGCTCGCAGTGGGAACACGCTCACGAGCAGTTGGCGAGGAGGCTCACACTGAGTCGAGATCTCGATGTTGGTGATGTGCCTTCCCTTGAACGCCTCGTTGATCAGACCCTTCAGCATGAAGTCGGTCTCGAGGCTGAAGTACTTCCCGAAGATCGGCTTCTGGATCGACTCATGTCCTGACACCCCGAACATCTGGGTCGCCGATTCGTTCCACTCGAACACAGTGCCGTTCTCGTCGACCGAGAAGCAGGCGAACGGCACGCCGTGGAAGAGGTCCTCGAACCTCGCGGAGGCGAGTTGCAGGAACTGGTTGCTCGACGTCGTTTCGTCGTAGGCCTTGCGCAGTTTGATGTGCCGGTCGCTCAGCTCGCCGTTGGCCCGCTCCAATTCTCCGCGAAGCACTTCAAGTTCGTCTGCGCGCTCGTTCGCGATGTTCTTCGACTCCTCGAGCTCCTGGATAGCGCCTTGCAGCCTGATGCGGATAGGCACGGCGACAATGAGGGCTGCAAACGACATGAAGGCGATGCTGACGACGAGCATCCAGGACCGGGTGTGCTGGCTGCGATGGAGGCGGCTCGCAGCGATCGCGCTGAACCGGTCCTTCGCTTCTGACATCGTTGCAACGTATGCCTTGTGGTACTGCTCGATCTCAGCCTGGGCACCCTCGACGCGGTCCCTTTGGTTGGAGCCAACGATGTCGAGACCGGCAGACCTGATGTGTAGGACGGCGATGTCCCCCTCTTGGAGGATCCTCTTAAGTTCGCCGTTTGTCGTTCTACTTGACGAGAGTTGAGCGTGAGCCTGATAGAGTTCGTCGACGACGTCCCGGAGCTCCTGCGCGTTGCGTCCAGGCTCGTAGGCAAGTTTTGCGGCTTGGGAAGCAAGAGCGCGCTGTCGGACCGTGAGTTCGGCGTTGCCAGTAGCCTCAGTGACGAACCCGATGTCTCGCTCGACGACGTAGAAGCCAGCAAGCCAAACGACGCCGAGCGCGCCCAAGATGGCAACGCTCGTCACGATCAATCTGTTCGTGACTCGTTTGGAAGTTGTGCCCACGTTTTCGCCGTAAATCTGAGTCCTGGTTCAAATTGTCGGTTCGCGGGGGCACGGTTTGAACCAGAAAAACGACTTTCTGTATATCGTTTCATATACAGAATTGACGGTAGGATGTCGGCTTGAAGCGAACCTGGAAGCAAGTCCTCTTCGGGAGCAAAAAGGTGAGTTGGAAGAAGCGCTTGGCCTTCTGGGGCTGCTTCTTTGGGAGCCTAGCCCTAGCCTACTACTGGCAGCCCCAGAGGTTCGAGTTCTTCCCCCCGGAAGCCCCTGAGATTGGCCGTATTGACCCTTCGGCGGTCGGTCTCTTCCGTCCAGGTGTGCGCGTGCTGGTCGTGACTGGGCATCCGGACGACAGTGAGTTCTACATTGGCGGGACTCTGCTCAGGATCGCGGAGACGGGCGCCGTCAGTCGCTTGGTCGCCATGACAGACGGTGACAAGGCGTACTACCCGTTCGGAGTGCCAAAGGAACTGACTGAGACGCGTCGAAACGAACAGCGCGAGGCTACGAGGGAGTGGGGAGGCGACGTCGTGTTTCTCGGCTACAAGGACGGCAGGCTGCCCGTGAACGACGACACCGTGGACGACCTTGTCGAGGAGTTCGAGAAGTTCAAACCAGACGTCGTGATGAGCATCGATCCGGTGTACCGGCCGAGGATCACGCACAGCGACCACATTGACGCAGGGCGCAACACGCTGCTCGCCCTCAAGAGGTGGGGCAAGCCGTGTACTGTGATGCTGTTCAACACCCGCGCCGCTAACTGCTTCGTCGAGATCCAGAAGTACTGGTTCGGCAAACGCGGATTGATCGCAAAGCACAAAAGCCAGTTCTTTGGCGATAGGCTAGAGTGGGTGACGACGTTCCTCGCTGAACGCGCCGTCCGCGACGGAGAGCGTTCCGGCCTCGATATGGCCGAAGGCTTCCGCGTCTATTCAGTGCCCTAGCGCAGCAAGTCTTCCCACGGGGAGTTGCCTGCAATGTTCATCGCAAATCCAATTCCCAAGCCAAGAACCAGGAAGATGATCGCGAAGATCATGAGAGTGTTGGCACCCGGGTGTCCTTTCTGCTTGGCCTGGTTCGCCAAGACGATCGCAGCGATACCGAACGCAATGGGACAGCAGCACAGCGACAGGACCGCGCAGACCCAGCCCCAGGTGACTTGCTTCGAACCGTCGTCGCCGGCAGGATAGGCTCCGGCGCGGGGATAGGGCGAACCCGTGCTCGGTGGCTGGGAGTATGGTGTCGCCCCAGGCTGACCAAAGTTCTGTGCGCCTTGCTGAGGCTGTTGAGCCGCTTGTAGAACGTACTTCGCCTGCACGCGCTGTCCGCTCGGCTCTTCTTCCAACCAGGTGTCGTGGTTGAGCCGCCCCTCGGCGAGCCACTGCTGCAGAGTCGTCACGTCAGCGGGGCCGTACTTTTTCCCATCCGGGGCGATGACGAAGTAGCGCACGTCCGGTGTTTACCTTGGGACGCAGGCCATGGTTCAAACGATTGCGCGCCGTTTTCCCGATCCAAACCCTCGACCAGGCACAAGAAAGCGCGCCGTCCAGTCCGGGCGGCGCGCTTTCCTGCGTGGCTCTAGTTCCGCGGTCGGAACCGTGCGTTCACATCGCCGCCATCACGACCTTGGTCTCCGCCGCTTCCGCTGCGCTCGCCGCCGCCATAGCGCCCTCGACCACCGCCGTCGCGTCCACCTCCACGGCCTCCTCGGTCGTCGCGACCTCGGCCACGCCCACCGTATCCTCCGCCACCGCGACCGCCGCGATCGTCGCGGCTCGGCCCTTCGGTCGGCACAGGATTGTTGATGCGTTCGTGGTCCGGGTTCAGTCCGAGCGCAGAAAGGTTGACGCGACCCATGTCGTCGATCTCGTCGACCTTGACGTTGATCAGGTCGCCGATCTGGACGGCATCGTCCGGCCGTCGGATCTGCTTGTCGGTGAGTTTGTCGGTGGGGACCATGCCGTCCCTGCCGCCAGGCATTTCGACCATCGCGCCGCGGCCCATGAGGCGCGTGACGCGACCGCTGAACTCCATCCCCACGGTCAGGCTCAGTGTCGAGCCCTTGATCATGTCGATGGCCTTCTGTGCCGAGATACCGTCGCTCGCGGCGACGAGAACGCGACCGTCCTGTTGGACGTCGATCTCGCACCCAGACTCCTCGGTGATCTTGCGGATGTTCGCACCGCCAGGACCGATGAGCGCACCGATCTTTTCGGGATTGATCTGCACCGTGTAGACGCGCGGGGCGTTCTGCGAAAGTTCGCTTCGCGGCGCAGGGATCTCGTCCTCGATCACGTCGAGGATCTGCATCCTGGCCGTCTTGGCCTGGGCCAGCGCGTCGGCAAGGACCTTCTCAGGAATGCCGTCCAACTTCGTGTCGAGTTGCAGGGCTGTGATTCCCTCGCGGGTTCCTGCGACCTTGAAGTCCATATCTCCAGTGAAGTCCTCGACGCCTTGGATGTCGGTGAGCACGCGGAACGTGGTGCCGTCGCTCATGAGCCCCATCGCGATTCCAGCGACGGGAGCCTTGATGGGCACGCCCGCGTCCATGAGGGCGAGCGTGGAGCCGCACACCGACGCCATCGACGTCGAG
>CAZGXW010000010.1:0-49337 GCA_964529975.1 uncultured Fimbriimonadaceae bacterium
TACCTTGCGATCACGCAGTGGATGCCGAAGCGGTTCATGCCGTACATCGAGACACCGATGATCGGCATCGTGACCGACATGCCGGGCCTCTCCGCCGAGGAGATGGAGACGTACTTCAGTTCGCCCATCGAACAGAAGATGGTCTCCATCCAGAACGTCCGCTACATCCGTTCGACGAGCCAGGACGGGTTCAGCATGGTCGTTCTGGAGTTCCCGTACGGCTCCGACATGCAGAAGGCGTATACCGCAGTGCAGTCGCTGATGGACGTCGTGAAGGGCGAACTGCCGAAGATGGACGCGAACCAGGTGCCCAGCTTCATCGTCAAGGTCGATCCGCTCAACCTTCCAGTGCTCGTTCTTAGTCTCACTGGCGACGAGTCGATGGGCTGGGACATGGCACGCCTCCGTGACCTCGCCGACAACAAGCTGATCAATAGATTCAAGACCGCGCACGGGAACGTGTATTCGGTCTCCACGTTCGGCGGCTATCGGCGGCAGTTGCAGGTGCGCGTCGACCGCGACAAGCTAAAGAGCTACGGGATCTCCATCCTCGACGTCAGGGCCGCGATCGATCAGTACAACGTGGCCAAGCCCGCCGGATTGATAACAGAGGACGACTCAGAGCCGGTCATCAGGGTCGACACGCTGGCCAAGGGCGCCGAGGACGTAAGCAACTATCCTGTCCGGGCCGAGGGAGGGCGCGTCGTGAAGGTCGGCGACGTCGCAAATGTGCTCGACACATTCGTCGAAGAGCGCTCTGCCTACCACCACATGGCCGGCGGAAAGGTGCACGAAGCGGTCGCGATCCAGATCCTGCAGAACCCTGACGCTTCTTCGCCCGTCACGATCGAGGCGGCGAACGAGATCGTCGCCCAGCTTGAGAAGGAGTATCCGGGCATCGATCTCGAGGTCGCGTACAACAACGCGAGCTTTGTCGACATCCTCTTCGACAACATGGTCGAAGAACTGGTGCTCGCGATCCTCATGACAGGGATCGCCGTGTTGCTCTTTCTGGGCGAGGTGAGGGGCACCGTCATAGCGTTGACCGCGATCCCAGTCTCCATGGCGATGACGCTTCTTGCCATGGCTCCTCTCGGCTTCAGTCTCAATTCAAGCACGCTCATCGGGCTCCTGATCGCAATTGGAAGGCTCGTCGACGACGCCATTATCGACATCCACGCCGTCGAGCGGCACATGCGCATGGGCAAGGATCGGCGCACCGCCACGATCGACGGCATTTCGGAGGTCAGGCGGTCTGTCCTCGCAGGGACAGTGGTGCTTGTCATCGCGCTCGTTCCGCTCCTTATGTCCGGTGGCATCACACAGCTCATGTTCGAAGGGCTGGCTTGGCCGATCATTCTCGGCGTCTCGTTCAGCTACATCGTTTCGATGACACTGACGGCCGTCCTCTGCTCCCGGTTCATGGAGCAACCGTCTGAACGAAAACGCACGTGGCTCAGCCGTTGGGTCCTGGAGCCGTTCGACGGGTGGCTCGGTCGTTTGGAGGCTGGTTACGGCAGGTTGATCGCGTGGCTGCTTGAGCACCGCTTTGCGAACATGGTGCGAATCCTCGCCACTGTCGTCGCAGGCTTCGGCTTCTACTACTTTATCGGCTCTGAGATGATGCCTCTCGCGGACGTCGGACAGGCGAGCATGCAGCTCGAGATGAAGCCAGGCACCAGCTTCGCCGGGACTAAGAAGGCCGTGAGACAACTCGAACAGATCATCCACGAGGAGGGCGGCGCACAAGGATGGATCACGAGCGTCAGCATGGAGCTTGGCAACGAGAGCGGTCCTGGGATGCCGCAAGAAGTCACGTACACGGGCTATGGCATGCGCCAAGTCAACGGCGCGTCGGCGATGTTGACGCTCTCGGACAAGGACTCTGGCCGGCCAAGCGTCTTCAAGATCATGGACCGGATCCATGAGCGTGCAATGAGTGAGATCGATGGCATCCGGCGCATCCAGCTCAAGGAGATGGGTGCCGACGTTATGGCTACGGCGCTCGCTCCGGTCGCCCTCGTGATCTACGGCGACGACCTGCAACAGCTCGACTCGCTCGGTAAAGAGGTGCTGCAGATCGCAAAGACCGATGTCAAGAGCCCGAGGACCGGCAAGCCCGACATTGCGCAGCCGTTCACCAGCTGGGAAATGTCGAAGCCGACCTACACTCTCGTCGTCAACGAGGAGAAGGCGGCAGCGCACGGGCTCTCTCCCCTGATGATCGCAGAGCAAGCGTACTACGGGCTCCGAGGCGGTTTGACGAACGAGTTCTACCGGTTGCCAAACCGAAGGCCGATCTCGTTACAGGTGAGATATGACGAGGAGTCGTACGACGACCTCAGCGACCTCGACACCATGTTCGTCACCGGTATGTCAGGCGAACAGGTGCCGTTGCTGGAACTGGTGAGCCTCGAAAAGCGCATGGCCCCGAGCATGATCGAGCACGATCAATTGAGGCGCGTGGTCAGTTTTGGTGGCTACTACCGTTACGACGGCCGCCCCAGCATGGACGTCACCATGGACCTGCAAATGCGTGCGCAAGCCCAGCTCAACTGGCCGCAGGGATATGGCATCGATGCGCGCGGCGACATGACGCAGATGATGGACTCCTTCCAGGTCCTTATCTATGGACTGGGACTTGCGCTCGTTCTGATGTACTTCATCCTCGTTGCGCAGTTCAAGGGGTTCCTCCAGCCGTTGCAGATGCTGTTCAGTCTTCCCCTTGAGCTCTCGGGCGTGTTCTTCATGCTCTGGATCATGCACCAGGCGTTCAGCACGGTGTCGATCATGGGCGTGATCATCCTGAGCGGAATGGATATCGTCACCGCGATCCTCATGATCGACTTGATTCTTGAGTATCGCAAGCGCGGCGTACCGAGGAACAGGGCCGTGATCGAGGCAAGCCCGCAGAGGTTGAGGCCGATCCTTATGACCTCGATCATCACGATCATCGTCATGTCGCTGATCGGTTTTAGCCCAAAGACGGGCCTCGATGCCTACCAGCCGCTCGGCACGGTCATCGTCGGTGGACTGCTGGCCGGCACGGTGCTCTCCCTTCTCGACATCCCGATCATGCATACGCTCGTCGACGACGCAACCCGCTGGCTCCAAGTCAAGGTTCTCAAGCGTGACCCTGCGACGCTCGACCCCATCGAGTAACCATATGAAGAACCTCACATTCATCGCCGTCTTTCTCAGTCTTGCAGTCACATCCCCAGCGCAAGATTCGAGCGAGCAAATCGTCCAGAAGGCGGTCCTGGACCATCCCAAGGTCAAGGCAGCACAAGCAGCTATCGAGGCAGAAAGGGCTGGAAAGTCCGAGATGCTCTCGCCTTTTAGACCTATGGCCAGCGCCAATGGCTATCTTGCAGGAGGAAACGGCTCGATGGTCTTTCCTTCGACCGTAGAACCGATCAACTTCGCGATGCTGCCGCCCGACGGTGTAGCCATGGGCAACCTGACACTCATGTGGAAGGTTTGGACTGGAGGTCGAGACGCGACTGCCAGGAGGCTAGGCGACGCGAAGATCAGGGCTGCGCAAGAAATGCTCGCGACCGTCCAGCAGGACGTCGCATTAGCCGTCCGTGTCGCGTTCGCCGCCTATGTGTACCAAGTCGACGCCTTAGAAGCTGCAAAGGCCGAACTGACGGCGGCACTTGAGATGGAGCGTACGACGATCGAGCTCGAGAGGAACGGCAAAGCTCCCCGAGCCTTCGTGCTTCGAGCGACGGCTGCAGTTAGGGCCTCCGAGAAAGAAGTAGCGATGTCGGAGGCAGCGGCAAGAATGGCGAAGGCCGATCTCGACGAGGCTGCTGGCTTCTCCGTGAATGTCGCTGTCAGCAATGCTCAAGCGATTGAAGTACCGGACGATCTAGCAAGTGCACTCCAGGCAGGGGCTGACCGGAGCGAACTGCGCTTCATGCTCGCAATGGCGGAAAGCATGGGGCTCGAAGCCGAATCTGTCAAGCGTTCACTTTTGCCCGAGGTCTCGCTCATGGCCATGGGTGGCACGGTGCAGACCTCGCGCGGTGAATCGATGACCGACGCCAAGTTCGGACTGGTCTTCAGTGTCCCATTGACGGACGGAGGAATGCGGTCTTCAAGAGCCTCGATTTTTCGAGCAAAAGCGAGAGAGCTCCTGGCGCAGGCAGAGGACATGAGGCTCACTGTCCGAAAGGAGATTGAAAGCGCGTGGGCCGAGTGGACGGCGGCTTCTTCAGTCGTTGAATCGGCACAAGCGGGCCTTGCTGCTGCGACAGAGGCGTACGAAGTTGAGCGATTAAGATACGAGAACGGGCGAGCGACAATCGCTGAGCTTCTTGACACACTGTCGGCCCTGACCCGGGCCAAATCAGATGTGAACGACGCTCATCGCTTTTCGAGCATAGCAGGAGCACGCATTCAGCGGGCAATAGGCTTGGTTACATCAGGCTGATCAAGGCAACTGATGTTTGAGACAGCAGGCTGGCAACTCACTTTTCACGACTTCCAACGCGGTACGTGCCTTCTCGATAAAGTTAGCGGCGTTAGCGATCGTGACGAGCTTCGGATGGCCTGCCCAAGCCTCGGCGATGCGTTCGTCGACGGCTTGCGCCTCCTTAGCAGTCTCGGTACGAAGCGGGTTCTGATTGTTGTAGCCACCCTCCGCTCCAGGAGTGCGCAAATGGATGACTGCCGAGTACCGGGCGAACTCCTTTTCCCGCGTCGTACAGGTCTGCTCAAAGTACGACGCCTCATCGTGCGGCCAATACGCGTAACCGTCGAGCGTGCCTCTGTCACAGAGCGCCACTCCCACCTGGCGTTCGCCTGCGACTAAGCCCTCGATGGCGATCTGCACGTGGTAGATCGCGACCTGTGCTGCGGCGCGGGCCGAATCGTTCGCGTGGCGAGGAAAACCACCGCCAAACACGATGCCCGCCGCCTCTGGCAGGACCGCTACGTGCTGGCAGAAGCTTCGTCGTGCAAGTTCGAGCACTGCCGTCTTCCCTGCGCCCGGCCCACCGGTCACAGCGATGAGCTTTGGTATGTGAAAGGGCTCTTTGCAACCGCACTCTTGGGAACCAACTGAGTAACCGTTCATAGCCCTGCCCCTCGGAGGCGCAACGAATTGCCGACGACCGACACCGAACTGAGGCTCATCGCCAGGGCTGCAATGATGGGGCTGAGCAGTAGACCGAAAGTTGGATAAAGGGCTCCGGCCGCGATTGGCACTCCCGCCGCATTGTAGAAGAACGCGAAGAACAGGTTCTGCTTGATGTTCGACATAGTAGCTCTACTCAGCCGCCTAGAACGCACGATTCCCGTCAGGTCTCCTTTTACCAGTGTCACAGAGCCGCTCTCCATCGCGACGTCCGTGCCGGTGCCCATCGCGATGCCGACGTGAGCCTGTGCGAGCGCGGGCGCATCGTTGATGCCGTCACCGGCCATCGCGACCGTCTTGCCTTCGGCCTGGAGCTTCTTGACCTGCTCCACCTTTTGGTCTGGCAATACCTCCGCAACGACCTCGTCGATACCGAGCTTGTTTGCGACCGCTTCCGCAGTCGTACGGCTGTCGCCCGTGAGCATGACGATACGGATGCCCTCCTCGTGGAGCGCCTTGATCGCACCCGGTGTGCTCTCCTTGATCGGATCGGCGACACCCAAAAGTCCAGCCGCCTCACCGTCGATGGCAACAAACATCGCGGTCTGACCTTCTGATCGCAGCTCCTCTGCACGGTCGATGATTGCCTCGATACTGACGCCAATCTCCATCATGAGAGCTCTATTGCCTAGAGCGACGGCCTTGCCTTGGATCTTGCCCTTCACCCCTTTTCCTGTCACGGATTCGAATTCTTCCACTCTCGCGGCTTCGACCCCACGCTCTTTCGCGCCGCGAACGATCGCCTCAGCCAATGGATGCTCGCTGCCAGCCTCCAGTCCAGCAACCAACATGAGGAATTCGGACTCCCCAATCCCGCCCGTCGGCTCGACAGTCACAACCTTCGGCTTGCCCTCGGTCAGTGTGCCGGTCTTGTCCACGACCAGCGTGTCCACCTTTCGCAGGATCTCTATTGCCTCAGCATTTCGAAAGAGAACACCCATCGACGCGCCCCGCCCGGTCGCTACCATGATTGACAGCGGCGTTGCAAGACCAAGCGCACAGGGACAGGCGATGATCAGAACTGCAACGGCGTTGATGACGGCGTGCGCCATTCTGGGCTCCGGCCCCCAGAGGCCCCAGACGAGGAAAGTCACGAGAGCAATGAGAATCACAATCGGCACAAACACCCCAGAGACTTGATCGGCTAGTTTCTGGATCGGCGCCCGGCTCCTCTGGGCTTCGGCCACCATGGCGATGATTCTCGCGAGCAGCGTGTCCGACCCCACCTTCTCCGCTCGCATGATTAGACTCCCGGTCCCATTGATCGTTGAGCCTATAACCCTTTCGCCCGCCTTCTTTTGGACCGGTAGCGGCTCGCCACTGACCATAGACTCGTCGATGTTGCTTTGTCCTTCTAGAACGATCCCGTCGACGGGCACTTTCTCGCCTGGGCGCACACGCAGACGGTCTCCGACGTGGACGTGCTCCAGCGGTATGTCCTCTTCGCTCCCATCGTCATTGATCTTCTTTGCCGACTTCGCTGCCATACCCAAAAGCTGCTTGATGGCAGAGCTCGTCTGGCTGCGCGCGCGTAGCTCTAACACCTGCCCAAGCAGGATCAATGTAACGATAACTGCCGCTGCCTCGAAGTACACGGCCACCGCGCCAGACTCATCGCGAAACGACGACGGAAAGCTCCCTGGAGCCAACACCGCGACCATTGAATACAGATAGGCGACGCTCACGCCCATTCCGATGAGCGTGAACATGTTCAGGCTCCGGTTCTTGACCGATGTCACAGCCCGCTGATAGAACGGCCACGCAGCCCATAGACAGACCGGCTGTGCGAGCGCAAGCTCAAGCCACATCCGCATGTCGTGGCTCAGAATCTGCGAGACCGGACGGCCAGGCAGCATGTCGCCCATCGTGACAAGCAGCAAAGGAGCCGTCAGAACGACCGAGACCCAGAACCTTCGCGTCATGTCGGTCAATTCGGGGTTGGGCTCGTCCTCGATTCTCGCGGTCCGTGGCTCCAGCGCCATCCCGCAGATCGGGCAGCTCCCCGGCTCGTCCCGCACGATCTCTGGGTGCATAGGGCAGGTCCACTCGGTCTTGGTCACGGGAGCCGGGGTAACGGGTTCAAGCGCCATCCCGCACTTCGGACAGCTTCCCGGGCCCTCTTGCCTGACTTCCGGGTGCATTGGGCACGTATAGGTCATGCCCAATATATACCCCATGGGGTATATTGCGACTATGACTTCAGACACAAAGAACCGAGTCGACAAGCGATTGTCGCGGATTGAGGGTCAGGTGCGCGGGGTGCGCAAAATGGTCGCGGAGGACGCTTACTGCGTGGACGTGCTGACCCAGGTCGCCGCAATCCGCTCCGCCCTCAACCAGGTCGCCGCCGAACTTGCAACCGGGCACTTCAAAACATGCATCCTAGGGCATGGAAGCGCTGAAGAGCACGACCACGCCAAAGCGATGACGGAGGACGAGCTCGTTGAGGAGTTGGGAACAACGATGTCCAGACTTATGCGATAAGTTTGAGTTGATCACTCAGCTATCGGCGCAACACTGTAGTAAGTCTTCGTCGTCGGCTAGCAGGGGTCTGGAGAAACGTGTTTGGAGGGATGCGTTCCAGATACCCATAGGCAAGCTGCTGAGGTTCCCAGTCCGTATGGCGCCGATGGTCGCCCACGGTCTCAAGATGCAAGTCGAGAGCCCTGATCCAGGCTCCGAAGTCGGGGTTCTTGCGCATTGCCTGCTCGAGCGTCACTTCCCTGCCCTCGACGTCGCTTGTCATGATGGGCCCGCTCGGAGCCTGGTACGACCGCTGCGATCCTTGGGGTCTCCGGTTCTCAATCCATGATTCGATCGCGGCCGGTGCTGCTGAGCCCTCGTAGCCGAGCTTCTTGAGCGCAACAGCCGCCCTGGAGTGTAGGGCCGCGAAGAGAAGCCAGTACCCGAAGATCGGCAACCCGTAGGCACATAGAAACGCCAAAGCGGCGGCCAGCGGGCCAGCTGGGAGATCCTGCCTCGCCTCCCTTGCTGCTCCCCACAAGAGCATTGTGCTGCCCAGCGATACGGTTCCCAAGACGATCAGCATCGGCCAGACGTCGGCCCCGCTGAAGAGCCGGGCCTCGTCTAGTACTTCTTGGACATTCATCCTCGCGAGCACCGAAAGGGCGATTCCAGACGCAGAGAGCCCGGCCCACCACGTCGCGCTCCTGCGCTGTGCGGCCAGAGCCCTCCCGAGCCCTGCAATCCGGTCGAGGTTGCCTTGATCCAGGCCACCGTCAAATGCCTTGACCATAGCCCGAGGCTACCCCGAGTGATCACCTAATGTGATCACCCTGGAGTTCAGCCTGGTTTACGTGCCCCTTACGAACAAGCACCGTCAGAAGCAGGTCGAACGGATCGTGCGTTTCCTTGCGACCGAGCGCGAGAAAAAGGGGCTCTCCCAGCGGCAGCTCTCAGCGAAGCTCCGGATGCACGCGGCCACGGTGGGCAAGATCGAACGGTTCGAGCGGGCGGTGTCGCTGGGCGAATTGCTCGCGATCGTCGACGCGCTCGGGCTGACGCTCTTTGATGTCGCATCCACCATGAGCGACCAGTAGCTCAATCGAAGAGGGAGTGTCGCTGGCGATTCGGACGGCCGTAAAAGTGCATTACTTTGTTTCATGGTTCCAGGATTCCAACGTTCCATGGGTTTCTGGGTAACAGGAAGCCACGATCGACACAAAGCTTGGCCCAAGGATATGAGTCGAGGCCGTCCTCCGGCGGAAGCTCGGTTGGCTTACCATTACCAAGAACTGCTTGCGTCGAAGATAGCTCAGTGTTCGACTCAGGTTCATTTTGTTCGTTGATAACTTCCCCGCAACGTGTTCGTTGACCGCCAGAAAGAACGATCCGTCCTCGGAGTGCAGCGCCAGAACGAGGCATGCGCCCAAGACGAGCATTTGTGTGTCGCCGAGTCGAAGTTTTATGAGGGCTTTGCAGACTAGTGGGAATCGCTCTTCGAACTCATATATAGCGTCTTCAACGCAACATGTGCCAGCGGGCTTGACGACGCTGTACAGCGCGTGCAGGAACTCTCCATGGATGGAATCTTGGTCCTCGATATCTAGCGGAGCACATCGGCTCTCGCACTTCAGCTTTCCGTGATCTTGTAGCCTCTTGAGAGCTGCCTGGATCGGGAGCAATCCTAGTTCGGCCAGCGCCTCTCGCTCGAAGGCTTCCCTAAGATCACCATCGACAGCGATCGCGAACCGAGCCATCTCATGAATCGCAAGTCGAGCCGTTACCCGAAGCTCACGGGAGAGCAGGTGGTTTGCGCAAGCGTTGATCTGTGCGATGAACTTGACGAGCCTTTGATCCGGACCCTCTGGCGGCCAGCTTCTCATCTCAAGCATCGCCCTAGCGCACTCGAGACTCTCGATGGACCTGCTTTCCTCTATCACCAGGAAAGCAAGATCTGGTGGAATGCTGAACGGGTTCCGACGAGCTCTTGGGCTCATTGACACTCCCCTCCGTCCGTCGGAAGGGTCTCCAAGAACCGCTCAACGTCGCTCACGCGAACCCGCCTAGACTTCCGTATGAAGACGCTCGGGATGCGCCCTTCGTTGAACAGCGCATAGAGCGTTGATCTGCTGATGCCGAGAATGGCCATGACCTGGCGAACTGTCAGGAGCCGTGCGTCTGCTTCAAATGCTACAGGTTTGGGGCTTTGTAAGTCTGTCATCGTCTTCACCTCCTCCGGATTGTCCAGATCAACGAATTCGATACGGTATCGTTGATCAGGGCCATGAGCCACATCGAACTTGAAAACCTCGATCCTCGCGACGCAGTCTCGAAGTACTTCAACCTTCGGCCAGCTCTTTCGGAGGCGGAATGGGCTCTGCTGCAAGACAGCAGAGCCGCGGACAACTTGCAGCCAGGCGACCTACCTGATCTGCTCCCATGGATCGAGAAGCTAAGGGAGTTTCGCGCTCTGACGCTAGACTCCGATCCTGCAAACGGCTCGTCTTCAAAGCCTCAGCCGGAAACGATCCAAGTTCATGGCTTAAAGTACTTGGACAATTGGCAAGTGCTTGTAAACATGATGAAGGGGAAGCACTTGGCATACGACCCCGAAAGAGCCGCGCATCCGAGTACTCCCATTGAGTCCTGGCATTGCCTTCACATCAGATGGGATCCAAGCGACAATGTGGTTGATCCGGGAAGCGGGGCATCCATGCCGGTTGGGTTGAAGAAGATGGTGATCCAGATCTCGCCCCACGTCGACCCAAAAGATCTCTCCAATGCCTATCGACAATTACAACGAAAGATCGGCATCTTGCGCCAACCGAGAAGGATATCTCCAAGCATGCTCAAGTTGGCTTCACGTTGGGTTCTCGATGAGATGAAGGGCACACCCAGGGAGTTGGACATACTGCGCGCACAAATCGCGGCGGCCGAAGAAGATGAGGGCATGGGTTACATCAAACATCCAGCAATGCTGCGCCGGCGCATGAAGAGATTGATAGAACAGGTACTAAGCCCGAGCTGGAGCAGGCAGGCGATGAGCATTGGTACCTCAACTGTTACTTTGAGCGCAACGGTGCATGTCCAAGACCGGAAAACTTCCGGCGATGTCCAGAAACGGCCTTCATAGGACATGGCTTGCTCGGCAAGTGAGATATGAAATCGCGCCTGTGTCTTCAGTGTGCGATGGTTCGCATGAAGTACACGAACATCAACCAGTTGGATGAAGTTCTCGACTATCTTTTGCCTTTAGATGGCCGCGGAAGTTCAGACCAGTACGCCTTTGACGCAAGGCCGATCAGCCCCGACAAGGAGCAATGTGGAAAAAATGCGACCGACCCCATCGCCTTTCGCTCGCAACCCGTCAATCGAGTCCACTTTCCCCATTTCGATCATGACTCAGGGATCCTGTGGATAACACCTCGTCGAGCGCGGTGGCGGCGACGCGTTGGGCGGCGGGGACCATGTGTCCGTAGGTGTCCGCCGTGAGCGTGATTGTCGAGTGGCCAAGTTGGTCTTTGACCATGGCCAGCGGCACTCCTTTTGCGATCATCAGCGACGCTGCCGTGTGCCGGAGCTTGTGGGCGCTGAGCACGGGCACGCCTGCCTTCTCGCAGAGCTCCTTAAGACTCTCGTTGAAGACTTTCTGGTGCACGGGCCCGCCGAGCTGGCCGACGAATACGAGGTCGAGGTGCCGCGCCACGGCGTTAGCCGTTCCTGAGTGCATTCGAGCGACTCGCAAAGCGTCCTGGACTA
Organism: uncultured Fimbriimonadaceae bacterium; assembly: GCA_964529975.1. Taxonomy (GTDB): domain Bacteria; phylum Armatimonadota; class Fimbriimonadia; order Fimbriimonadales; family Fimbriimonadaceae; genus JADFMN01. The sequence continues at coordinate 11,366 of CAZGXW010000010.1, forward strand.
CGCCCGTGATAGGCACCGTTCGACGGCTGGACTTGGTCTTGAGAGGCGCAAGGCGGAACTCGCCGTTGACTCGCCGAAGCTGCACACGCACGGAGATCGTTTTGGCCTCCTCGCTTACGTCCTCCCAACGCAGCCCAAGAACCTCTCCTAGCCGCATCCCGGTCGCCAAGGCGAGCTTGAGTGGTCCTTCGATCGGAGAGCCTTCACACGCGCCAAGAAGCAGCTTTGCTTGGCCAGGATCGAGAAAGACCGGTTCAGCCTTCTTTGGCAACGGTGCGCGGACGTCCCGAGCGACGTTGGTCGACACATAGCCCATACGTCGGGCGTAGCTCAGCGACGACCGCAAGGTGGCGTGAGCCCGTTGGGCTGTCGTCGCGGACTTCCCTGCCTTGCGGCACGCGTCGAGCACGCGCTGTACGTCGTGCGTTGTGAGGTTAGGAAGCCTGATGCCTCCTATGACCGGATCGATGTACAGACGGTGGAGGTAGCGGTAGCTGCGCGTCGTCGAGGGCGACTTCTCTGGCTCGATCTGCTTTGTGATCCACTCGTCGATGAAGCGGCCTATGGCGAGGTTGTCGGCTTGGCTGCGCGACTTGCCGGACTCGAGGTGCAGGAGGCGGCGCTTGTGCTCACGCGTGACCTCAGCCTTGGTCTCGGCTGTGAAGGTCCATGGCCTCACTCGCCCGTCGACACCCTTCGCCTGAATCGATGAGCGCCACCTTCCGTCCTTGAGTTGGAAGATGGATCCCATGCCTCGGTCGCGCCTTCTGCTCGGTCTCGCCATTTGTGAACCGTCCGTTTCGGGCACTCGATGCCCGCTCGTTCACAATACCGTTCACAATAAGTCACAATCAAGCGCGGACGACGAAAGACAGAAGAAGGGACGAAAACGGCCTTTCTTGAACCTAACACGGACGTTCGGCGACAAGTACGGATTTCGCTTCCGGCTGATTTGTAACCAAGCGGAATCGAGGCTTCCCCGCTGATGTTTGACCAGCGGGTTTCTGATTGATTGAGGATGATTGGAGAGAAGCGAGATTGAGTCTCGCATTTGACTCAGTTCCATTAGGCCGAAGAAACGCGGACCGCGGCTTTCTTGAACTCGGGGATCTTGCTCAGGGGGTCATAAGCGCGCACGGTCAGCAGGTTTGCGGACCGTTCGCCGGGCCAGTGGTAGGGGATGAAGACAGTATCTGGGCGAATAGTAGTCACCACTCTGGCGTTGAGCACGATCTCTCCCCTGCGGCTGACAACGCGCATCGGCCTTCCGTCCTCGATTCCATGCTTGGCGGCCAGTTGTGGATGGATTTCAACGTATGGCTCTGGACAGAGGTCGAGCAGTCCGCCAAGCCTCCTTGTCTGGGTGCCGCTTAAGTACTGCGACACTACACGGCCGGTCGTTAGATATACAGGAAACTCCTCGTCCGGTTCTTCAGCCGACGGGCGATAGGGTGTGGCATGAAAGTGCGCCTTGCCGTCTGGAGTGTAGAACTTCAGATCCTCAAAGAGTCGGGGGGTGCCAGGGTGGCCGATCTCCGGGCATGGCCAAAAGACGCCATTCTCCTCGACGACTCGCTCGTACGTGATGCCAAAGTAGTCTGCCTTTCCTCCTTTACTGGCCTTGCGCAGCTCGTTGAAGATGTCTTCGCTGCAAGAATAGTCGAAGTAATGGCCCTTTCCAAGCCGCTTCGCGAGTTCGATGATGATCCTCGTGTCTTGCCATGCTTCGCCTGGCGGATCGACTGCCTTGTTGATTTTAATAACGCGCCCTTCGGCGCTCGTGCTTGTGCCTTCCTCTTCCTCGTGCAAGGACCCGGCGAGCACGATATCTGCATGGTGCGCAGTCTCATTCAGGAAGAAATCAATGGCTGTGTAGTGCTCAAGCCTTCCGAGCGCCTCCCGCGTGAAGTTCGCATCTGGAAGCGAGACGAGCGGGTTGAAGCAGATCGAGACCAGCGCCTTGATCTCGCCGGCATGGATCATTTCCATGATCTCAGGAGCAGGGTGTCCAATGCCTGGCAGCTCGGACTCTTCGATACCCCAAACGTCTGCGATGTACTGCCTGTGCTCTGGGATCGTGATGTCTCGGTTACCTGGGAGCTGGTCGCACTTGTGCCCGTGCTCGCGTCCGCCCTGACCATTGCCCTGGCCCGTGATCGTCGCATAGCCACAGCCTGGCCTGCCGATCCTTCCCGTAGCCAGCACGATGTTGATGCAGCCTAGAACGTTGTCGACGCCCTTGACTTGGTGCTCGATGCCCCTTGCATGTAAGAGGAAGCTGGTCTTAGCGCCTCCCCACATCCTTGCGGCCTTTTGAATGTCCTCGACCTTGACGCCGCTGATCCGGCTGCACTCTTCGAGCGACATGGCGAGAGCGTTTGCTTTCGCGTCCTCCCAGCCAGAGGTATAGCTTGAGACGAACTCTTCGTTGACGAACCCCTCTTCGATCAGTGCGCGAAGGATGCCATTAAGCAAGGCAGAGTCGTTTCCGGGGCGTACGGGCAAATGGAGGTCGCAGGTCCGGGCGATTGGCGTCACTCTCGGGTCAATGACGATGAGCTTGGCACCCTTGTCCCGGGCGCGCCAGATGTAGTCGGTCGTGATGGGCGAACACTCCGCGACGTTCGTCCCGGTACAAAGGATGACCTCGGCGTCTAGGATGTCCTGCCAGTAATTCGCGGCGCGATCGATTCCGAACGCCTTCTTGTTCCCCGTGCCCGCGCTCACCATGCAGAGGCGCCCGTTGTAGTCGAGTTCCTGTGTCTGCAAAGCCACTCGGGCAAACTTGCCCATCAGGTAGCTCTTCTCGTTCGTCAGCGAGACTCCGCTGAGAACAGCCACCGCGTTCTTTCCGTACTGTTCTTGCACGCGTTCGATCTCCCTTACTGTGGTCGAAAGCGCTTCTTCCCAAGAGACAGGAACGAACCCTTTGCCGTCGACCCGCTTCATCGGAGTAAGAAGCCTGTCCGGGTGGCTCCCTTGCATGTAACGTTTAACTCCCTTGGGACACAACTTTCCTTTGTTGAACGGGAATTCCTCCCACGGTTCAAAGCCGATCACCTTGTTCTCTCGGACCTTGAGTTGAATGCCGCACTGCTGTCCACAGAAACAGCAGTGGGTCTTGACCAGCCTTTCGGGTTCGCCGCGGCCGCGCCATCCGCCGGGCGGCTCGTTGACTGGGTGCGGGCCGAACTGTTCGATTAGCGTGTCTACGGGGACAGGTGTCTTTGCCATTTATCCTACAAAGGGCGTATCGTCAAGGAGCGCGGCTTGGTTCAGCGCGATCAGTTTTCGTTTTTCTACGGGAGACAGGTCTTGGTGGGCTCCGAAGTCTTGTCCTACTTCCTTCATCACGGCCTTGAGGTCGACGCTATGGAGCTCAGACATGAACGGCAGCCCGGACCGCGCACACGTAGCCTGTGCTCCCTTCCTTCCCTCCTCCTTGTAGTATTCGACCCCCAACTGCGCGGGCCGCTGGATTACGTGGAAGAGCTTGCCGAATGGGAGATAAAGGAGAAGGACCACGACGGTGAACGCGTGGATCAGCGAGAGGAACGCGAAGTTCTCACCATTCATAAGTCTGTAGCTCGCCGTCAGCATCAGTCCCGTGATAGAGACGGCAAAGAGGATGAAGAGCGGCAACAAGTCGTTCACCCAGCTCTGGACAGCGTGCGCGCCACGCTCGAAGACGCGCCGGTGCATCGCGATGGCGACTCCCAACAAGACCATCACTGCAGAAATGTTGAGTCCGTTCAGCAGGAAGAAACCTAGGATCGAGTATGGATCGAACTGCATCACTGGACGGCCGAACACTTCCGCGACGTAGTCGCTGCCCTCGGCAGCAGAGGAGAACTGCACCCAGCCCCAGCTGAGCGGAAAAGTGATCGCGAACGCAAGGAGGCACCCCCACGCCAAAGACAAGTGGGCAAGCCACCTCGACTTGCTACGCTTCTCAATGAACCTCTGGGCAACGATGTTGTCCCAAAAGAGCACAGCAAGGCGGAGCACGTTTCTTGCGAGTGCCCTTGGCCGGAAGAACAGTTTCCAACTCGCCTTGAAATACCTCCATGTAGGCGGTCGCTGGATCCACATCAGATACCTGAACACGATCGCAAAACCGGCGAACACAGTCGCGGCCGCGTATGCGACCAGCGGTGAGTCAAATCTCTCGAACCTTCCTGATCCAAAGTAGATGCCTGCCAAAACAAGGATCGCTGCCGCCATGCCGCCAGACATTGCGACCCCAACTGCGCGCGAGCTCATTCACCACCCTCCATCTTCGATACGCCTTTGAGCATCCAGAGATTGACCGCCAAGAGCACGAGGCTCGCGACTGCAGCTGGGAGCGCCATTGAGGCATGGCCTACGATCTGGCCCTCGAGCACCGAGACGAACAGCCAAAGTTGCAGCAGCAGCAGCACTAGCGAAAACCCAGTTAGGGCACCGATAACGACCGACTTTTGAGCGTCGCGAGGGTTCTTCACTCTGTTCCCTCACCTCTTCTGACTCCTACTGCCCATACGTCCCCGTCGCGATCTTCCAAGATGATCCTCGGAAGCGGATGAGGCGGCGGGCCTTGCAGGACGCTGCCGTCTTCCGCTGCGAAGGCACCGTTGTGACACGGACAATAGAGGCGGTCCTTGTCTGCTTCGAAACTGACAGGGCACGAGAGATGGGTGCACCGGCGAGAGTACGCGACCAATTCTCCGGACATCCGCCTGACCAAGATGCACAAGTCCGTCTTGCGCGGGTATGTGAACGCCAGCGATCCCCCAAGAGCGACGTCTGAATCAGAACAGACGAGCATGGGCTCGAACGCCACTTGACCGTCCTTTCTCAATGAGAACAGTGCGAGCACGGCGCTCCCCGCTGCAAGTCCACCGCTTGCAAGTGTCAAGAACTTGAAGAACTCTCTTCGAGACACGTGATTGTCCTGCTCCCAATCGATCGGAAAGTCTGATCGAATCCTGTCGTCCATCAACTTGTCCTTGCCGTCCTCAAAAGGTCCGACTTCCTGACGACAGCACCGCTCTCTACCCTGAGTCGAGCCGTGCCTCTAGGCAACATCAGACTAACCTTGGTCCTGACCGTCTTCTCGCCGAAGACGAATTCGTTCACCGGCTGTCCCGACCTCTCAGCGGCAATCTCCTCGGGCGTCCCGTAGAACAAGGCCTGCGAGGGGCATACAGTGGCGCACATCGGCTTCTTTCCGACCGAAGTCCTGTCGTAGCACATGTCGCACTTGATCATCTGATTGATACTCACGTCGTGTTTCGGAACTCCAAAAGGACACGCGAAAACGCAGTTCGAACACCCGATACACCGTGGCTTCAGCGAGCTTTGGACTACTCCGTCATGCGTCTTCTTGATCGCGTCAGCGGGACACACCGCGGCGCACGCCGGATCGTCGCAATGCATGCAGATGACGGGAGTCGTTTGCACGGTATCTCCACGTTGCACCTGCTCGAGGTGGATCATCGAGACACCGGCATGGGTGTCGCATTCCGCGCATGCGGCGACGCAAGCGTTGCAACCTATGCACCGACTGGGATCAATGTAGAAGCGCTTCTCGATCGTCCTATCCTCCCATCGATAAGATACCTATAGTATGACAAGCGTCATGTTCTACCGCGCAGGTGCGGACCACATTCACCCATGATGGCTGCACGAGTAGACCCGCGAGAGTCAACGTTGCGCGTTCTGAGCGGCTCTTCCCTAGGTTCTAGAGCCGCGAATTCCTCAGTCTACGGCGCCTACTTCCGGACGGCGATCGTATCCGTGCTTGCTACGGGCTGTCTTCTGGGCGCGATCGCTCTTCTCGGGGTTTCTTTGCGAGGAAGCTACACGGACTCCGCATGGGCCCCCTACATCCTCGCGCACGCGAACTCACAGCTCTTCGGATGGGTCGGCCTCTTCGTGATGGGCTTCACCCTTCTACAGCACCCACCGTCACAAGATACGAGACGTGCGTACCATGTGTTGGCCTGGGGCTCGCTCTGCGCGAGCGTCGTTGCGGTTCTAGCGCGATTCATCGTTGAGCCGCTTGTCGCGCACGGGCATGGTGCTTGGTTTGCGGTAGGCATCGGATCAGGTGTGCTCCAAGCCGTCGCGATCATAGCATTTGTGGCGAACATCACCTTGATGCGGTACAGGTCGGGCAAAGACCTTCCCTGGCAGTCGAAGTTCGTCTTTGCGTCGCTCACACTCTTCGTCCTAGTCGCAGTTCTAGAGCCGATTGTCTTCAGCAACCTGCACAGTGACCCAACAGGGACGCGCGTGCTGTTCATCGCGCACTGGATGCCTATCGTCCGGGATCTCCAGTTCCTTGGGTTCGTTGGTACGATGATCTTCGGAGTAGCTCTTACGAAGTTCGGCACTTGTCTCGGGGGAAGGACGGCACACCAGACTCTGGGGAACTGCACCTTTGTGGTGTGGAATGCCGGGCTTGCCCTGCGGACCTACGGCTGGCACTCCGCATTCATGTCTGACTTTACCGACGCTACGGCCTACTGGGCGGGCGGCTTAGTGCTCCTGACAGGGTCGATCATGGCGGTAGTTTCTCTCAGGGTCTTCGAGCCGTGTTCCTGGAGTCCGTCCGTCAAGTTCCTGCGTGCAGCGTTCTTGTGGCTGTTGGTCGCCCTGGTGCTCGTCGTCCTTGAGCCTTTCCACCTAGCCCAACTCGACGCACCGTTCTCCCATGCTTACTCGGGCGCCGTCCGACATGCTGTCACGGTCGGGTTCATTACTCAAATGATCATCGGCGTCGGTTCGCACGTTGTCAATCGAATACGATCCGTGCCGATCAAGCAACAATCGAGTTTAGTGTGGACGTTTGTACTCCTCAATCTAGGCAACTGTGCCCGCGTAGGGCTCGAGATTGCGACCGATTACACGACTTCGGCCTTCGCGCCGATGGGGGCGACTGGGTTCATTGAGCTTGTCGGAATAGCCATCTGGGGAGTCACGATGCTCAGCCTACTGCGTGTTCCTGGGCACCGGCTGGCCGCTAGCCGGTGCTGATTCAGTTGCGAAGGACGTCTTCGAGGCCCTGGACATCCAACAAGGTCACAAACTTGTGGTCGCTCGCGATCAGACCCTCCTTTTGCCACCTGCTCATCACGCGAATCGTCGATTCTACAGTCGTGCCTGCCATCTCCGAGATGTCCTGCCTTGTTAGAGGCACCTGGAGTGTGACTCCACGATTGGTCTCGTCTCCGTACGACTGAGCGAGCAGGAGCAGGATCACGGCGATCTTTTCTTCCACACGGCCTGTAGACATCTTTGCCATGAGATCCATGGTTTGGCGGAAGCGCTGTGTCGTGCGTCTCAGCAAATGAGCCTTGAGCGTGGTGCTCGATTCATAAACCGGCATGAATGCGGCCTTTGGGACTTTCAAGTACCAGGTGTTGCAGACGGCTCGGGCGGCCAATGGACAACCAGTGCCCTCGATCGTTCCGAGCAGCCCAAAGATCTGGCCAGGGCCAATGATCTCGGTCGTCACTTCTTGCCCGGTATCCAAGCTTCGAACCATCTTGATGAACCCAGTTCCTGCCAGGCCATAGAAGTCGACTTCGCGTCCGTGCAGCCAAATCGTCTCACCCCTCTCCGCATAAGCCATGTGCGAGACCTTTGCCAATTCATCGACGTCTTCCTTGCTCAATGAGTTGAAGAGCGTGCTGGATCGGAGCACGGAAATGTTAGTCGGTCGTTCTGGGGCCTCTGGCACAAAATCCATGATATCACTGGCCGCTAGCTCTTGGGCGCCGGAACGTCCTCGATCCAACTCAAAGCGGCCATCATCGTTGGGAAGCCTATTGTGGTGACCGTCGCCAGAACCGCGTGGCGGATCTCGTCCGGCGTCGCACCGGCATCGAGAGCCCTTCTTGCGTGGCTCTTGACTGCGCTCTCCATTCGGCCACCGGTCGAAACACCGATCTTTATCAGCTCGACGCACTTCCTGTCGAGGGGGCCTGAAGTGATCGAGGCCTCTCCAAGAGACTTGTACGCCGCGCCAACCTCTGGAAAGTTGTCAACGAATCTAACGTAGTGTCGTGGCAGCTCGCTCATGGCTTTCAACCAATAGTGTGGATTAGGCCATTCGGGAAGAACATGACGGATGTCATAGGCTTGGCCCCCCCGTTCGGGAGATCCTCACGGTTGGCGGGAGGACTGATCGAGTCAGTCGGCCCTGCCGTCGGGAGAAAAGGAGCGCATGCCAGGATATGTCAAGGATTCAAGTCGATGTCCGTCGCCAGACGAATCCGACGAGTCGGTGAAGCACGCGACACTCTAGTTAGGATCAACTTCGATGCTTAATGAGATCTCACATGGGTGGTTTGCGGGCCCGAGCGGCGAGAACGCCGACAGGTTTGCGAAGGTACTTACAGACATTTACGATGACTACGTCTACTGGAGAAGAAACTGCTTCCCGGAGGACGGCGCGATCATCGATTCCCTCGCGAAGCGCGCGAGCGAACCATACTGGGACGACTTCTCAGACCGCCTCACAGAGCTGTTGGGACGACTCAAAGAGGACTATCCGTTCCAGAGTCCGCGTTATGCGGCACACATGATCTCCGAGCAGACGCTTCCCAGCATCGCCGGCATGTTCGCCGGCATGCTCTACAACCCGAACAACGTCAGCTCTGAGGCGGCACCGGTCACGGTCCAAATGGAAGCGGAAGTCTGTCAGTGGATCTGTCGGATGTTGGGATATGGTGACGAGTCGTGGGGGCACCTGTCCAGTGGAGGGACGATTGCGAACATCGAAGCGCTTTGGGCGGCGCGGTCAGTATTGTTTCTGCCGCCGCTCGTCCGCGATGTCGCTGAAAAACTGAGCCTGGACGTTCCAGAGCGTAGTGCCACTGACCGCGAGCTCCTGGCAATGGCCCCTTCGCAGTCATTGAGGTCCCTGCATGACTGTTTTTCAGTCGCGTCGAGCAGCAACATCGCTACGAGGACGGTTCTAGACGCCATGCGCACGTCTGAGTTCAATGTCGTCGAGCAAGGCGTTGCATACGTTACCAACAAGCTCGAAGCCGACCTGATCGTGCTTGCCCCGGAGACTTGTCACTATTGCATTCCAAAGGCGCTCGACTTGCTCGGCTTAGGAAGGCACGCCATTTCCTATGTGGAAGTCGACCGACAGTTCCGAATGCGCGGCGACGCGCTACGTGCCAAAGTTGAAGAGGCCGAACGTGCCTCGAAAACGATTCTTGCTGTCATAGGCGTAGCTGGAACCACAGAGGAGGGGGCCATCGACCCGTTCCATGAGATCGTATCGGTCCGCGATGAAAACGAGAGCGCAGGACACCAGTCGTTTTGGATCCATGCCGACGCCGCCTTTGGCGGATACCTGAGAACGATGGTCGTTCCTGAAAGAATCGGACTGGGAGACGCAATGTCCGAGGTGCAAGTCGATGGACGGCGCATGATGATCGATGCGTACCGCCCGTACGGGTCGGCATGTGATGCACTTGAGAGCCTCGGAGAGTGCGACTCAATAGCGATCGACCCTCACAAACTTGGCTACGTGCCATATCCAGCGGGGGCCGTCTGCTATCGATCGAACCTGGTCAAGCCAGTCCTGAGGCAGAACGCACCGTACATTGCAGACGAAGCCGGGCCGCCTTCGGAAGAGCGCTGGTCGAAGTCGATCGGAGTTTACGTCTTGGAAGGCAGCAAGCCTGGCATGGTCGCTGCGTCGCTATGGTTGGGCCACACACTGATTCCTTTGGACAACCAGGGGCATGGCCTGCTCATGCAGGAGACCGTGAGGAACGCAGGCGAGCTGTACACTCTGCTTGTCGAGTACCCCGTTCTAGCGAGAGGGATTCGGGTGCGAGCAGTTCCCCTTTGCGAACCCAACTCGAACATCGCCTGCTTCGCTTTCGTTCCTCTTGACTCCAAGCGCACCTTGGCGGAGATCAATGCAGCGAACGCTGCAGTCCTCGACTCGTTCTCGAAGGGTAAGGACGCACAAAGCCCTGATTACTTCGTTAGCAGGACCGTTCTTCACGCAGACCGATATGGCTGGCAGACCGCCTCTGCATTTTTTGAACGGATCGGATGCACGGAGCAAGAGTACGTCGACTCCGGCGCGTTCCTTCTCCGTTCAGTATTGATGAGTCCATGGTACTCGCGGGCCAAGAAGAGAGGCAAGTACTACCTGAGCGACTTTGTTGCGGCGCTGTACGCCGAGGCGGCCGCTGCATACGGTCTCTAGCAGGGCACTTCTGCTCTCTTCCTCGCATAGAACCACCAATTGATCAACAAGTTGATTGCGTAAAAGCCCGCTGCCCAGTAAAAGAACGTCGTTGGATTGCCTTGCCGGGCAATGATTGCGCCGAACGACACAGAGAACACAAACGGTCCGTAGGCGGCGATCGCAGATGTCCACCCGATGACGCCGCCAGCCTGACGAGGCGGGAAGATCATCGGCATCTGCTTGAAAGTCGATGCGTTGCCGACACCGCTAAAAAAGAAGAGGCCCAGCATGAGCCACAGGAACCCGCCCCATTGAGCAAGCGACGTGGGGTTTGTATAAAACGTCACTCCAAGAGCACAGCCGAAAAGTCCGATCGCACTGAACATCGTTACCTTCGCGCCTCCCAATCGATCACTGACAGGCCCGAAAAGAGCCCGCACGGCCGCACCAACGAGGGGGCCGAGGAAGGCATAGCGAAGCGGATCCGGACCACCATCGAACTTCGAGTACGTTTCCTTGATCAGCAAAGGGAACGACGCGGCATAACCGCTGAACGATCCGAAGGTCATGATGTACAGCGATGTCATCAGCCAGGTGTGCTTGTTCTTGAAAATGTCGAGCTGCTCGCGAAAGTTCGCGGTGACGGGGACGCGCTTGAGGCCGAACCACGCGAAGGCAGCACCGATGACGATGAACGGCACCCACACAAACGCTGCGTTTTGTAGGAAGATGTCGGCCTCTTTCACCACCACACCGTCCTTGGACTCAGAGAAGTGCTGGGATGAACCGACCAGAGAAAGCCCGATCACAACGGGGATGAGGAACTGGGCCACGCTGACGCCGAAGTTTCCGATCCCTGCCTGGATTCCAAGCGCCGTACCCTGCAGCTTCTTTGGAAAGAACAGCGACGTACTGGGCATGAACGAACTGAAGTTGCCCCCTCCGAGCCCGGCTAAAAAGCCGAGCACCATGAAAGTCGCATAGCTGGTGCCGGAGTTCTGCACGGCGTAGCCCCAACCTATGGCAGGGATAAGCAAGAGCAGTGTCGAGAACGTGACCACCTTTCGAGTCCCAAAGATCGGGATCAAGAACGTGTGGACGATGCGTAGTGTGCCGGCAGCAAGCCCTGGCATTGCGTTCAGCCAAAAGATCTGTTGCTTGTCGAACGCGAAGCCAATACCAGTGAGTTTGACGACGATCGCACTGACCATGAACCAGGTCGTGAACGATAGAGTCAAGCAGAACGTGGTGATCCAGACCGTCCGCCATGCCGTCCTCCTTCCTCCGTTCTGCCAGAACGCCTGGTCTTCCGGCGTCCACTTTTCGAGTGTTGATGAGTCCATGATACGTTTACTCCGATTTGCCTGGCTCGATCCTGTCGGAAGTCATCCGCATGATCACGCGGTGCATCCACACGAGGGATATGAGCGTCACGACCGCGAGGAACAGCCAGCAAGTCGTCCAGAGTCCTGTCCACTTGAGAAGGTATCCGAACAAGATCGGACAGACAAAGCCGCCCAACCCGCCGATGACACCCACGATTCCGCCAACGACCCCGACGTCTCCCGGAAAGTAGTCTGGGATGTGCTTGTAGACGGCGGCCTTGCCCACTCCCATCATGATTCCGGCGAGGAACACGATCGTCGTGAACACCCAGACGTTTGCCTGGAAGAAGACGTGCGTCTTGCCTTTGGCGATCAGTTGCTTTTTCTCGACCGTCTGGCCAACTTCGACCGCCGGTTCTTGCCAGGTCCGGAATGTCGGCAGGACGAGCGCCCTCTCGTCGTTCACGCGGGGATCAAATGGCGGCTCTGGCTTGAGCTGGTATTCGACCCCAGCCGCGATCACCGCGGTCTGTGAGACGGACTCCACCGTGCCCGCGCGTGCGGCCATGACTCCGTCGCCGGGAGAAGTGATGTCCATTCGCGGAGCAACGAGCAGCAAGAAGAACACGGCGCACGTGCCGAACACCCAGTACATCGTTGCGCGGGCGCCGAACTTGTCCGAGGCCCAACCGCCAAGTGCCCGGATCACGCCCGACGGAAAACTGAACACCGAGGCCAGCAACCCGGCCATGGCCAGCGTCATCCCATAGACGTTCAAGTAGTACGGAACCAGCCATTGCGCCAGTGCGACAAACGCGCCGAACACCAGGAAATAGTAGAGGCCGAACCGCCAGACGCGAACATCGGACAATGGGCGGAGCATGTCGGTCATCGACCTCTGTGCCGCCCCTTCGACCCTTTTGTTGACTGTCATGAGCGCAAAAGCGATCGTGACAACGATGAGGACCGCAGCGTAGAACTGCGGCAGAAGCCTCCAACGTTCGATGTCCTCTGCCCCGTTTGTGAACGCCCGGATGAGGCGAGGAGCAAAGAGGGTGGTGAGCGCTGCCCCCGCGTTCCCCATCCCGAACACTCCGAGCGCCGTGCCCTGTCTTTCCTTGGGAAACCACAGGGACGTGTAGGCGATTCCGACCGCAAACGACGCGCCGGAGACTCCAAACATCAGGCCCGCCAAGAGAAAGTGCCAGTACGTCTGGGCATAACTGGTGGCAAACAAGGACACTGCGGAGAACAGCATCAGTGCGATGAAGACCGGCTTGCCGCCGATCCTGTCTGCCAAGAGCCCAACGGGCAGCCTGAGCACGGAGCCCGTGAGGATCGGAATCCCGATGAGCCAACCCATCTGGCCTTTGTCGAGCTCTAAGACTCGGTTGTCGACGAGCCACGTGATCAAGACCCCGTACATCGTCCAGACCATGAAGCAGGCCGTGAACGCGACGGTGTTGATGGCAAGGATGCCGTTAGCTCTCGAGCTCTTCTCCATGTTGCCTCTGGGCCATCAGAGCCGGTAACCGACCTGCACGTAGCCGAACGTGCTCCTCGATGACGACCCACCCACAATCGAACGGACGAACTTCCCGGGGGAGAAGAATGCGACGCCGCCCTCGATGGATGTGCCGCGGCCAGCGTTGTACTTGACGACGAGGTCGAGCTCTGAACCGACATGTGAGCCAGACATGCCGGTGGGGTCGATCATCGGCATCCCGCCGACCCGATTGATCGCTCCGGTCGCACCGTACCAACCATCGGTCTTGTCGTACAGCGAGAAGTCATGATAGGACACGTCCATGGTCAGGCCATTCGATGCCTGCCAATTGGCGCCGATCGCGTAGCCCTTCATGTTCGACCAACCCTGGAGATCCATCATCCCGTAGTAGAGGTGGTTCGTCGGATAGAGGTTATCGAATGTGCGGTTCTTGCTCCCGCTGCCACCAGTCGCGATGTTCCCTTCTGCATAGAGCCTTAGCGCTGGGCCGATTTGGATCTCCCCACGGAGAGTTCCTGCCCATGCGTCTTGGTCTTGACCGCCCTTACGGCCCCACTGGTACGCGCCCTCGGCCGTGAATTGAGCAGCGCCTATGTCGCGAACGAATCGATGGTCGAGCGTCGTGTGGCTCGTTGCTTGAGCCTGGAGCGAGTCGTACTTATAGATGAGAGTCGTGTCACCAACGACGTTCTTGTTGCTCACGAACGCGACTTGCACATTGGGGTTTGAAACAGGGTTCGATTCGAGCTCTCCCCAGAAGAACCCCCAGGTGCCAGCATCGAGCCGCATGCCAAGCCAGGAACGTGACGAGTTCGCCCACTCGAGCGCACCGATGAGCCTCTGACCGCCGATGTTCACCTTCTGCCTGCCTAACGTCAGTGTCGAACCGTTTTTGCGTCGGATGAGACTGGCCTCGATCAAGTCTTGTCCGACCATAGACGTCGAGGAGCCTGACGAAGGGTCGAGGTTTGACCCCGTGAACTGGTAAACGATCCTTCCGGTCGTGTAGGGATCCAAAGAGTAGGTCACGCCAAGCCTGCCCCGTGTAAGGAAGAGAGACGTCCGATCTTCGACGGAACCGTCGAAATCGAGGTCGTCGCGAGTCTCATACCTGCCTCGGACTTCCATGCTCGGCGTCCATCCGTGGCCCAAGTTCGGCAACTGATCCGGAAGCAAGAACAACATCGTGTGTCTCCGTTCAAGATCATCGCCTTCCCAATTGGATGGCGCTATGACGCCCGTCATAGACCAGGCCCGGTGATTCACTGAGAATAAAGGCGAGCTGAACTATGGCTACGCGGCACGCAGTTCCAGGCCGATCGAGGACAAAGACCCCTCTGGAGCCCAATGTACGGGTCGTCCGCACGACGGACAGTCCCAACTGCACCGGGGCGTGCGGCTGGCTTGCGACTGTCGTAGACGACACGATCGTCGATCTGAAACCGGCGGCGGACTATCCGTGCCATGAGTACAACCCGAGGGGATGCCTACGCGGCATGTCGATGACGCACCTCATCTATGGCCCCGACAGGATCAAGCACCCGCTCGTCCGCACGGGAAAGCGGGGCGAAGGCAAATGGCGCGAGGCGACCTGGGACGAAGCGCTTGATCTCGTGGCCGACAAGTTCAAGACGATCATCGCGGAAAGCGGTCCTGAGAGCATCATGCTCTTCAATCAGGTCGTCGGCACCGGATACGTCCAAAAAGGCGCCCAGGTACGAATGGCCGCCCTGCTCGGAATGACGTTCGGAACGGCCTACGACTATAACGGCGACATCTCGATGGGCTTTACGCAGACGCTTGGGATCGACAGCATCGAGTGCGAGACCAAGAGCTGGGGCCATTGCAAGACTGCGATCCTTTGGTCGAGCAACGTGTTCCAGACCCGGATCCCAGACGCCCAGTTCCTGACGAGGTTTGCAAAGCAAAGAAACGATTGCCAGATCATTTCCATTGATCCGCGCTGCAGCCAAACGGCAAAGGGATGCGACCAATGGCTGCCGATCAGTCCGGGCACGGACGGTCTTCTTGCCCTCTCCATGTGCCAGGTCGTCATCGAGAAGGACCTTGTCGATTGGTCCTTCTTGCGCACGTTTACGGACATGGCGACGCTCGTACGGTCCGATACCGGACAACGGCTACGCGCAAGTGATGTTCGGCTCGGATCCGAGAGTGAGTTCGTTGTCTGGGACGAGTCTAGGGACGGATTCTTCGTGCTTCCGATGGATACTTTGCGGCTTCCAAACGGTGTCCTTCCATCCCTCAAGGGCTCGCGCCATGCCCTAATCGACGGCAGGCAAGTCGAGGTGACGCCTGTCTTCCAGTTGATCGAGGATGTCGTCATGCGCGACGAATATCGGCCAGAGAACGTCGCCCAGGTCACGGACATCCCGGCGGAGACCATCCGGTCCGTAGCAACGCGGTACGCCACACAAAGACCCTCGACGATCATCATCGGGATGGGCGTCAACCACCGCCTTCACGGTGACCTGACGATCCGCTCTATCCTCCTTCTAAGCGCCCTTGTCGGAGCGCACGGCAAGCCCGGCGAGTCCGTCTCAATCTATTCTGGGCAGCACCACTTCAGGATCGACGTCTCGCCTTGGTGGTTTCCCGAGGGCAAACGGCCGAACGCCGTACCCATGCACTACTTCACTTTGGGCAAGCCCACGGACACGATCAACAAGAAGATCAAGTATCCGAAGGACGGTTTCCGAGGGTTCATCTGCTCCCACGGCAATCCCCTCGTGACCGAGTTCAGCGGCCCGCTCAAGGAGGCGATCGACAAGCTCGACATGTTTGTCACTCTCGACTTTCAGATGACACCGACTTGCGAGTACTCGGATGTCGTCCTTCCGGTACCGAGCTTCTGGGAGAAATATGAACTGGTCGGGACGGGTTGCCACCCCTATCTGCAAATCCAGCAGGAGGTCGTCACACCGAGGCACCAGAGTAAGACCGAGTACTGGATCGTCAAAGAGCTCGTTCGAAGGATCGACCCGGCACTTCTCACCTACTTCGAGTGCGACGAGTTCGGCGCTATGGAGAAGATGCTCGGTAGCGAGGAGTGCCCGGAGACAAAGGGGATCACAGTCGAGCGCCTCAAAGAAGGCCCGGTGCGTCTCAACGTGCACGATCCCGAGTGCGGGCTCGATGCCCAGATTCAGGAGTACAGACTCTTCCCTCCTCGGGCCTACCCCTTCAAAGTCGAACAGCAGCGCGAGTTCCTCAAGACAGGACGGATGGAGTTCTACAAAGAAGAGGACACCTACCAGAAGATGGGCGAGGCCCTTCCGATCTTCAAGCCAGCCTTCTCGCACATGTCCGACGAAGAGCAGGACTTTCCCTTCTGCATCGTCACTCCGCACTCAAAGTGGCGCGTCCATTCGACCCACAGCAACAACAATGTCCTGCGGAACCTCAATCGCAAGCCCGTTGTGGAGATCCATCCCATTGACGCCGCCGCGCGAGGGATCGAGGACGGCGAGGTCGTCGAGATCTTCAATAACTACGGGTCTTACAGGCTCTGGGCGCTCATAACAGAGGCGATCAAGCCTGGAGTCCTGTGTGTCGACCATGGCTGGTGGGACAGGTTTCTCGCTGAAGGCAAGTATCACAGCGTCCACACGCACCAGAAGGTCAAGCCCACGCACGAGACCTACTATCTCCCCGCCGTCTACGCGCCTGGGCAGCACTGGAAGGACACACGGGTCGACGTCAGGAGGGCTAACTAGATGCCGCGAATGGCGATGCTGATCGACCTCACACGCTGCATCGGCTGCGACGCGTGCACGGTCGCCTGTAAACAGGAGAACGGCACTCCGATGGACACGTTCTTCGCTCGCGTGCTCAACGTCGAGGTGGGACAGTATCCGAACGTCAAGAGAGTCTACGTTCCAGTCCTTTGCAACCACTGCGAGGACGCGCCGTGCTTGAAGTCTTGCCCGAACAAGGCCATCATCCGCCGAGACGACGGCATCGTGCTTATCGACCAGGATCGCTGCCGCGGCACTGGCGCCTGCACGTCCGCTTGTCCGTACGGAAACATCTACCTCAACAAGAGCAACGAGTGGTACCTCGACGAAGAAGAACCGTACGAACGCGACTTCGTCAAGCCGCGCCTTAAGGAGAACGTTGCGAGGAAGTGCACGTACTGTGCCCACAGGGTCGACCAAGGGCTCGATCCCGCATGTGTCGTCGCCTGTCCCACCACAGCACGCATCTTCGGCGACATTGAAGACCCGGACAGCAAAGTCTCCACCTACATTCGTGAGCAGGAAACGGAGACCGGTAGGACACCGTTCCACCTTCTCCCGCAGGCAAAGACGCGACCTGCCGGAATGTATCTCGGAACGATGGCAACCCAAACGAGCGAAACGCTCGGCAACCGTGCGGTCTCACGAGGATCGGCACCGCTGCGCACCGCCGAGCCCGTGCTGCCCAGAGCGGAGCGGACCAATGTCACGGCGGTCAACAAGAGACGACCGCTCAGACTTTTCCGGCTCATCCTTGGCCTGCTGGCCCTCTCCGTCTCCTCAACTGTGGGCGCCCAGGAGCCTCCGGAGCAGATGAATCCGCGCTCGACGCTCGACCTTTATCAGACTTCGTCCTGTTCTGGATGTCACGGTATGACCGGGAACGGAGGTATGGCCCCCCCGATCGTCGGCACAAACCTCAGTAACGATGAGTTCCTCGCGCTTGTGAGGAAGGGCAAAGGCATGATGCCGGGCACGACGGAAGACGTCATGTCGGACGCAGACGTCGAAGAGATCCGCCTGGAACTCAAGTCACAAGAGCAGGATCCAGAGCAGATCCCAATCGCGTTCAAGGTCGGCCAGATCCTGTCGACTCGAAACGTCGCTTTCATCTTTATGTTCGTATCACTGTTCAGCCTCGTGTTCGCAATCAGGGTGCTGTGGTATTGGCTGAAGAACTCGGGATTCGGTGCGATCTGGCCATATCTGGCGAAGTTCGGGTACTTCAAGGCAGCCGCGACGTTCACCTGGTCTCTGATTGTGGACGGCTTCCTCGTGGCCTCGCTCTGGAGAAGGAGCAAGCACCGATGGCTGATGCATGGCTTGATGCTCTACGGCTTCTTCGGGCTGCTGCTCGTGGACGTTCTCCAGCAGATCTACAACCCCACGCGGGCTGACCTGTCAATGAGCCATCCGATCAAAGTGCTCGCCGTGCTCTCCGGGGCGGCCATGTTCACGGGGATCTGCTACGTGATGTATCGCTACAAAACGGACAAGTTCATCGACAACGGCCTCACTCTTGGGCGCGACTTTCTGTTCGTCAACTTGCTGCTCCATACGATCGTCAGCGGATTCTTCACCGTGACCCTCAACCGGTTCGGCATCAACGACTGGCTGATGGCGATCTACATCTACCACTTGGCCGCGGTCGCGCTGCTGATCATGACGGCTCCCTTCACGAGGTTCGCCCACGCGTTCGTCGTCCCGGTTCTCGTCGCTGTGACGAGGGTCACCGAAGAACTCACCAAGAGCGGTCTCGTCCTCGAGTTTGAGCGCGAGCCGTCGCCTGGCCGGCACCACAAGAGCCAACTCATCGCCGAGCAAGTCGCGTCCATCGTCGACCCGGACAACAAGGGGCCCGTACGGCTCCGCTACTACCCCTAAGGAAGTGCATGACCATGAGCGAATGTCGAAACAACTGCCCGGACTGCAAGTGTAAAGAGAGCGCCCCGAACTCTGAGCGACGCAAGTTTCTCGGCTTGGCTGTAGGTGTGATCAACGCTATCGTCGGGGTTGCCGTCGTCGGTCCGGTGATCGGATTCATCGGCGCGCCGCTCTTCCGCAAGATCAAGGGCAATTGGGTGTCCGTCATGGCGGATGGCGACATCCGTGTCGACGAGACCAAAGAGGTCGCTTTCCGGCTCACCGTGAAGGACGGGTACCAGACGGTCGAACACGACTACAGCGTTTATGTCCGCAGGTATGCGGACAAGGTCGTCGCGTTCGACCCAGCGTGTACACACCTTGGGTGCCGAGTGAAGTATCAGGGCGACAAGGAGCGGTACTTCTGCCCTTGCCACGGAGGCGTGTTCGACGCGGACGGAAACGTCGTCTCCGGCCCGCCGCCCAGGGCACTGCACCAGTACGAATCCAAGATCGAGGACGGCCAGATCTGGATCTATCGCGAGGTTTGACATGCCAAAGGAAGTCCTGACTCCCGAAACCCCCGTCGAGACGCAGAAGACTGCTTCCGAAGAAGAACGCCTGGTCGTCGAGCGGCCGAAACTCGCCGACTGGCTCGAACTCCGGCTCGGTTGGTGGGGCTTTGTCCGCAAAAACCTCGATGAGCCGATGCCGCCGGGAGTAGGGTGGTGGCAGACGCTCGGCAACCTCTTGCTCACGCTTCTCGTGTTCCAGTTCGTCACCGGAATCGCCCTGGCGATGTACTACTCGCCGAGCCCGCAGTCCGCGTACGACAGCGTCAAGCACATCAACGAGGGGATGGTCGTATGGGGGATCAACATGGGATCTGCCGTCCGTGGTCTGCACACGTGGGGGTCCAGCGTGATCATCTGCGTGACGGTCCTTCACATCCTGCGCGTGTTCTACTGGGGGAGTTACAAGAAGCCGCGCGAACTGACCTGGCTCGTCGGCGTGCTGATCTTTATGGTGATGCTCGCGTTCTCGTTCACCGGCTACCTGCTCCCTTGGGATCAGAAGGCGTATTGGGCGACCGTTGTAGGGACGAACATCGCAGGGACGGTGCCGGGCATCGGGAACAGTTTGGTCGCACTGATCCGCGGCGGAGCGGAAGTGGGTTCGCTGACGCTCACTCGGTTCTATGCGGCGCACGTGATGTTGCTGCCCGCGACGTTGATCTTCCTTACTGGGCTGCACCTTTACCTTGTTCGGCGTCACCACATCGCTGGCCCCGTCAAACCACAGAAAGGCGCGCCAGTGCCGTTCTATCCGGTGCAACTTTTCAAAGATGCGGTCGTGGTGCTGTTCGGGGTTGGGCTTGTAATCTATCTCGCTGCTGCGTTTCCTCCTGGGCTGGAGGCGATGGCCGACCCATCAGGCACGGACTTCGCTCCTCGACCGGAGTGGTACTACCTCGGCTTGTACGAGCTCCTAAAGATCATGCCAGCAGGTTACGAAGTCTTCGCGACAGTCGTCATACCAGGTCTCGTCAGCCTCGGAATGATCCTTCTGCCTTGGCTCGACCGATCGCCCTCTCGCCATCCGGCAATGCGCCAGTGGGTGATCGTCACCGGGACGTTCATCGTGCTCATGATCGGCCTGATGACTCTCAAGGGAGTTCTGGAGACCCCCAAGCATGCCGAGCCGACGAAGACGTCCGGTTTAGCCTCAGTAGATTCAGAATGAGACGCATCCTCAGCCTTGCGGCTTGCTTCGCTGTCTTTGCCATCGCCTGCGCGATGCCCGACTTCCACAACGTGTTCCGCACGCACTACAAGCTCAAGAAGGAGTCAAAGCTCTTCAAGGCGAACTGCTCTGTGTGCCACACGTCGCCTTCAGGCGGCAAACTGAACCCCTATGGACAGGACTTAAAGACGGCAATGCAGAGCCTCAAGACCAAGAATCTGACCAAGGAGGCGCTCGAGAAGGTCGAGGGCCTGGACTCGGACAAGGACGGCAACAAGAACGTCGACGAGATCAAGGCGGACACGTTTCCTGGATCAAAGCCTCCATCGATTGAACCGGCTCAACCGGAGTGAGACGCCGACTTTGACTGGACGACCTACCAGCACAGCAGAACCCGGTAACCAGCCGCAGTCGAGGGAACCCCTCTCAGGATTGATCTGTCCATTGGCCCACTGCTCGACATCGGTCGTGCGTTTCTCTCTGATTTGCAGTTAGGAAACCGTCCGTTTCGCGGCTCCTCCTCGCCCGCTCAATCACAATACCGTTCACATTAAGTCACAAACAAGTGCAGACGGCGAAAGACAGGAGAAGGAGCGATAATGGCCGATTTTGAACCTAAAACGGACGTCCAGCGACAAGTACGGATTTCGCCTCCGGCTGATTTGTAAACAGCAGGTCGGGGGTTCGAATCCGCCAGGCGGCTCCAGTACTTTAGAGGTCTTGCTTCAACCATTGGAGCGAAGCGAGCCAGAGCGCAAGAGAGCCTAGGAGACCGAGGCCGAGCACATCGAGCGGCGGGGGCACGACGCCCAACACGAGCAAGAACGTTGCAACAAACACGGCAACGCGGCTCGGCGAGTTCTTTGCCCAAAGCAGCAGTGGGACAAACCCAAGGAACGCCATCACCGCATACCGTGCGCGCGTCTCAGGCAGGCAGAGGTAGAGCGTAGAAGACCATAGCGCAGCCATTTGGAGGACCTCGATTGCTGTCCCCGTCGCTTTGCGCCGCCAGCGCAAGACCGCAAGGATTGTGAACGTGAGAACCAGGACTCGCACTGCGTGGCCGAGAGGACGCACAAAGGAAAGGTCGAGGCCGGCGGTCGGCACCCAGGTGTGCCGCTCGTGGAACTTCGAATAGTCGCCAAGGTAGCGGATGAGGACGGCGTCGACACCTTGGTTGGCGGTCGTTCCGAGCGCCTGCATCCAGTTGAGCCGTCCACTCGGATCGACCAGGACGTTTTGCACGAAAGAGGCGTTGAGGTCGTGCGCACGGTCGCCATAGAATATGGCTGGCAGACCGTAGGCGAACACGGCAAGAGAGACGACCGCCATCGCAGTGAACTTGAGGAGAGCGCCCTTGCTCAAAGTCAAGGCCGGTGTCGCGAACATCAAGAGCGGATAGGCTTTGATCGCCGTGGGCCAGGCGAGACAAGCGCTCGCCACGCCTAGGCGCTTTGTCATCAGCGCGAGCACAGCGAGAACCCAGCAGGAGGCAAAGTGCAGGCTGTACTGCCCTACTTGCACCGATCCGCCCGCAAGGGCAAGGAACACACCGCCCAGCACAAGAAAGTAGCGGTCAAGCGTTAGAGAAACTAGGATGCGACGAAGTGCGAGCACCCCGATCGCGGCCAGCGCGAGGTTGAACATGGCCCAGCCTGCGGCCGCTTGGGCATGGTCGAGGCGGGCAAAGGGTTGGAAGAGGGCCAGTCCGGCAGGTGGAATCGAGATCGGCCACCCCGTCATCTCGTCCCGTCTCACATAGATCTCGCCTGAGACTCCTGCGTCGAGAAGACGGCAAGTCCTGTAGAAAACTCCGAAGTCGCTCTGCTCCTTGCTCCCTCGATCGAGAAGGGAGGCGGCCTGGACCAAGAGGGCGAGCGCCGCCAGGAGGAAGAAGACCGCGCCAAACGTGGGTCTGCCTAGGTTGGGCTTCATGGGGCTCCTCGATTATCCTTCACTGGCTTGTGCAGGTTCAAATCCGTGTATCCTCACGCTAGAAGACGGCTTGGCCCGTCTGTTGGACAAGACATGGCTGTGCAAGGCTCGAAACTGTCGCTGATTTTGACGCTCACAAGCGTGTCCGTCTTGCTCGCGGGAATCGCGACTGAGGGTCTTGCCCTGCAATCCGACGAGTCGCTCGATTCACCGCGCAAAGTCGATTTCAACCGCGACGTACGTCCGATCCTGTCCGAGCACTGTTTTCGTTGCCACGGCCCAGATGCGGCCGCAGTTGCCGCCGGACTGAGACTGGACAAGCAAGACACAGCGACGGCAGACAGGGGCGGTTACAAGGCTATCGAACCTGGAAAGCCGGACGACTCCAAGGTCATCCAGAGGATCACCCATGAGGTCGAGGAACTTCGTATGCCGCCGCCTTCGTCTGGCATGGCTCCACTCACCGAGGAGCAAGTCGAGACGCTGCGGCTTTGGATCGAGTCCGGGGCCGAATACAAGGCCCACTGGGCGTTCGTCGCGCCGGGCGAGACCGAGTGGCCCGAAGTAAGCGACCGCGACTGGCCGCGACGCCCCCTCGACAATTTCGTTCTCGCTGGTTTGGACAGTGCAGGACTGACTCCCGCCAAGCAGGCCGACAAGTACACACTCATCCGTCGAGCGTCCCTCGCCCTCACTGGGCTTCCGCCGACGCCGGAAGAGATCGAGGCTTTTCTGAGCGATCCCGCGGCTGATGCCTACGAGAAGGTCGTCGACCGGCTGCTGGCCAGCCCTCGGTACGGCGAACACATGGCGAGGTACTGGCTCGACGCAGTCAGGTATGGAGACACGCACGGGCTGCACCTGGACAACGAGCGCTCCATCTGGCCTTATCGGGACTGGGTCGTGCGCGCCTTGAACGATGATCTGCCGTTCGACGACTTTGCGCTTTGGCAAGTCGCCGGCGACTTGTTGCCCAACCCGACGACAGAGCAATTGATCGCTACAGGGTTTGTGAGGATGAACCCGACGACGGCCGAGGGCGGCGCGATCGAAGAGGAGTTCCTCGTGAAGAACACCTTCGACCGCGTGGACACGTTTTCGACCGTGTTCCTTGGCCTCACGAACGCTTGCGCGAAGTGCCACGACCACAAGTACGACCCGATCACACAGAAGGAGTACTACGGGCTTTACGCGTACTTCAATTCGACGACGGACGCGCCCTTGGACGGCAACGCGCTGGCGCCGCCGCCTGTGATCCGGGCCGCGACCCCCGCCGAAGAGAAGACGATGGCCGAAATGCGTGAGAGGATCGCAAGCATCGAAAAAGGCACCGATCGGTCGATGGCGATAGGGTGGCTCGTCAACGAGAGGGTCGCGCCGCCGGTCTTCTCGAAGTGGGAGATCTCGCCGGTCTACTCTGCCGCCGACTTTGACAAAGCCCACGCGACGGCTTTCCCACCCGAGTCAGAGAAGGTCGATTGGAAAGCAGTAGACCTCGCCTTTGGCAAGCCGCTCGCTGGAGTGATCGTCAAGGAGAACTCGGCGATCTACTTCCGCACGACGGTCACGAGCGCACAAGCCAGGGATCTCGTTTTGCGCTTGGGTTCGGACGATTCTGTGCGAGTGTGGCTGAACGGCACGCTCATCCACGACAACAAGGCGCTGAGGGCGCTCGCCCCTGACCAGGACAGCGTGAAACTGTCGCTCAAGGCTGGATCGAACCTGGTCCTCGTCAAGGTCGTGAACGCGGCCGGCGGCGACGGGCTAATTGTGAACTACTCAGACCTTCGTGCTGAGAGGGTCGAACAAGCGTACAAGGTCGCGACGAAGCCATCAATGACCGACGAAGACTGGAAGTCGGTCGCAGTCGCATACCTGACTTACGGTCCGGACACGGGCACGTCGCGGTCTTATCGCGAACACGTCGAAGCGCTCGCAAAGTTCGAAGCCTCGCTTCCGATGACCCTCATCGCTCAAGAGATGGAGAAGCCCCGTGAGACGCGGCTGTTGTTCCGCGGCGAGTACAACTTGGGTCGCGAGGTCGTCGAGCGCGGTGTTCCCCACGCACTCGGCACCCTGCCTTCAGGGGCGCCGAACAACAGGCTGGGACTCGCGAGATGGCTAGTAGCGCGGGACAATCCGCTGACGGCACGGGTCTTCGTGAACAGAGTGTGGCAACAGCACTTCGGCCGCGGGCTGGTGCAGAGCGCCGAGAACTTTGGGATGCAAGGCGATTGGCCGTCCCATCCAGAACTGCTGGACTACCTCTCTCGGAAGTTCGTCGAGAACGGCTGGAGCATGAAGCGGCTCCACCGCGAGATCGTAACGAGCGCGACGTTCATGCAAGCCTCTGTCGTCTCCCAAGAGAAACTCGAGAAGGACCCCTTGAACATTCTGCTGTCGAGAGGACCACGGTTTCGATTGGACGCCGAGGTCCTCCGGGACGTCGCACTGTACGCCAGCGGGACGCTCGTCGAGAAGATGGGCGGCAAAGGCGTGAAGACGTACCAACCTGAAGGGCTTTGGGAGGCCGTCGCCTATCCCACGAGCAACACGTCAAAGTACGTCCAAGACCACGGCGAGGCGCTCTATCGCCGCAGCCTGTACCTGTTCTGGAAGCGCACAAGCCCGCCACCTGTGATGTCCGTGTTCGATGCCCCGACGCGGGAGGCGTGCATCGTGAACCGATCGCGGACGAACACACCCTTGCAGGCGTTGGTGGTGCTGAACGGGCCGCAGTTTGTGGAGGCTGCGCGCAACATGGCGCAGCGTGTGCTTCTCGCAAAGAGCGACACGAACGAAAGGGTCCGCTACGCGTTCCTCTTGGTGACGGGGCGCCATCCGACCCAGGAGGAAATCGACATTGTGGGCGAGGTCCTCGCGTCTCAACTCAAACATTTCATTGAGGACGGCGCCGACGCGACGAGGCTTCTCGCCGTCGGCGAGTCGAAACGGGACGAATCGCTCCCGCCCGCGACGCACGCCGCCTGGACAATGGTGTGCAACACGCTGTTGAACCTCGACGAGGCCGTGACCCAACACTAGGAACCGACTATGGACCCCATCCGCGAAACAGAACTGATGTTGACCCGAAGGCAGCTTTTCGGGCGGACCGTGTGCGGCGTCGGCACCTTGGCGTTGTCATCGCTCTTGCGGGCGGACATGTTTCCGCTGATGCAAGACCCTGCGGGTGGCTCCCAGCAGGGTCTTCCCCACTTCGCGCCGCGCGCCAAGCGGGTGATCAACCTCTCGATGAACGGCGGCCCCAGCCAGATGGACATGTGGGACTACAAGCCGAAGTTGAACGACGTCTACAACGAGGACCTGCCTGACCGTATCCGCCGGGGCCAGCGGATCACCACGATGACCAGCGGCCAGCAGAGGTTTCCTGTGGCGCCTTCTCGATACAAGTTCACGCAGCACGAGAACAACGAGGACGGTGTTTGGGTCAGCGAACTCCTGCCGAAGACGGCCCAAGTCGTCAAGGAACTTTGCGTCATCAGGTCGATGTTTACTGAGGCGATCAACCACGACCCTGCAGTGACGTTTATCCAGACAGGTAGCCAGCTTCCCGGCAGGCCGAGCGCGGGCGCGTGGTTCAGTTACGGCCTCGGCAGCATGAACGAGGATCTGCCCGCTTACGTAGTTTTGCACTCTTCATGGTCCTCGACGAGCGACGCGCAGGCCCTGTTCTCGCGCCTCTGGGGCGCAGGGTTCCTGCCAAGCGAGCACCAAGGGGTCGAACTCCGGGCCAAAGGCGACCCTGTTCTGTACCTGACAAATCCAGACGGGGTGGACGGGGTGCTCCGACGCCAGACGCTTGACGCAATCAACAAACTCAACGAGATGCAGTTGCAGCAGTTCGGCGACCCGGAGATTGCGACGCGAATCAAGCAGTACGAGATGGCCTACAAACTTCAGACGAGCGTCCCCGAGCTGACCGACATGTCGAAGGAGCCAGACGCGGTGTACGAACTGTACGGCCAGGACGCGCGCAAGGCCGGTACGTTCGCGGCCAACTGCCTGCTGGCACGCCGCCTCGTCGAGCGGAACGTGCGCTATGTGCAGATCTTTCATCGAGGCTGGGACCAACACGGCAACCTCGCTGGCGATCTGCCGCTTCAGTGCAAAGACATCGACCAGGCGTGCTATGGATTGATCACCGACCTCAAACAGCGGGGCCTTCTGGACGACACGTTGGTTGTGTGGGGTGGGGAGTTTGGACGGACGGTGTACTGCCAAGGTCCCCTCTCTCGTGAGAACTATGGGCGCGACCACCACCCGCGGTGCTTCTCCATGTGGATGGCCGGCGGCGGTGTGAAGCCAGGCATCGTCTATGGGCAGACCGACGACTACGGATACAACATCGTCGACAAGGATGGCAACCCGATGGATCCAACAATGGACCAGTTCAACCCTGGCGCGGTGCACGTCCACGATCTGAACGCCACGATGATGCACCTGATGGGGATCGACCACCAGAAACTTGGCTTCCGATACCAAGGGCGCGACTTCCATTTGACGGACGTCCACGGCCACGTCGTCCACGACATTTTGAAGTGAGCTTCCACGACCTGTTCTCGCACGACTCGGCCGCATACCGCGAAGCGAGGCCGCGATACCCGTCCGAGTTGTTCGATTGGATCGCTTCGATGGCGAATGGCCACGATTTCGCCTGGGACTGTGCCTGTGGCAATGGCCAAGCGACAGTGCCTCTAGCGAGGCACTTTGAAAAGGTCGTCGGGACGGACGCCAGCATGGCCCAGTTGGACGCGGCGGAACCCGCGCCAAACGTGGAGTACCGCGTCGCACGCGCAGAAAGCAGCGGGCTGAGCGCAAACAGTGTCGACGTCGTGACGTGCGCTCAGGCCGCACATTGGTTCGACCACCGGGCGTTCCATGCTGAAGTCGAGCGCGTACTGAAGCCAGGGGGGCTCCTCGTGCTTTGGACGTATGGAATCCACACGGTCTCGCCCGAGGTCGACGACCCGATGGGCGAGTTCTACTCACAGATCGTTGGCCCATATTGGCCGCCCGAAAGGTCGCACGTCGATGAGCACTACAGAAACCTTCCCTTCCCGTTCTCGCAGATCGATTCCCCCTCGTTTGAGATGCGGCACGAATGGACGGTCGCACAATTGTTCGCTTATGTGTCGACGTGGTCGGCAAGCAAGGGCTATCGCGACGCGCGCGGCCACGATCCCGTCGAGTTGATCGCAGAAAGGGTGCTCGATGCTTGGGGCGATCCGGAAAGGGTCCGAATGGTGCGTTGGCCGTTGACGGTGCTTGCCGGCTACGCCGGTGCGAGTTCTGGTTCGTAGACGTGGCGGCGATACACCCATGCCGCGGCTGCGCCGACTGCCATGACGCTTCCGCCGACCCAGAATGCAACGGGCATCGTCGCCTCCTTGGCCAGCCACCCGAAGAAAAGGGTTCCGAACGGTGAAACGCCCATGACGGCCCAAACGTGCATTGAGAGCACCCTGCCTCGCAGAGGAGCAGGCGAGAGGATTTGGAAGAGCGTGTTTGTAGTGTTGAACTGCAGCATCGTGCAGGCGCCCATCACGCCAAAGAGGACATAGGCGATCCAGGGCGTGGTCACAAACCCCATTGCGGCGAGCGCGACCGCGAACACAGTCATGGACACGCGGATCACCATTGCTTTCCAAGGCTTGTGTGAGACGCTAAGCAAGAGAGCCAAGCCGCAGATAGCTCCTGCACCGACGCTGCTCATCGCCGCTCCCAGGCCCTTGGAATCCAGCCCGAGCATGTCTTTGGCTATCGCGGCCATCAGCCCAAGATAGAACACGCCGAAGAACGCGGTGATCGACTCGAGCAGGAAGAGCGTCCTCAGGGCCTTGTCGCGCAGCGTGAAGAGCATTCCCTCGGTCAAGAGGTCGCGAATCGGTTGAGGCTCCCGCTTTACGGCCGAGAGGTCGGTCGATATCCGCGCGCTAGCGACGATCATTCCTGCGAAACTCAGCGCGTTGATCCAGAAGCACCACTGCGGACCGAGGTAGTACGACAGAAGCCCACCGATCGCCGGCCCGATCACACGCGCAAGGTTGAAGGTCATGCCCATCGACGGTACAGCAGCAGGAAGGTCGTATTCCGGCACGACTTCGCGCACGATCGACTGCCTGGTCGGGTTTTCGAGCGTCGTCACAAACCCGTTGATCAGGGCGACGGTGACTATGTGCCAGTACTGGATGAACCCAAAGTGCGCCGCAACTCCAAGAAACGCCGCGCCGAGGGCCAACAGGACCGACGTGACGATCATCACCCTGCGCCTGTCGAGCACGTCCGCAAAGACACCGAGGACGGGGCCGAGGATCGAGATCGGCGCAAGCGAGGCGAACATCACGAAGCCTAACTTGGCCTCGTCGCCTGTGAGTTCGTAGACAAGGTAGCCCTGCGCGACTCCTTGCACTTGCACGCCGGTGAAAGAAACGACTGCGCCTAGCCAAAGAAGTCGAAAGTCGCGGTGGCGCATGGCGCGCAGCGCGGGCAGTCCCGCCAACCTCGTGCGCGTTCGGCTCCAGAGGTCGGCCAGCGCACCCGCCATGCCTCAAAGTATGGGCGATGTATACTCGTCCGACTGGGCCGAGATGCGCCTCCTCCTCAGCAAGTTTTGCGAATACGCCACACAGCAGGCGAATGGGCGCCACTCCATGGTGGGCATCTTCGACAACATCGTCGTTCCCAACTTCCCTATCGACCATCCCCCGTTCTTTCTGTGCTTGCAGATGGAGTTCGACCCTAACGAGGCCGACCAGGAAATGAGCGTTCTCGCCGTGCTGATCGACGAGGACGGCAGGCAAATGATGGACGTGATGGCGAGCGGAAGGGTGCCTCGTGACCCGAACGGCGGTTCGACGAGGCTGTTCATCCAGTTCTTTATGCCGCCGATGCGGTTCGAGCGCCCTGGGGACTTTCGGCTCGACGTGATGTTCAACGATCAAAAGGTCGGCGAAGAGCGACTGCCCGTGGTCCAAGCAGCCCAGCACCCGTTCTCGGGCGGACCGCAGACCAACTAGCGCGTGGCATACTTGGTTCGATTTGGGCGAAGTCTGGCAACTGGTCCTTGACGTCGTGGTCGTGCTGGGCGCCGCCGCGGTGTTCGGCATCATTGCAGAACGGCTGCGCCTCGGCTCCGTCATCGGATACCTGACTGCCGGCGTCGTCGTCGGGCCGAGCGCGCTCGGGTTCGTTCGCAAGGGCGAGGTCATCGACGTCATTGCCGAGGTCGGGGTCGCCCTCCTGCTCTTCACGATCGGCCTGGAGTTCTCGTGGAAGCAGTTAGTGAGGTTCGGCGGCCGTGCGGTCGTGGGTGGAGCGATTGCGATCACGGCGACGATCGGTGTCGGCTTGCTGGTCGGGCTTGGGTTCAAGGCCGACTGGCGGACCGCACTCGTACTGGGTGCCGCTGCATCCCTGAGTTCAACCGCCATTGTGCTCAGGATCTTGAAGGACAAGAACGACCTAGACTCGCTCCACGGTCGGTTCTCGACGGCTGTCCTGCTGACCCAAGACATTGCGATCGTTCCGATCATGCTGGTCGTAGCATTCGTCTCATCGCCGGCCGGAAATGTGGCCGAGGCGGCGGGGACGGCGCTCATCAACACTGTCCTGCTCGTCGTCGTGCTCATCCTGTTCGTCTCGCTCTTGATCCCTCGCTTGCTCAGCGAAAAAGTGATCGCCCGTAACCGCGAGATCCCGATCCTGATCGCCATCACGACCGCGGTCGGCGCAACTTGGGCGGCGCACACAGTCGGCGTCTCACCCGCGCTGGGCGCGTTCTTCGCAGGCTTGCTGTTGGCCGAGGGCAAGTTCGCCGACCAAATGCGTGCGGACGCTCTGCCTCTCAGGACGCTCTTCCTGACCGTCTTCTTTGTCTCGGTCGGGCTTCTTGCGGACATACATTGGATGGCCTCGAACGTCGTGCTGGTGTTGGTCGTCACCCTGCTGCTCATGGTTGCAAAGGTGGTGGTGACATACGTGTCTATCAGGCCGTTCCAGCACAGCATCGTCGAGTGTCTCGCAACGGCCATTGCCATTGCCCAGGTCGGTGAGTTTTCGTTCGTGATCCTAGCGACTGGAAACGCAGGAGGCCTGGTGACGAGCGACCTCTTCCGCCTGGCGTCTTCCGTAATCCTGATCACGCTCTTCGTGACGCCCTTTATGACCGCCAACGCCCGCCGAGTCGCCTTGCGCCTTGCCAAGACGTTCGTGCCGAAGCGCAAACTCGCCCATGCCGAACGGACCGCGCAAAAGGGAGTCGATCGGCACGGGCATATCGTGGTTGCTGGGTACGGCGCGGCTGGCAGCGCAGCCGCCAGGTTGCTGAGCGACAATGACGAGGACGTGACCGTGCTCGAGATCAGCGCAGCCCTCGTGCGCGATGCCGAGGAGGCGGGAATGCACGGCATTCTCGGCGATGCGACCCAGACGATGATCCTTGAGCACGCGCACATCGAGACGGCCAAGGCTATTGTCGTCGCGATTCCGGACTACAACGTGACGAGGGCCATTGTGAGCCAGTGCAAGCATCTCGCCCCCGAAGTCCCCGTCTTCGCCAGGGCTCGGTACCACGTGTTCTCCGACGAGATCGGGGTCATCGGTGCAGACTTCGTCGTGGACGAGGAGGAGACGGTCGGGCACAGGCTAGGAAACCTCGTCGTCGAGTACATGACGCTCCGAGAGCGCACGACTGAGTCTGAGCCCGGTCATTCGCTCCGCTAAGGCACCGTTCTGATCCTCTCGTCGAACGAATAGGGGATGTGGAGTTCCCTGTACTTCTCGATCGCGAACCTGTCGGTCATCCCAGCCACGTAATCGATCGCGCCCTGCCCGCCCTCAAACCCTGCTGGCAGCCGTCCGGGCTCCATGTAGTGAAGGAACAGTGCGCGTACGATGTGCTTGGCCTTTGCGATGTCCGGGTACTTCTGGGGGTACATCAGATAGACGTTCTCGTATAGCCACTCCTTGAGGTCGTTCATCAAGGTGAGCATCGTGGGCGACAATCGGATCGCTGGCTGGTCGATGCTGTTCTCGATGACGTCGACGACCATCGTCCCAATACGCTTGCCGTGGCTCGGACCAAGCGACTCGTACGCGCTAGGCAAACGCTCGACGATGCCGCTCCGTATCGCATCGTCAAAATCGTGGTTCATATACGCGATCCGGTCGGAGATGCGAACGACAGCGGCCTCAAGCGTGCTCGTCGGCTCGCCGTCGAACGCGGAGAGGTCTTTCCTACCCTTGCTATGTCCGCCGATTCCTTCACGGACTTCGTTCGTGAGGTTCAGACGTGCCAGGACATCGATCACGCGCAACGACTGCTCGTAGTGCCGGAACTTCTTCGGGAGACCTGGCCGGTCAGCCTCTTGCAGCACTTCGTCCAGGGCTTGCTCCCCGATGTGGCCGAACGGCGTGTGACCCACGTCGTGGCCCAGCGCGATCGCCTCCGCAAGGTCTTCGTTCAATCGAAGCGCCCGAGAGATGGTCCGAGAGATCTGCGCGACTTCGAGCGAATGGGTCAGGCGCGTCCTGTAGTGGTCGCCCACTGGGTCGATAAAGACCTGCGTCTTGTGCTTCAACCGGCGGAAGGGCTTTGAGTGGAGTATACGGTCGCGGTCTCGCTGAAAGCACGTGCGGACGGGATCCTCGTCCTCGGGTTCAGGGCGACCCGTCGAGTTCTCGCTCAGCATCGCGAACTGGCAGAGGGTCAGCCGCTCCCTCTCTTCGATCTGATCCCTTACAGACTGGCCGATTGCCTTCATGACGCCCAGCCCATGTTACACGAACCTGGCGGGGTCGCCGGCCCTGCCGATTTGGCAGGAGCGACCATAATACAGGACTGGGCGCGGAGCGGTGTCCGAGTGGTCGAAGGAGCACGATTGGAAATCGTGTATAGGGCAACCTATCGTGGGTTCGAATCCCACCCGCTCCGCCAGAGCCTATTCCCTCGCGGCCTCTTCCTGCTTGCGCCTGTGCTCGCGGAGGAACGCCGGGATGTCGATGTCGTTGTCATCGAAGATCTTCTCAGGCTCCACCGGTGCCTGCCGGTTGCTCGGCTTCTCCTGGTCCCAGATGTCCTTTGGCGAAACACGCGTGCCGAAATGCTGTTGGTGGATCGGCTGAGGAACCTCTGCCCTCGCTTGCACTGCGGCGACTGAACCGTTTCGATGCATGGACCGCGGATCATGTGTGGGCGCGAAGCCGGTCGCCAGGACTGTGATGCGAACCTCGTCGTCGAGTTCGGGCTCGATCACCGTGCCGAAGTAGATGTTCGCGTCTTCCGCATCGCAAAGTCCGTGGATGTAGTCCATCGCCTCGGTGACTTCGCTCAGTGTGAGGTCTTCGCCGCTCGTGATGTTCACCAGCAGGCCACGGGCGCCGTTGATCGTTTGTTCCAGCAGGCGGCTCTGGGTCGCGCTTTGTGCGGCTTGGATGGCGCGGTGCTCACCTATTCCGTGCCCAATTCCCATCAGGGCCGGGCCTGCGCCCTTCATGACTGCCTTGACGTCGGCGAAGTCGACGTTGATCTGGCCGGGGATCGTGATGATGTCGCTGATGCCCTGGACGCCTTGGCGCAGGATGTCGTCCGCGACCCGGAACGCATCGCTCAACGTGGTGCGTTTCTCAACGACTTCCATCAGCCTGTTGTTTGGGATAGTGATGAGCGTGTCGACGCGGCCCATGAGCGAGGTCACTCCGTCGACCGCGAGTTTCTCGCGACGCTTGCCCTCAAACACGAACGGCTTGGTCACGATGGCTACAGCGAGCGAGCCGATCTCCCTGGCGATGTCCGCGATGACTGGGGCTGCACCCGTGCCCGTGCCGCCACCCATGCCCGCGGTCAGGAACACCATGTCTGCGCCCTCCAGGACCTTGCGAATCTCGTTCTTGCTCTCTTCAGCGGAAGCCCGTCCGACTTCAGGATCGCCGCCCGCGCCGAGCCCTCGCGTGAGACTGTTGCCAAGTTGGACCTTGCGCGATGCCGCCGAGCGGTCGAGAACCTGGATGTCGGTGTTCATCGCGATGAACTCGACGCCGTGTATGCCGGCTTCGATCATCCTGTTTACGGCGTTCGAGCCGCCTCCACCCACGCCGATGACCTTAATGACTGCGCCTTTTGTATCCACTGTGTTTCCGTCCAACGAGTTCAAATCATTACGACCTTGCGCTGAAGATCGACTTCAGCGACTTCATCTTGTCCTTCCAGCCCACGTTCCCGGCGACCGGCTCGAGATCCTCGGTCTCGGCGCCAAGCGCGAAGAGCGCCAGGCCCACAGCGCCCGCCATTTCCGGGACTGCAGCCCTGCGCGTGCTACCTGCGACCAGCCTCGGCGAAGTCGCGCGGCAGTTCTCTGCCTCGAACACGCGCTTGAACACCGAGTCCACACCAGCCAACTGGCTGCCGCCGCCGGTCAGGAGCACCGTCTTTGGCAATGCACCGTGCTTGTTGCCCAGGAGCAATTCGTCTCGAACCAGCGTCGCGATCTCTCGAACGCGGCTCTCGATGATCTCCGATAGTACCTTGCGGGGGAACTTGCGGACCTGGTCGCTTTCCACCTGTTTTACTTCGACCATTTCTTCGTCGCGGACCTGCTCGGGATCGGCGTGGCCGTGTGCGATCTTCAAGGCCTCGGCGTCTTCCAGGGATATCTTGATCAGGGCTGCCAAGTCGGCCGTGATGTGTCCGCCGTTTGCCTCGATGCTGACAATCCGAGTACAGGCACCTCGCTCAAAGAGGGCAGCGTCTGTCGTGCCTCCACCAATGTCGACCACGACGCACCCCCTCTCAGCGTCGTCCGGATGGACGGTTCCAAGCCCGCTCGCAAGCGCCGTTGGAACGAACTGTTCAACTTCCGCCGAGGCAACTTGTACGATTCGCCTGACCCTATCGACGTCTTCTTTCTTGCCGGACATCACGTGCGTCACGACTTCGAGCCGAGTCGCAGGCCTTTCTAGCGGGTTGCCCAACACGGGCTCGCCGTCGATGCGGTACTCGCACGCCAGGGTTTGAAGCAATTCATAGCCTTCCTTGAACCTGATCTGTAGGCTGTGCTCGTTGACGAGCAAGAGGTCTTCTTGGTGGACTTGCTTGCCAGCGGGAAACATCTGGCGCATCCCTCGGCTCTGCTCGCTGACCACCAGGTGGCCGGGAACGCTCACGATGAGCCTAGAGGCTACTGCCCCTGTGTCTTCACGCAACCGACTGACAGCGATCTTGATGCACTCGCCCAGTTGGTCGGGGTCGGCGATCCTGCCCTTCTTAACTCCGCGAGTTCCTACAGCCGCGGCGCTGACGATCCTGACGTCATCGCCTTCCTTCGTCGCGGCGATACACGCCGTCTTCGTCGTGCCGATGTCGAGTACGTACGCAGTCCTAGCCATTTCAGGTCCCAATCCATCACGCGCCGCGGCCCTCTTCCGACTTTCGTCGCCGCGCGTCTTGCCAACTGTTGATGGCGTGCCGCCTGATCATGCTCAGGTTGTTGAATATTCGCCAACCCAGCACGAGCGAGGCCGCCAACAATAGGTCCAATCCAATACGGTCGCCCAAGTACGCCAAGAACGAGGCAATGAGCACGTTGCTGACGAACCCGGTGATAAAAACGTCGTTCTGAAACTTACCCTCTAGCGCGCTGCGCCAGCCCCCAAAAACCGAGTCGATTCCCGCAATTACCCCCACGCCGATGTACTGCCCGACCTCGCCGGAGACGGGAAAGGCCGTCCTCACACCGATCAGGACTCCCACGATAAGGGCCAGAAGCGGAATCAGGATCACTCGTCAGATCCCTTCCCGTTCGTCTCGACGGCCTTTGCGTACTTGGACGACGTCGTGCCGGTGTACGCGCTCAGCCGGTGTCTTTCGACTGGGATGATCTCGACCATTTGCGAGTCGACGGCCCGGATTTCGTCCAGTGGGCCGCCCGGCATGTTCATAGCGCCGAGCAGCGTCTGCTTGTCGCCGATCACCTGGATACGGATAGGCGTTGCGATCTTGATGCTGTCGATGAGGATCGTTGAGCCGACGCACCGGAAGTTGCTTCGCGGGCCAATGCGCTTGTCGTTGACCGCGACCGCCTCGGCGCCTGCGTTCCAGAGTTCATTGACGACCTTAAGCACGTCGGTATCGTGGATGATTCCGCCGCTCGGGTCCAGTACGTTCTCGACGGGTCGACGAGAGTCCCGCAAGACGATCGTCAAGCCCGGCCCTTCGGCCTCTGTGAGCCCTGCGAAAAGTTTTGCGCTTTGGAGGCTCTTCAGGATGTCCTCGGATCCGCGAGTGCCGTCGGCCGCCTGCTGCTGAAGTTTGTCGTTCTCTGAGCGGAGCGTCTTGATCTCTTCTCGCAGGGAAACGAGTTCGGACTGCGCGTCGAGTTTGCCCGACATCAGCCGTTCGCGCACGTCCACTGGCAGGCTGTCGAGCCTGCCTTTGTCGACACGGTCCGTGATCCATGCCACGCTCGTCGACCAGCCGACGAACAGGGCGACGAGGCTGACGGGCCACACCCAAAACGTGCTCTTGTTCTTCCTAAACGGATCCATAGTCGCTCAAGGAACGTACACCGGGGTCGTGGAGGAGAGGTTCAGTTCGCTGACCTTTCCAAGAAGGTCAGGGTCTTCGCGCAACAGGCGTTCAAGCGTCTGGACCTTTTCGAGCGCGTTCTCGATGGTTCCAAACTCGATCCGCGCTCCTTCCGACGGGACCAGGCTCACAAATCCGGTCTGCGAGACGACCAACTTCCACTCCGTCTTCGGCAGTCGTTCCCGTATATTTTCGCACATGGCGGCGGCGGTTCCGGACTGCCATGAGCCGAATACCGAGAGATTCCTTGTGCCGGGGAGGTAGGGCGGCTCGACCGCCAAACTGGTCGCGACCGGCAATGGCCACGGAAAGACCGCTCCAGACCGAGACAGGAACACACCCTCCAGCCCTTCGAACTTGGCGACCGGACTGTGGTACTCCATCTCTAGAACCGCGCGGCCAAAGAGGTTTGCTCGATACCTTGCAGAGCGGACGGCGAGGTGCTCCATCGCCATGGACTCGATCTGCTTGCGGTTTACGGTCATGTAGGGACGCCCTCCAATGGCTTTGGCGACCTGGCCCATGCGTTCTCGCTCAAAGTCTGGGGCTCCCACGACGCGCAGGGTCTTGATCGCGGTGGCGGGACTGAAGAGCAGGCTGACCACGACGACGAACGCGAAAAGTCCCCAGAGAGGAACAGTCAAGTCCTTTGGCGGCGTCCAAACGCGGGACTGGCTCCGCTTCTTTTTGCGTCGCTTATTCGGCCGCCGCTTTGAGGCCATCTTCCACCATCCACTTCACGAGGTCGTTGAAACTCCAGCCGTGCGCGCCTGCGCTCTTAGGCACAAGGCTGGTCGAGGTCATTCCTGGGAGAGTGTTGACCTCAAGCACAACGATTCGGTCGGCTGAAACGATCATGTCCGTGCGCGTGATGCCGCGGCACCCCAGCGCCTGATGCGCC
This sequence comes from uncultured Fimbriimonadaceae bacterium, assembly GCA_964529975.1. Taxonomy (GTDB): domain Bacteria; phylum Armatimonadota; class Fimbriimonadia; order Fimbriimonadales; family Fimbriimonadaceae; genus JADFMN01. The sequence continues at coordinate 48,202 of CAZGXW010000010.1, forward strand.
CTGAGAGCCAGTTCTGCGGCCTTCTGCGCCGTTTCTGGGGCGATCCGGGCCGGGCAGACCTCTTCGGTCGCCCCCGGCGTGTACTTGGCCTCGAAATCGTATCTCCCGCTGGCGGGGACGATCTCGACGGCCGGAAGGGCCTGGTCGCCGGCCACAGGGACACTGATCTCCGTGCCCTTGACCCATTCTTCAATAAGGATCGCGTCGTCGTAGGCGAAGGCTGTCGCGATCGCCCTGTCCAGTTGATCTAGTCTCTCGACGAAACTGAGTCCCACCGTCGAGCCCTGGGCGTTTGGCTTGACGATCACCGGGAGAAGCGGGAGATCGGGCTTCGGCTGGTTCCTGTGCCACTTGACGCCTTTTGCCGTTGGGAGCCCATGCGCCTCAAGGACTTGTTTGGTCAGGGCCTTGTCCATCGCGATCGCGCTGGTTTGGAGGCCACTGCCCGTGTAGGGTATGTGCAGGAGTTCGAAGAAGCCTTGGATCGCGCCATCTTCAGCGTGCGTACCGTGGACGCACAGGAACGCGAGGTCTGGGCGGTCCGTGCCCTTGAGGTGGCCGGTGAACCCCTTGTTCAGGAGCAGGTCGGTGATGTCGACCAGGAAGGAGTCGTAGCCAAGCGCTAGGAGCGCTTTGTGGACCTCAAGCCCGCTGTGGAGGCTGACTTCCCTTTCGGCACTGTCGCCTCCGTACACGACGGCGATCAAATTGCCCTTGCGCTGGAGCTCCTTAATGAAGTCGGGGGCGAAGGCGTCGATGTTCCCTGCACCCATTCCGACGACGACGTCGCCCTTCTTTGCGAACGCTTTGACCTTGCGAGGGAGCAGGTGGCGGCTGGGGACGTAGGTGACGGGATTCGTCATCAATTCAGCGATGCGCAGGCTGCTGATGCCAGGGATAGGGTCTTCGCGCGCAGGATAGATGTCGGTGAGAAAGACGTGGTCGGCTTGGTCGAGCGCCCCTGCGAACTCCTTGATCAGGTCCTTTGTGCGAGAGTAGAGGTGCGGCTGGAAGGCGACGACGAGGCGACGGTCGGGGTACTTCTCTCTCAGGGCTTGGATGCTCGCCTTGATCTCGGTCGGATGATGGGCGTAGTCGTCGACGACCTCTACGTCGCCCGACTGGAGGACTTGGAG
>CAZGXW010000011.1:0-36234 GCA_964529975.1 uncultured Fimbriimonadaceae bacterium
GCCAGCCAAGCTCATCGGCGCACACATGCCCACCGGCAAGGGGCTGTGGGACGCCGTCACGCGAGGCAAAGAGATCGGTTGCACCGCCGTCCAGGTCTTCACCTCCAGCCCGCAAATGTGGAAGGCGAAGGAGCCGACAGAGGAGGCGATCGAGAAACTCACTGTCGCGCTCAAGGAGACGGGGATCGGCAAACAAATCGTCAGCCACGACTCCTATCTCATCAACCTCGCCGCGCCCGAAGAGGAACTCCGCGAGAAGTCGATCAACGGGCTCAAGGGCGAGATCGGGCGATGCAGCAAACTGGGCATCCCCTTCGTGGTCAGCCACATGGGCGCGCACATGATGCAAGGCGAGGAAGTCGGCCTCAAGAAGGTCGCCGAGGCGACCAAGCGCATCCTCAAAGAGACGCCCGACAACGTCACTCTGCTCATGGAGACGACTGCTGGCCAGGGCACCTGCCTCAACTGGCGGTTCGAACACCTCGCCACGGTCCTCGACCTCTGCAAGGGGCACAAGCGCCTGGCCGTCTGCCTCGACACCTGCCACGTCTTCGCCGCCGGATACGACCTGCGCACCAAGGCCGCCTACGAAAAGACGTTCTGCGATTTCGACCGTTTGGTTGGATGCAGCCTTATCAAGGCCGTCCACTGCAACGACAGCAAGATGCCCTTTGGTTCGCGCAAAGACCGCCACGCCCACCTCGGCGAGGGCGAGATCGGGCCCACCGGGTTCAAGTGTCTGGTCAGGGACAAACGCTTCGAGAACACTCCGATCCTGGTCGAGACCCCCGAGGCCGAGACCATGCACGAGGCCAACGTGGCGAAACTCTGGCTGTGGGCCAAGGGCAAGTAGGGGTCCCTGGCACCTCCGCCCTATGGCACGGGGAATGCAGGCGATACTAGAAGCGAACTGTCGATGGTGACAGTCTCAAGAACAGGAGCACGTACAATGGAGTACCGACACGCTTCACAACTTATGGTCGAGGTCGAACGCATCCTCCTCGACAAATGGGACCCGATCGGCGTCAAAGGCGAGCCGATGGCCGAGTCCGAGTACAGCACTTATGCAGGCATCGTCACATCGATGCTCTTCAACGGCAAGTCCGAGGAGGCCGTCGCGGCCTATCTGGACCGCGTCGAGCGCGAGAAACTGAACTTGGGGCCGCACGAGAACAGGTGCAAGGCCGTCGCGCACGAGTGCCGCATGCTCCTGGCATAAAAAAGCCGCCCCCGGCGGAGAGGACAAACCGGGAACGGCAGTTCGCTTTCGTGTGGTCGCCCCCAGACCGCTGTCGCGGAACAGGTGGCGTCGCTTTCGCTATCGCCTGTCTTCCTTGGCCTGTCGCCGCAGACACAGGTAGTTCGAGCGGGATTGCACAGCACCTAGGGCATTTGCGGGCACGGCCTCGCGGCACGGTGTGTTCTGATAAACTGGGACGAACCCCTTGGAACGCCTCGTCGCGTTGACGGACACCCAGACGCAGGGTCTTATCAACATCGTTGACATCCTGCTGGTCGCTTACGTCCTCTACAGGCTGCTGAAACTGGTTCGGGGAAAGCGCGCGTGGCGCATCGTCGTCGGAGTCATCCTGTTCGTGGTCGCTCTCTTCTTGAGCGAGATGCTGCAGTTGAACACGCTGCACTGGATCCTGGACAAGGCGACGCTTCTCGCACCTGTCGCGCTCGTGATCTTGTTCCTCCCCGAACTCCGCCAGGCTGTCGAAGGCTTCGGCAAACTCGGCGGCTGGACGGAGAGGCTGATCAATGTCCAAAAGCAGACCGTGCTCTCAACGGTCCAACAGATCTGCTCGGCAGTAGCGGACATGGCCGACCACCGCATCGGAGCATTGATCGTCATCGAGCGCACGACGAGCCTGCAAGAGATCGCCGAGAACGGCATCCCCGTTCACGCCCAGGTCAGTGGCCCGTTGCTCGGCGCGATCTTTTACCATGGCAACCCGCTGCACGATGGCGCGGTGATCATCCGCGGCAACGAGGTGGTCGCGGCGGCCTGCCGCCTTCCCATGAGCGAGAGCCGCTCCCTGCCGCCCCACTATCACATGAGGCACAGGGCCGGCCTGGGTGCGAGCGAGCACTCCGACGCGCTCGTCATCATCGTGAGCGAGGAGCGAGGTGAGATCGCCGTGGCCCACGAAGGCTCCCTCAGGATCATGGACAACGAACTGGAACTCAGGCGCTATCTCGAGCGCGAACTGCGAGATCCCAACGAGGTGCGCAGGCGCCGTCGCACGTTTGTCCGGTCGCGGGTCGGCGGCGAGAGCAAAGAGGAGGTTGCGCGCAAGTGAGCAAGGTCGTCGACTATGTGTACTCCAAGCGAGAGGACATGCTGCTCTTCGCCGCTGCGCTCGCGATCTCCGTAGCACTGTTCGTCCAGTTGCAGAGCGGGTTCGTTCCAGACAAGGAGCGCGAACTCGACGTGCCCTTGACCTTCTCCAACCGGCCCGAGGACATGACCGTGCTCCAGGCGCCAAGGACGGTGCGCGTGCTGGCGTCCGGGACGCAGCAAGTCCTCGACACGATCGACTCTTCTCGGATCAGGGCGTTTGTCGATCTCAACGAGGCCAAGCCCGGCGTCGGTCGCTATCGCATTGAGGTCACAGGGCCGTTCCGTCGCGGCCTGACGTTGACGCCCGTCGTGGGCAACGCCGAGATCAGGCTCGAAGCGATCCTGAAAAAGGAGTTTGAAGTCGAGTTGGAGACGAGCGGGACGCCTCCCGACGGCATCGCGTTCACTGGCGCGACGGTGTTTCCATCCACGGTCTCCGTTTCAGGGCCCGAGTCGATCGTTCCTCAAGTCCTCTCGGTCCGCGCCGTATTCGACCTCCAGAACCTCGAACCCAACCAAACGGTCGAGGTCGAACTCCAGGCCCTCGGCGCCGAAGGCCGTCCGGTCCCCTTGGTGACCCTCGACCCTCTGCGCGTGCAAGTCAGCCCCGCGGTGGAGGTCGGCGTCAGCCGCCGTCGCCTGCTCGTGACGCCAATCTTCGAGGGTCAGCCGGCAGTAGGGTCTCGCGTGACCGGCTACTCCGTGACTCCCAACCAGGTCGAGGTCAGCGGCGACAGCGCCGAAGTCTCGGGCGTCACGACCATCGACACCGAGCCGATCGACCTCGGCGCGATCAGCACCTCGCGGACGTTCCGCGTCAGGCTCCGCGTGCCCAACGGGCTGTCGCTTTCTGGACAGAACGAGGTGACGGTCATCGTGCGGGTCGCCCGCTCTTAGCGTCTGCTATGCTTCCATCGCGCGCTTGATCGAAATCCGACCCATCCGCAAGTCCGAAGCCGAGCCGTTCCTCGCCCTCCTTTGCCGCGTTTTCAACCTGGACATCACGCGCGCCCGCCACGTGTTCTTCAAGGAGCCGATGTTCGACCTGGACAGGAAGTGGGCGCTCTTCGAGGACGGCGTCATGGCCACGATCCTGACGACCACTCCCTTGACGTTCGGGTTTGGGCGTGCCTTTGGCGTCGCGGGCGTCGCCACCGACGACGACCGTCGCGGGCGGGGGCTCGCACAACAGTTGTTGGAGCACGTGCTCGAGCACGGGCGAAAGAACGGCGAGCCGGGGTGTCTCCTCTTCGCCCACCAGGAAGACCTGTACAAGCGCTCGGGGTTCGAGACCGTCGACGCCGTCGTGCGCGGCCCGATCCTGGCCGCAGACCTGCCAGAGACGCCCGACGTGCTGCGCTTCGACAAGGTGCGCACGATCTACGACGCATGGGCGAGCGGGCGCCCGTCTCGGCTCAAGCGCGACGAGCGGCGATGGAAGTATTGGAAGTGGATTCCAAGGACGTGCGAGACCGCTCCCGGCGGGTACGTCTGCGTGGAGCCCCACATCTGCCGCGAGGCCCTAGTCTCCAACGGCCTTGCGGAATGGCCCGTCATGCCTGGCACCAGTTGGCTCGGGCTGGAGTCCATGACCGTCGAAATGGGCGTCCCGCTCGCCTCGCGCTCGCACGAACTGTTCGTCATGGCCCACTCCCTGCCCGAACGGCCAGAGATGTTCATGACCGATCAGTTCTAGGCGGTCTCCGGGCCTGCAGACCCCCACAGGTATCCTGCCCCCTGCACCGATGGGCAGCACCCAGATCTTCACTTCCGAGAGCGTCAGCGAGGGCCATCCCGACAAGGTCGCCGACCAAATCTCCGACGCGCTTCTCGACGAGTTCCTGTCCGAGGACGAGAGGCTGAGCGTCGCGCCCGAGAGGCGCTGCCGCGTGGCCATCGAGACGATGCTGGCGCACGGTGTCGCCGTCGTCTCGGGCGAGGTCACGAGCGAAGGCTACGTCTCTGTCCAGAACGTGGTCCGCGAGACGATCAAGTCCATCGGCTACACCGACACGAAGATCGGCTTTGACGGGGAGAACTGCGGTGTGCTGGTTGCGATCCAGCCGCAGTCGTCCGACATCGCCATGGGCGTCGACACGGGCGGCGCGGGAGACCAAGGGATGATGTTCGGCATGGCGACCAACGAGACGCCGGAACTCATGCCGCTGCCGATCGCGATCGCCCACGCAATGACCAGGCAGTCGGCCTGTGTGCGACGCCAGGACCCCAGTCTCGGCTTTCGGCCCGACGCGAAGTCGCAAGTCTCGATCTGGTACGAGGACGGCCGGCCCAAGAGGATCGACACGGTCGTCGTCTCCCAGCAGCACGAGGACGCTCCGATCGAGGACGTACGTGCCAAGATCCAGAAACACATCGTCGAGCCCGTGCTCACCGAGTACGCATCGTTCATCGACGGCGCGATCACTTATCACTTCAATCCGACAGGGAGGTTCGTCAAGGGCGGCCCTGCAGGCGACACAGGCCTCACCGGTCGAAAGATCATCGTCGACACCTATGGCGGCATGTGCCCCCACGGCGGCGGTGCGTTCAGCGGCAAAGACCCGACGAAGGTCGACCGGAGCGCGGCCTACATGGCGCGCCACGTTGCCAAGAACGTCGTGGCAGCGGGCCTGGCCGACAAGTGCCAAGTCGCGCTCGCGTATGCCATCGGTGTCGAGCAGCCCGTGTCGGTGCAGATCGACACGTTCGGAACCGAGCAGGCGGACACGGAAAAGATCACGAAGCGAATCCGTGACGTCTTCGACCTGTCGCCGAGAGGCATCATCAAGCACTTGGGGCTGTTGAGTTTCCGCTACAGGCAGACCGCGCAGAACGGCCACTTTGGAAACCCTGCGTTCCCTTGGGAACGGACCACTGAGTCAGAGGCGCTGCGCGGCGTCTAGTGGATCTTGGAGTCCGTCAACGGGCCGAACTCGCTTGAACGGCGGGCGAGCCTGACCGCGTTCATCCTCGCGATCTTGTCCACGCCTCCGCTCTGGTACTGCTCGATCGCCGTGAGCGCGTGCTGCACCTGGAGGATGAACCGTGGGTTGTTGCTCTGGATGATGGCTTGGCGGAAGTCGTCTGCGGCCCTCGAAAGTTGCCCCATCGACATCAAAGCCATGCCGCGCGTATAACGGTATCCCGGTTCCAATGGATTGAGTTGGAGGAGCCTGTTCGTCGTGCGCACGACTTCGTCGTACTCTCCGGCGAACCACAGCGCCTGCGCAGAGACCTCGAGGGCACCGAGGTGGTTCGGGTCGTGCTCAAGCACCTCGCGACAGCTCTCCAACGCTCCTTTCCAATCGTAACCGTGCAGCATGGCCCTCGCCGTCGAATCCGAAATCGGCGATACCACAGAGACTCCGATCGAGTCGCGCAGTTCGCCGTAAACAATCGCTTGCATCGCGCCGACCGATTTGCTCGATCGTTGCGAACGCTCGCTGCCGACAGTTTGTGCGAAAGCCAACTCTACGTCGATACCTGACTTGCGCATTAAGCCACCCTCTCACTCGAAATCCGGTGTAATTGCTGGTTCACCGGGGCAACCTTTGCCCGCAATGCTAGCGGGATGCGGGTGCGGCCGTCGGGAGTGCGAACACCGACCATTGATGCGAGCGCGGCGACGTCGTTCGCCCAGCGTCGGACGAACTCTTCGTCGTTGCTTGGGACGAAAGCGACGTAGTCTCCTTCGTTGCGCCTTGTGAGCGCTGCGCCGAGGGGAAGTTCGCTGCGGAGTCGGACGGCGAAGCGGCGGATCGCGTGCTCGAGGGCGGGCTTACCGAACGCTTCAGCGAGTTCGTCGCGGCCAGGGACTTCGAGGTACACAAGGTGTCCTTCCCCTCCGCGCTGGACGATGTCGTAGAACTCGCGCGGCGTCGCCAAGCCTTCCGGCCCGTGCACTGTGTCGGTGATCCGGGCAATGGCCTGGGACAGTTCGGCGGAGACGGCGCGAAGCGTTTCGGCCTCGCCCGTGTCGATGCCGTTCGGCTTGCCGGTCGTGGCGACCAGGAACCCGAAGGGTTGGGCGCCAAATTCGAGCGGGACGAGAAGCAGGCTTCCTATGCGTCGACGCACGGCCTCCTGAGAGGGGATCCTGGCGTCGTTTCGCGCGTTGTCGATCTTGAGGATCGGACCGCCGGAACGCAGCCAGCCCTCGACGCCCTTGCCTTGTGGGAAGACGATTTCGGGGACGATCTGAAGGTCCGCGCCTTCGCTCGCCAGGAGTTCGGCCGTGCCGTTCTCGACGGACCAGACAGATAGATGGTCGGTCTTGACCGCGTCGCCGAGTTCTCGGACGACCCTACCGGCTAGGTTGGCCTTTGTCGTCGCGCCGAGCGTGGTCGTGGCGACGGTGTAGAGCAGTTCCGCCTCCTTCATGCGACGTCGGTCGTCCTCGCGGGAGACGAGGTCGCTGACGAGTTCGCTCAGGAAATCGATCGTTTCGTTTGTGCGGCGCAGCGAGGCCTCTAGTTCGATCGCGTTCGAATGGAACAGCGCGAGCATTCCGGCCAACTTGCCGCGGACCTTGAGGGCGATGCAGGTGAACACAGACTTCGCGTCCTCGGAGCGCGTCGCAAGTATCGTTGCTTTCGCCTGCGCCTCGACTTCGGCCTCGGTAGCCCGTCGCGGAACCGAGAGGCTGGCGTCGGCAATGGCTTGGTCGACCGATCCGGCGGAACTTCTCACGACGAGCGTCTCTCCGGAGTGCGCCGCCGCGTAGAGGATCACGCCCTCGGCGCCCGTCAAGTCTTGGATCGAGGCCGCCACAGCCGCGAACGGCGAGGACGACTGACGCACCGCCGATTCAAAGAGTTGGACACACGCGCGGTCCTTGCGGCCGCGCTTTTCCAGTTCCCTGGCGGAGTCTGTCAAGGCTCGGAAACTGTCACGAAGTTCGATGTACTCCTGCTCTCCGACAGAGAGCATCGGCTCAGCGGGCTGATGCGTGGTAGCGGCTGGTTCCGGTGTCGGGGCGAGAGCCGCCTCTGCTGCCTGTCGCTCCCGCTTGTTCTCTCGCGCCGTGCGAACCTGGCTGAGCACGACGCCGACGACTAGCACGCCCAACGCTTGGACCAGCAGCGCGGGTGTAAAGCCGTTTCCTCCGCCGAAGAGGTTTGCGCCGATGAGCAAGAACGATGCGACGAGCGGTGCCATCATCGCCGCGTTCGCTTTGTCGCGGAAGTAGGCGACGACCATGGGCAGAGCGCAGACAAAGCCGAAGTCGGCGAGCCTTCCCATGTCGGCCAAGAACACCGCGATCACGCCACCGTCCACGACGGCCGCGAGCCCGGCGATCCCTGGGTTGCGTAGACCGCGCTGGCCCACCATGTACAGCAGGTAGGAATAGGCCGCGAAGAAGACCGAGGTCTTCCAGGCCACCTCGAAGGACGGCTGACCGAGGATTCCGGCTGCAGCCATCGCCCCTGAGGCGAGTACGACGCGAACAATCAGCTCAAACATGAGGCTCCACTTCAGGTTTTCGGGTTGAAAAGCCTGAACTGGAGGGTGAGGGATTGGAGTTGGGGAGGTTGGGAGGTTCGGGGGCGCGGAGGCGGATTGGGCTGATGGGCTGGTTGGCATGCGGGGTGCTTGCATAATGCTGGCTCCCGATGGCTGACCCGAACCTGGACGACATCCGCAAGGGGATCGACCAGATCGACGCCCAACTCGTCGACCTGCTCCGCCAACGCGCCAGCCTGGCCCAGGCGATCGGCCGGTTGAAAGGAACCGACGGCCAGCCGTACTTCACCCCGGAGAGGGAGCGCCAGATCTATGAGCGGCTCAGCAAGGCGGAGGTCGGCCCGCTGCGACACGAGCAGGTCGTGGCGATCTTTCGCGAGGTGATCAGCGCGGCGCGCGCGAGCGAGAAGCCGCTGTCGGTGGCGTATTGGGGGCCCGAGGGCACGTACTCGCACCTGGCCGCCATCGAGACGTTTGGTCGCAGCACGTCGCTCGCCCCCGAAGACTCGATCGAGGACGTGTTCCGCGCTGTGGAGCACGGGCGGGCAGACTACGGCGTGGTGCCGATCGAGAACTCGATCGCGGGCGTCGTGCCAGAAACGCTGGACATGTTCCCGCAGACCAACGTGCGCATCTGCGCCGAGACGTTCGTGGCGATCCACCACAACCTGGCGGCGTCCGCAGCGACGATGGAGACGGTCGAGCGCGTGTACGCCGGACCCCAACCGTACAACCAGTGCCGACACTGGATCAAGTCCCACTTGCCTGGCGCAGAGGTCGTAGACGTCACACCGACTTCACGTGCGGCGTTGCTCGCCAAGGACGACCCAAACGGAGCAGCCATCGTCAACCGGCTTTGCGTCGAGATGTACGGCCTGAACGTGCTAGCGGAGCGGATCGAGGACAGGCCAAAGAACTCGACGCGCTTCGTCGTCGTCGGCTACAACGAGCCCGCACCGAGCGGGCGCGACAAGACTTCCCTGATGTTCTCCCTGCGCAACAAGCCTGGCCAACTGTATACAGTGCTTGGCGCGTTCGACCGGCACGGCGTGAACCTGATGATGATCGAGTCGCGCCCTGCACAGCGCGCGGCGTTCGAGTACATCTTCTATGTGGACTGCGCCGACCACCACACCGCCCCGCACCTCTCGGCTGCGATCGAGGAGATCAAGAAGTTCGCTCTCGAGACGGTGCTCCTCGGCTCGTATCCGAGCAACGACCCCAGCCTGGTCACGATCTAGAACACGGGCACGCCAGGCGCGATCCCGAGATGCTCTTTGAGCGCGTCCAGCACGGGCGACGGATCGACGGCCTTGAGCGGAAGCCGCGGATGGGGCGTCGCGATCACTCCGAGCGCATGGAGGACGGCCTTGTTCGCTGCGGGCTGCGACTGTGCGCGGATCGCCTTGATGACGGGCAGGACGATCTCGAACTTTGTTTGGTCGCGGTCGGCGACGATCTTTGAAAGCCACTGCGGGACGCAGTTCGCCGCGCCGCTTATCGTGCCTGTCCACCCTTTGGTCAGGGCTTCGAGGAGGAGGGTCTCGTCGCCGACGAACAGACGTTTTTCCCGCGGCGCCGACGGAGCGGCGCCCTCCACATATGCGGAAAGGTTCGATTGTTCTCCACTGGAGTCTTTGAAGCCGACGATGTTCTCGTGATTGGACAGGCGCGCTATGAACTGCGGCGACATCGTGAAGCCCGTCATCTTTGGAAAGTTGTAGGCGAGGACCGGAACCGGGCTTTCGTCCGCGAGGGCCTCGAACCACTGGGCGATGCCTTCCTCGGTTGCGGCCCGGAAGTAGGAGGGCGGCATGACGAGGACGGCCACTGCCCCTTCGCGGGACGCCTGGAGGCACAGCCACCGGGCTTCGTCGAGGCTCGGCGTGGCGATCCCGAGCACAAGCGAGAGCGAACCCTTCGCCTTGGCCGCCGTCCGCACCAGGTCGCGCTTCTCGTACGCGCTGAGCGAGGGGCCTTCCCCGTTTGTCCCTGCCAAGACGACCCCTTTGCACCCTGCGGTCTCGAAGTACGAGAGCAGCCGGACGACCGAAGGTTCGTCGACCGAACCATCCTCGAGCATGGGGGTGACGGCTGCGGGATAGACGCCTGGTTCGAGCACGGCCCAGGATACTCACCGGGCTTGACCGGTCCGTGGTTCTGATACACTAGTCCCTTGTCGAATGGAAAGTGACAGTAGCACTACGGTGCTGGTCAGCCTGCTGCTGCTTCTGGGCTCTGTGTTCTTTGTCGCCGCCGAGTACGCGCTCGTCGGAGCCCGGCGAAGCAGGATCGAGGCCCTCGCGAAGAAAGGGAACAGAAACGCGAAGTGGACCCTGAAGGCGATGGGTCAGCGGTCGACGTACATTGCGGCCATCCAAATCGGCATCACGATGATCGGCATCGCGCTGGGCGCGCTGACTGAGCCGTTCCTCTCTGGCCTGCTGGTGAACGCGTTCTCGTTCTTGCCCGAGCAGGCGACGAGCGTGATCTCGATCATGCTCGTGACGTACCCGATGGTCGTGATCGGTGAACTGACGCCCAAGTACGTGACGCTGAAGTACGCGGAGCGTGTGGCGTTGCTGGTCGTGCCGCCATTGCGGCTTGTCGTTCCGGTGCTGACTCCTTTCACGTGGCTGTTCCAACGCACTGCGGCGATGGTCATTCGCCCGTTCGGGATCAACATGGACGAGGCGGAGCGGCAGGGCCTTTCGCGCGAGGAACTGGCCGTTCTCGTCCAGGCGGGCCATAGCGAGGGCGAGTTCGACGAGCAGCAAGCCCAGGTATTGACCAAATCGCTCAACTTCGACACGCTCGACGCCGAGGACGTGATGATCCACAGGTTGGACATCAAGTGGCTGGACGTCAACACGCCCAAGGGCGCGTTGCCCGAGCGCATCGCGGAGATACGGCACAGCCGGATCCCTGTGTGCGAAGGCGACATCGACGAGGTCTTGGGCGTGGTCTACGTGCAGGACCTCTTGTCGCACTGGAACGACCCTGACTTCTGCCTCGCGAAGGTCATGCGCCAGCCGGAGTTCGTCCCGGAGAACTTGACGCTGGACCGCATGGTCGCGCGGATGCGCGAGTCCAAGACGCAGATCGTGATCGTGAAGGACGAGTACGGCGGCACCAGCGGGCTAGTGACGCTTGAAGACATCGTCGAGGAGATCATTGGCGACATGGAAGACCGCCTCGAGAGCGAGCGTCCATCGATCGAGCAGACGAGCGACACGCGCGTGACCGCTCGTGCGGACGTCCGCTACGACGAGATCCTCAGTTTCCTCCGCCTGGACAACGACTCAGGCGAGTACACGACCGAGGCGCTCGCTTCGATCCTCGTGGACGAACTCGGACGCATGCCCAAGATCGGAGACAGCATCCGTCTGCCCATCGGCACGCTCAAGGTCGAGAACATGGCTCGCCAGCGCATCACTCGTGTCACCGTGAACGTGGACCCCAGCATCCTCTATCCCGTCGAGGCGGTCGAATAAGGGCGTGGCGGAACGGGCCCAACCGCTGTTGATGCGCCTCGCCCGCGAGATCCGGCCATACCGCGGGCTGCTCTACTTTGGGATGCTGCTGACCATGGCGCAGGCGGCGTTCGGCTTTATCCCGCCTCTCATCCTTGGAGACATCGTGAACCGCCTTCAAGCAGGCAGGCCGATCGACACGTGGCTGTACATGGGGTACGTGATCGGTTTCGCCAGCGGCGCGGGACTGATGAGTTACGCGGTCGGTCTCGTCAACCAGCGGCTCGGTCAGACGTTTTTGCTCGACATCCGCGAGCGGTTGTACTCGCACATGCAGTCGTTGCCCATGGGCTACTTTGAGCGGCGTCAGCCGGGAAAGATGGTCAGCAACGTTATGAACGATCCGGGGACGATCTACAACCTGCTCGTCACGAACGTGAACACGATGGCGGCGGACCTGGTGCAACTCGTGCTCGTGCTCTTTGTGCTGTTCACGATCTCTCCGAAACTCGCGCTGCTCTCGCTTGTCGCAACGCCGTTGTACATCTACAACGTGTGGGTGACCTTGAAACCGATCGCCAAGACGAGCGAGGACATCCGCCAGATGCGGGACGAGATGTTCGGTGACATGCAGGAGAAACTGACCGGCATCCAGGTGGTCAAAGGTTTCGGCAAGGAGCGATGGGAGGTGCGGTCGTTCCACGGCCTGACGCGCGGGCTGATGGACAGCAACGTAGAGCAAAGCGCCCTGGGAACGCGCATGTGGACGATCGCCGAGGCTCTTGGCGGGATTGGCCAGGCGCTCGTCCTGTACTTCGGGGGAATGATGGCCCTGCGCGGGGAGATGCAGGCGGGGACGCTCGTCATGTTTCTGCTTTACTCGGTCGGATACGTGTACGGGCCGATCGTTCGCACGCTACTTGTGCTCGATCCCTTGGCCCGGACTCAAGCCGCGCTCGCGCGCATCTTTCGGACGCTGGACACGAAGAACCCGATCGTCAACGCGCCGGACGCAAGCGCAATGCCGCCCATTCGCGGCGACGTCAATTTCGAGTCTGTGTGGTTCGAGTACGTCGCCGGTGTGCCCGTGATCAAAGGACTGGACCTTCACGTCGAGCCGGGGGAACTCGTCGCATTCGTCGGGTTCTCGGGCAGCGGTAAGACCACGCTCGCCAACCTATTGATGCGGCACCTCGACCCGCAAAAGGGCAGGATCCTGGTGGACGGGCACGACTTGCGTGAAGTCGACCTCCACAGTTATCGACGGCAGATCGGATATGTGATCCAGGACAGCCTGCTCTTCGACACGACGGTCATGGAGAACGTCCGATACGGCAGGCTGGACGCGACCGACCAAGAGGTGATCGATGCGGCGAAGGCCGCCAACATCCACAACGCCATTGAGAACCTCCCCAAGGGCTATCAGACTCCTCTCGGCGAGAAGGGCGTGGACCTTTCGCAGGGCGAAAAGCAACGGCTTGCGATCGCGCGCGCCTTGTTGGCCGATCCTCGCATCCTGATCCTCGACGAGGCGACCTCGTCGCTCGACTCGCAGACCGAGTCGCTGGTGCAGCAGGCGTTAGAGAGGCTCCTACGTGGGCGGACGAGTTTTGTGATCGCCCACCGCCTGTCGACGATCGTCAAGGCCGACCGGATCATTGTGCTGGAAGACGGAGTGATCACAGACCAAGGCAAGCACCACGAACTCTTGCAGCGGCCCGACGGGCTTTACGCGAGGATGTTCCGACAGCAGTTCGCCGTCGCGCTCTCGACGCTCAAGCCGAGCGGCGCTGGCGCGAACTGAGCATCTTTGTGCGCGTACGGTACTTGTTCACCGTTCTTCGCGCGACCTGCACGCCCTTTTCGGCGAGCATCTCGCGGATGCGCTCGTCGCTGAGCGGGTTGGATGGGTTCTCGTAAGTGAGGATCTCCTCGATCATTTTCTGCACGCGAAGCGCGGGCTTGAAGAAGACTTCGAACGCGACGATCTCACCGTTCGCGATCATGCAGAACTTGCCGTTGGTCGCTCGGCTGATCGTGCTCTCGTGCACGCCAAGGTCCTTGGCGAGTTTGGAGCGCGTCAACGGTTTGAGGAACTGGTAGTCGCCCGTGCTGATGAAACCGCCCTGCTTGAGGACGAGGTACTTGCCCATCTCGCCGAGCAGCCTTCTGCGTTGTTCGAGCGCTTCCTTGAACATCCTTGCGCGCCCGACGTACTCGTCGACGTGGCGCTTCTCGTCCTTGGGCGCCTTGCGCATGCCGTCGAGTTGGTTTTGGCGCCTAAGGTAGCCACGGCTCACGCGCAGGCTCATCGGTGACGGGCCGAGGACCTCGATCACCCATCCCGCTTCGTCCAGCGTGAACTGCAGGTCTGGCATGGCCGGTGAGGTGCGGTCGCTGCCGGAGTGGTGCGAGTGGAGCGCGTACCCTTCGCCAGGGAACGGATTGAGAGAAAGAATGACCTCGAACGCGTGCTCGACCAGTTCGGGGTCGGCTTTGTACTTGCGTTGGATCGCGTCGGCGTTTCGCGCGACAAGGTCTTCCCAGCACGTCTTGAGCATGAACCTGGCCATGCGCTCGGCGTCCTCTTGTGCGTCGCGAAGTTGGAGGATAAGGCACTCGCGCAGACTGGTTGCTCCGACTCCCGCGGGCTCGCAAGCCTGGAGCCGCTTGAGTGTCTCTTCAGCATCTTCGAGGCTCGTCCTGCAATCGAGGGCGGCGTCCTCGATCGTGCACGTCAAGTAGCCGCGGTCGTTGATCGATCCGATGAGATATTCGAGCAGGTCGCGCAAGTGTGCTGGAGTATCTGCCTCCAACTGGGCGCGGAGGTGGTCCCAAAGGCTGTCGTTGCTAGGCGTGAAGTCGACCCAGTCCGTGTTCTGGTCGTTGGGCAGGCTGCGCGTGGCCTCATAGTCGGGTGTGCTGGCCTTGAGTTCTGCCGGAGCGATGGCTCGCATGACCTCTTCATCCGTGATCGGCAACTCGGGCTCGTCGATCCGCTCCAACGCCGGGTTCTCGCCCAACTCGCGCTCGATGGCTTGGATGAGGTCTGGCTGGCTCAACTGCAGGACTTGGCTGGCCAAGACGACTTTAGGGTCGACCTTCGCCGCCGTCTTGAGACTGGTCTTCTGACTGAGTCGGTTCTGCACTGCCCAATTCCTTCGGTCGTTCCCACGCGACCGGCCCAGTACAAATCATCGGTGGTTTTGGGCTCAGACCTTCCCTGTACTCATTGCGAGGATAGGAGGCCGATAAACTCAGGCCCGTGTTCACGGGCATCGTTCAGGCAGTCGGCTCGGTGGCTAGCCTCTCGTCGATGAGGCTGGTGCTGGACGTGCCTGACGCCTGGCCTGGGGAGCCTTGGGTGATCGGTGAAAGCCTTTCTGTGGACGGGTGCTGCCTGACTGTGGTCAAGGCGAATGGCCCGCTAGAGTTCGACCTGACCGAAGAAACCCTGGCGCGCACGACGCTTGGAGCCTACAGAGCAGGGAGGCCGGTCAACCTCGAGCGAGCGATGCGGCACGGCGACCGGATGGGCGGTCACGTCGTTCAAGGGCACGTCGACACGACGGGGACCCTAGCCTCGCGCGGCGACCTGTTCGTGTTCGAGACCGGGCCGGAGCACGCTCCCTTGCTTGTGGACAAGGGGAGCGTTACGGTCAATGGGGTGAGCCTCACCGTCGTCCAACCACATGGTGGACAGTTCTCTGTCGCCTTGATCCCTCACACCCTCGAGGTCACAAACCTCGGGGTCTTGCAGCCCGGCGACCGTGTGAACATCGAGTTCGACGTGCTCGCGAAGTACGCGCTCAACCTTCGATGACGATCTTGCTGAGGTCCCCGGCCTGGCAAAGCAGGTTGGACACCACACTGAGGAGTTTTAGCCGCTCGTTCCTTATGGCGTGATCATCGACCATCACCATCGTCGCTTCGAAGAAGGCGTTGATCGCCGGCTCCATCTTCTTGAGGGCGACGAAGATCGCTGCCGGGTCGGTGGAGCCGGCCGTCGCCTTCTTGGCCTCGTGGGCCGCCAGCAAGAGCGCGGCGCCGGCATCGCTGTCGAGTCGCTTGGGGTCGACGTCCTCGGGCTTGGCGTCCTGCGGTACGTCGATGCCTTTCTTGATTGCCGCCGAGACGATGTTGATCGGGCGGGTCGCCGTCTGCACGAAGTCTGTGTCGAGCGAGGCTCCGGAAACGAGTTTGAGCCGGAGCCGGAACTTCGCCGGGTCGAGAAGGGCGGCCGCCGACCGGTCTAGCAACGCCGCATCGAGCACGTCGTGCCGCGACTCGGAGTGCAGGGCCTCGTAGCGCGAGGCGAACAGTTCGCCCAAGTGCTTCTTCGCAACTTCGCCGTCGAGGTTGAATCCTTGGTCTTTATAGCCAGCGATGGCGAAGTCGAACAGCAGGGCGTATCCGCCAGCCGGGAGTTTCAACCCGTCCGACGCCTCGATCAAAACTGTCGCAGCGCGGCGGAGTCCATACGGGTCGCTCGATCCGCTCGGAACTTGACCTGTGCCGAGGTAACCCGCTAACTTGTCGAGTTGGTCGGCGACGATCACACGGAGCGAGGTCGGCGCTTCCCTCGCTTTGCCAAGGTCGTACTGTGAGGCGATCGCCGCTATAACGGCGGGATCAAATCCTTCGCGCGCGGCATACTCGGCGCCAACGATCCCTTGGAGCGACGCGAGTTCGCTCACAAGTCCGGTCGAAAGGTCGGCCTTGGCGTAGTGGCCGGCCTTCTCGGCGAGTTCAGCTTCCTTGGCGTTGCCGCCCGTGCCCTCGGCGACCCTCTTCGCGAGGAGGCCCAACCGGTGGGCACGCTGCCTGACTGTGCCGAGCCCCTCGGCGAAGGCCATGCGCTCGGTCCGCGCGAGGAACTCGTCCATCGCGTGCCTGGCGTCTTCCTCGAAGAAGAACCGCGCATCGTTGAACCGCGCACTGAGCACCCATTGGTTGCCGCGCTTGACGACGTCTTCCCGACCGCCGTTGCGGACCGACACGAACCGGTTGGTCAACTTGCCGTGGCTGTCCCGGACGGGAAAGAACCGCTCGTGCTTCGCCATGGCGGTCACAAGCACGGGCTCGGGCAGTTTCATGTACTCCTCAGGAAAGTCGCCGAGGAGTGCCTCGGGCCACTCCGTGAGGAACACGTTCTCTTCCACCAGTTGGTCAGGCATGTCTGGCGTGCCAAGTGCGACGCGGTTTGCGCCGTCGCGGATCGCCTTCTCACGCTCTGCCGGATCGGGCTCGACCTTGCGCTTACGCAGCCCCTTGAGAAGGTTGGCCAAGTCAGTGGCCTTGAAGGTCCCCGGAGACTCAAAGCGGTGGCCGCGGCTTTCGAGCCCGGCCCGGACCCCTTCGATGTCGAAACTGACCTGCTTGCCGCCGTAGGCAGCCAGGATCCATCGGATAGGCCGGGCGAACCGCATCTTGTTCTCGCCCCATCGCATTGTCTTATCGAAGGAGAGCGCCTTGACCGCTGAGGGCAGGATCTCACCCAGGAGGTCGATCGTCATCCGTCCCTCGACCTTCTTGGTGACCCAGACGTAGTCGTCGCGCTTCTCTACGCTGGCGGGGGAGACGCCTTGGCTGTTGCAGAACCCCTCGAGGGCCTTGGTCGGCTTTCCTTCGGCGTCGAAGGCCGCCTTCAGGGCAGGCCCCTTTTGCTCCTTCATGGAGTCGGCCTGTCGCTCGGCGATCTCTGGCATCCAGAGGATGAGCCTTCTAGGCGTGCCCATAAGGGTGGCCGTCCCATGGGCAAGTCCAGCCTCGTCGAGCCTCTTGACGACCTCTTGTCCTAGTTGGGTGTAGGCTCTCCGAACTGCGCTGGCAGGGAGCTCCTCACATCCGAGTTCGAACAATAGGTCGGGCATTTGTCAGGGATATTACCGCTGGCCTTTTGAACCTGACCTTGGCCCCAGGGCCTCCCAGCAAGTAGAATGCGCAGACGGCCCATATGGACGGGCCAAACGTAACGTTACGGAAGGATCAATGATGAAGCGACTGCTTGTTCTTGCAGCCATTGCCGCGTCGGCGTTCGCGAGCGCCCAAGGCGGTATTGGCACGCCTGTTAACCTGTCCTTTAGGGCCGGTTTCGTTTACTCCTTGGACGACTTCACCCGAGACATCATGGACAACATGATCGGCGTCGGTGCGGAGTACTACCTGGAGCGCAGCCTGTTCGAAGGCGGCGAGACCACTCTCAGTTTTGACTGGCTCGGTCGCAGCATCAACGGCGACAAGGGCAACATGTTTCCGATCATGCTGAACCAGCGGTTCTACATCGGTGGCGACTACGAGTCCGGCAATCGCCGATACTGGTACGTCGGTGCTGGTGTGGCCGTAATCGACGTGGTGAGCACGAACACCGTGGCGGCAGCCCGGTTCGGCCTGGGCCAGGAGATGGGCCATCACACGTTCGGCGAACTGACGCTCGTGTACAGCGACTCGTCCAGCGGCGCGCGCGCGACCTCGGTCGGTGCGTACCTGGGCTACCGCTTCTAAGACATTCGAGCGGTGACAGCGGGGGCGGTGCGGCTTTGCTGCACCGCCCTCAGTCTTTGAGGACCTGACCGACGTGCTTGCTCACTTCGGTCTCGGACAGTGTGCGCGAGCCCTCGGCGGTCAAGACGCTCATTGAGGGCAGCACTTTTCGGAACCCGCCAGTGGCCGAGTCCAGGTCGCTCGCGATGTCGAGCATCGTCAGTCCGTCTCTCGCGACGTCATCCAGCGAACGGTCGCGCCAGGGGCCCTTCTCGCGCGCGAGGTACTCGAAGATGCCGCGAATACGCTCCGAGCCCGAACCCGCACACGCGTATTCCGCTCCTTTGAATCGGGCTCCAGCGAGGTCGAAGAAGTAGATGCCGAACTCGTGGGCCCTGCGGTCGTAGGTCGCTGCAATCGGCAGGAACACGCCCACCATGTTCTCCGCATTGGCGATATTGGAAGCGAGCGCCTTGCTGATCTCCATGAGTTTGCCCTCTGCCGAGATCTCGTGGAGGTTTCGCCGCTCGTAGAACTTGAACGCGTGTTGCAGATAGCGGCAGACCTCGAGGCTCCTCGCGTAGGCGCCGCTGATCGCCACAAGGGTGCGCTTGTCGAGCGGCACGATTTTCTCCGCGTGCTCGAACATGATCAGGTTGCCCATGGTCGCGCGACGGTCAGCCAGCATGAGCACGCCCTTGTCGTAGCGCAGCGCGAGCACAGTCGTTCCGTGCACTTCTGAGTCGCTGGTGGCCAGGCGAGAAGAGTCGAACCCGACGAGTTTTGCAAAGTCGATCGGAGGGGCGACGTTCATTGTCCGGACCGCTGCCTGTACTTTTTCGCCTGGTCAGGGTCGACGCGCTTCATTCGCTTGAGCAGTTCGTTGGGCCCTGCAGGCCGCTTGACGTCCGGCTTGCTGGGGCCGGTGTCGTCGCCGAACTTGCGCTCCGGCTCCGGTTCGATCCTGCGGGTGGTGCGGTCGGCTTGGGTCGTCATTCCAACTCCATTATGAGTTCTTCTACGGTCTGGCATTGCTCGAGCGTGGCGGGATACTCACGGTCCGGGGGCAGGCCGACCGTGCGTTCGCCCTCGCCATTCTTGAAGGTTATCGAACCCCAGGACACATTGGCGACGCTTTTTGGGAAAGAGCGCACCGCGACGGACCTGGCAAGCGCGCGCGTCGTTTCCTTGACTGAAGTAGCCCTTTCAAGGACTTCAAGGGCAAGGAGGTCGTCATCGACCGATCCCTCGGTTGCCAGGGCCTGGTAGAGCCCGCCTTCGCCGTCGATCCGGTGGTATTCGAGGTCGAGCGACTGGAGGACAGGGTCGCGCCATCCGACTCCCTCGGCTTCTACAAACTCGGCGAGCAGCCGCCGCTTCGCGGCCCAGTCCACGGAACGCGCGAACCGCACAGGGTCCGACGTTCTGGCCTCGAGCAGCGACTGGGCGACACTGAGCACGCCCGCTGTCTCCTCGGCGAACTGGTCGCCTTGTTCGTGCACGACGGCGAACGCCTCGATGTACGACTCCAACACCTGCCGGGGAGTCGTCCAGGACTTGCCTTCGAGGTCGATCCTTCCTTCCCCGTCCACGTCGCGACTGACTTGCTGGAACGACTTGACGGGATCGCTAAGGCGCCAGAAGGGCTGTTCCCCTGCCTCGATCACGTGCAAGGCCGCCTTGACCAAGCCGACCTTGATGCGCGTTGCCACAGGAGACATGTTCGACTCGCCGCAGATGACGTGCAGCCTGATCCACTTGGCGGGATCGGCGTGCGGCTCGTCGCGCGTGTTGAACACGGGCCGTCTGTAGAGGGTCTCGGCGTTGACCGGCTCGACGAAGAAGTCCGCGCGTTGCGAGAGTTGGAACTCGCAGGCCCTTCCTTGCTCGGCACCGACTTTGCCCGCGCCGCACAGCACTTGTCTGGCGACGAGCATGGGCATCAGCCCGTCGACCAGGTTCTCGATTGGGACACTTCGTGGGACGAGATAACTCTCGTGCGTGCCATAGGACGCGCCGTGGAAGTCCGTGTTGTTCTTGTAGACCCTGACCTCGCGCCCGGACTCGTTGGCAAAGGCCTCCGCTGCGGCGAGCACGGCATGGTCGCCTGCGCGGTCGTGCAGTGCGAGTTCCTGGAGAGACCACGTCTCGGGCGTGGCGTATTCGGGATGTCCGTGGTCGTTGTACAGCCGTGCGCCGTTGGACAACACGCGGTCCGACCTGACTTCGTTCGATGGACCGTGCGATCGGCCCTCATCGAACTTCGCGTCCTCGGGATCGAACGTCAGGCGGTCGAGGCGAAACCCGCGTAGATCGTTGCGAGGGTTCTCAAACCTGTCGTCCCAAAGAGAAAGGCACTCGCCCGGATAACTCCGAACGAGCGCCTTCGCGTCTTCGACTTGATCCTCTGCTCCGCGACCCTCTACGGAGAACCCATACTCCGTGTCGAGTCCGGCGAGGATCCGCCGCATTATTTGCGGAAGATCCTGAAGTTACCGGTCAACGGGAACGGGAAGTCGACTGGCACACCTGCAAAGGTGAAGGTGCCAGTCCCCGTCGCTCCGTTGGCTTGGTAGCCCGAGATCGTTCCGACTGCCGGATCGACTTCGACGCCAGCGAGGGCATCGACGATGCGCGTGAGACGGATCTCGCCCTCGTTGGGTCCGCTGAACCGGGCAGGGCCATACCAGAGGTCTGTGATGTCGCCGTTCACGTCGCGGGCGATGTACACCGCCGTGAAGTTCTCGGTGTCGTTCCGACTGTTCGGGAACACGACCATCATGTACGAGCCAATGCCAGCAAGGACTTGCGTGTACGGTCGCCAGCGTCCCTGGAGCGAGACGATGATTCCTTGGGTCGGGTCGATGAGGCTCCAGTCGGGCTCAAAGAGGGTGTACGAGCCGTCCGCAGGCACGCCGCCGACGACGGTCGGCGAGACGAGGATTCCTCGGTCGGTGGTCGTGAACGGATCGATGAGCGGATGCAGCATCATCAGCGTGTCGAGGGTGTCTGAACCCTGCGAGAACGCCATCGTGTCGCCGCTGAACATGACCGTGTCGACTGGTCCGTCGAGCACGCCGCCACGGACGAACTCGGGTCGGTCTGCGCCGGCCATGGCCGTCAGGTCGAACTGGACAAAGTCGCTGAACAGGCTCTCGATCTTCAGGTTGTCTGAATAGTTCTCGATCTCGAACTGCGTCCGGTCGAAGTCCAGGTCGCCGTTGATATCGATCGTGCCCGGCATCGTGCCGTCGTTCAGGACGACTTGGATGACCGCGTCGCGACCCCGGGCCAACAGGATGTCGGCATCAAAGGTCTCTGTGAACGGCCCTGGGTTGCCCGACCAACTCACAACGTTCCCGTTCACGTCCTCGCCTTCAAGGGAGGAAATGACCATCGGGAAGAGAGCGAACTGCTTGAACGCGTCGCCTGCGGTGATCTGGAACAGGTCGCTCACCGAATAGAGGGCGTAACTGTTCAGTGTCGCGGTGATCGTCTTGTCGGTCGCCGCGACGTCGAACTCATCGTTCCTCACGTTGAGGTTGTTGAGAATGGCGACCAGGCTTCCTGGTGCCCGCCGGCCCTGGCCGGTCACGATCGTGAATGCAAGTCCGGCCGCGTCGGCAAGGACGACCGTCGGCGCCGGAACGGGGTTGGCTCCGCCACCTGCGGCCCCACCGCCACCGTTCCCTCCGCCACCGCCACAGCCAAACGCCACAATCGCGGCGACAAAAACAATCCACCAATTCCTCAAATCCAATTACCTCTCTGGTGCGAACGCCTACGAATGATACTTGCTTCCGGCAGGGATAGCAAGTTCAGACGCACCTGGTCCACAGGGGCCCGCAGATTCGGGCTATAGCCTACTCGATTGGACGCCAAATTTGGACGCGAACGTTCGGCTTATGCGGCCCAGGAGCCGATTGTGGCCTTGAACCTGAGCGCCGCCTCCCAGTACCCGCGGGCGACGCCCTGGATGTGTTCCGCTTGCTCTGGCTTGAGTAGGGCACCTTCTAAGGTGGCCTTGTCGAGGCTGGGGGCGGGCTTGGCCAGGCCGAAGTCGGCCCCGCCGGACTCCGTCGCCACCGCAGCGGCCCGAAGCACCTTGCCCTCCATGCTTAGGCTGCGTTGGGGGTCGTGGTGGCTCGCGACGATGTCCGCCGTCGAGTCTGGAAACTTGAAGGCGCGCAGAACGGCGACTCCCACGGACGTGTGGTCGAACCCGAACGACTCCAATTCAAAGATCTCGACCGGACGGTTGTCGGTGCTGGACGCGTACGCGGAGTAGACCTCTGGGAGCGCGTACACAAGGGCAACGAGCCCAATATCGAGCAAGAGCCCTGCGACGAACGCCTCCTCCGGGTCGACCACATGCTTGCGAGCGACCCAATGGGCCATTTCCGCCGTAGCCCAGGCTGTCCCCCAGACCCGATCCGTAAGGAGGCCAGTCTTGGAGACCGTGGTGTGAACGAAGTCTATATAGGCCGCGACGAGGGCGGCCCGCCAGGTCTTCGTGAGGTCGGACGCCGCCAAGGCATCAGAGAGCCGGGCGGCGCTCGAAGGAGCCTCGTCACATTGGCCTCGACCCAGGATCTTGAGTGTCAGGGGCGACCCGTCTGGGCTGCCTACGATGATCCGCTCCAGTACGCGCGCGTTGAGCCCGCGCGACCTGACCAACGAAGAGACGCGAGAGAGCGACGCGTGGACGTTCTCGTCGGCGCGCAACAGTTCGGCGACCTTTCTAGGCATGGCGCCGGAGCCGTCTTCAGGCAGGCGTGAGCCCGGCATTCTTAACCCGAATTTTCGGTCGGGGCCGGGCTGCCAGGCACCCGCCGAACTACCAGGGATGGCCCCCTGAACCGAGGCACCCCCAAAGGTAGAATCCGCACCCCATGAAACGCCAGGGAGTGCTCGACCTCAATGAGGCCATCCAGCACCCAGGCAAGAAACTTCAGTTCGAAGTTTCGACGAGCCTAGTCGACGAAGGTGACCTCGACCTCCTCGAGCCCGTGCAGGGCACGCTCGACGCCGTGAGCACGGGCAACATCCTGCTCCTCAAGGGCACGTTCACCGCCAAATGCGTCATGGAGTGTGCGAGGTGCGGCGAGCCGATCAACCAGACGGTTGAGTTCAAGATGTCGGACGAGTTCGACGTCGAGGGAGTCCCTTCCGGATACGGGACGGGCGAGTACGCGCAGGTCGTCGAGGAGGAGGACTATCCGCTTTTCAACAAGAACGCCCTGTTGCGGGACACCTACATCCGCCAGGGACTGATCGTCAACCTTCCGGTGCAACCGCTTTGCGAGTTTGGCTGGGATGGACCGTGCCCAAAGGCTAAGGCTACCTCCGAGAAACCACAAGAGCACGGCCACCCAGCCATGCAGCGTCTGCGCGACTTGGTTCCTCCGGAGGACGATTGAGGATCGCGGTCGACGCCATGGGCGGCGACCACGCACCCCGCGAGGTCGTTGCCGGCGCCTTGGAGGCCGCACCCCACACGAAAGGCGGGATCGTGCTTGTGGGAGACCCCTCACGGATCGAGTCCTG
This sequence comes from uncultured Fimbriimonadaceae bacterium, assembly GCA_964529975.1. Taxonomy (GTDB): domain Bacteria; phylum Armatimonadota; class Fimbriimonadia; order Fimbriimonadales; family Fimbriimonadaceae; genus JADFMN01. The sequence continues at coordinate 23,314 of CAZGXW010000011.1, forward strand.
TTTGACGGGCCCAGTGCCGCGCAACGTCGATATTCACCCGGCGAGCGAGGTCGTAGAGATGGACGAGAAGCCCCTAGAGGCCATCCGCAAGAAGAAGGACTCGTCGCTGGCCGTCGGCGTCGAGCTGGTGCGTGCGGGCACGGCGGACGCGTTCGTTTCGGCCGGCAACACGGGGGCGGTGACGGCTTCGACTCTGCTCAGTTGGCGCCAGATCGAGGGGGTGCATCGGCCCGCGATCGCGAGCCCGTTCCCCAACAAGCACGGACGGTTCCTGCTTTTGGACGCGGGGGCCTCGCCGGACGTCGATCCGCCTCACATGCTCGAGTTCGCGCTTATGGGCCGCGCCTATGCAGAGCGGGTCATGGGAAGGAAAGACCCGAAGGTCCACTTGCTGAACATTGGCGAGGAGCCGGGCAAGGGCAACGCGTTCGCGAAGCAGGCCTATGAACTGCTGAGCGGGCACTCCTGGTTCGGCGGAAACATCGAGGGCAAGGACATGTTCCACTCGAAGTGCGACGTCGTGGTCTGCGATGCCTTCGTGGGCAACATTGTGCTCAAGACTGCCGAGGGCGTCGGCGAGTTCATCATGGACGAGATCAAGGCCGCGGTCCCCAAGGACGTGCGCAAACTCGCCTTTCTGCCATTGAAGAAGGCGCTCGCGCCCCTACGGAAGAAGGTGGACTATGCGGAGTACGGCGGCTCGCCCCTGCTTGGGCTCAACGGGCTGTGTATCATTTGTCACGGGCGGAGCAGCGCCAAGGCGATCCGCAACGCGATCCAGATCGCTGCCACGGCCGTCGAGAACAACCTTGTGCCCACGATCCGAGACGCGATCGGCCATGAGCGTAAACTAAAGTAGATGAGCATTCGCGCAGTCGTCCACGGGGTCGGGATGCACGTTCCGGAGAAGGTGCTCTCCAACGCCGACCTCGAACGGATGGTCGACACGAGCGACGAGTGGATCGTCCAGCGCACAGGAATCAAGGAGCGGCGCATGTGCTCGGACAACGAGAGCGCGAGCACCCTCGCGATCGTTGCCGCAAAGGACGCGCTGGCCAACGCGAAACTCGACCCGATGGACGTCGAGGTCGTGATCGTCGGGTGCGTGACTGGCGACTATCTGTTCCCATCGGTCTCGTGTCTTGTGCAAGAGGCGATTGGCGCGAAGAAAGCGGGGGCGTTCGACGTCGGTGCGGCGTGTGCCGGGTTCATCTATTCGCTCAACGTCGCGACCGCGATGATCGAGAGCGGGCAGGTGAAGAATGCGCTTGTTATTGGATCGGACGCGCTGACGAAGTTCGTGGACTTTACTGACCGATCTACCTGTGTGTTGTTCGGCGACGGCGCAGGCGCGGTCGTTTTGCGTGCAGAGACGGGCACTGACCGAGGCGTGATCGACACAGTTCTGCTCGCCGATGGGTCGGGTGCGAAGCACATCGACCTGCAGTTGGGCGGCTCGAAGTACCCGGTCGGGCGCGACTACTCCGAGGGCAAGCGTCCGTACATTTTCATGGCGGGCTCCGAGGTGTACAGGTTTGCGGTCACCGCAATGGGAGACGCGTGCTGCAAGGCGCTCGAGATCGCCGGCATGGAGGCGTCGGACATCGACCTGTTCGTTCCTCACCAGGCGAACCTTCGCATCGTTCAGTCGGCGGCAGACCGGCTAAAACTCCCGCCGGAGAAGGTGTTCCTCAACCTCGAGAAGTACGGCAACACGAGCGGGGCGTCGATTCCGATCGGCCTGTGCGAAGCCTCGAGGGCCGGGCGACTGCGGCCGGGGATGGTCGTGATGACCGTCGGTTTTGGCGCAGGTCTTGTTTGGGGCGCGAACTTGATCAGGTGGTGATCGTCGTGCTTGGGCAAGTTCCGGTCATTGGTCTATCTCATCGAGAAAGTCGACCTCGCTTCTCCACGGCATCGATTCTTGCGCGCCGTGGCGCGTGACTGATTCGCCGGCGCACGTGTTGGCGCGTTCTAGCGCGGTCTTGAAGTCGTGTCCTTCGGCCAAGAACACGGCGAGGGCCCCCGCGAGCGAGTCGCCTGCAGCGGTCGTGTCTGCTACTGTGTTTCCACTCGAGGGCCACCACTCCTTGTCGTTCCTCGACGACCAGAACACGCCTTCCTCACCGAGCGTCAGGACCGCGTTCTTGATGCCCTTCTCGCGCAAGGCAAGGGCTGCCCTCTCCTTAGAGAGATCGCTGGTGACCGCAAGGCCTGTGAGCGCGTGAGTCTCGCTCTCGTTCGGTGTGATCGTGTCGACTTGCGCAATGAACTCGTCGTCGAGCAGGCGTGCAGGAGCGGGATCGAGGATCAGCCTTCCATGTCCGGCACAGGCGTACACCGCTTCGTCTGGGATCTCGAGTTGCACGAGCACGATGTCCGGGGCGATCTGTTGGAGCGACGAAGTGACGTGCTCCGACGTCAATCGTGCGTTCGCGCCCGGATCCACGACGATAGTGTTGTTCCCCCAGCCGTCGACTGTGATCAGCGCGATGCCCGTCGGTGCATCTTCGACGATTTGACAGAAGGCGAGGTTGACGTTAGAAGTCGACATGCTCGACATCAGAGCCATGCCGTTGTCGTCTTTGCCGACGCATCCGACGAAGAACACCTCTGTTCCCTCGCTCGCCAGCCGACCTGCGGCGACGGCCTGGTTCGCACCTTTGCCACCGGGGTTCTTGCTGAACTCCTTGCCAATCACGGTCTCGCCCATGCGTGGCAGGGCGTCGCACCGGACGACGAGATCCATGTTCGCGCTACCGACGACCGCGATGCGGGGCATAGGGAGAGTATGGAGGTTCGGAGGTTCGGAAGTTCCGAACTAAGAGGCGCGCTCTTTGCGAACGCTCAGTGTGATCTCGCGCTTGAGCGTCCATTTCTCGACCTCGCTCAAGTGCGCGAATGCGACGTTAGGGCGGTGCAAGAGGTGGGTGAGGTACGCGAGCATGTCCTCGGCCTCTTCGCGGGTGAGGACGATGTCGACGTCCCTCAGTTGCTTTCCCGATTCGAAGTCGGTGATCTGCATGGCCCGCTCCTGTCTCCCGTTACCGGCCTAGACGCCTGCGAGGTTTCCGCAGTGCTGTGGCTTGGGACCCTTGGCTACGGAGCAATGGTGGCCTGCCACCAGTGACCATCTGGGTCGCGGAACGTCAAGCACTCGTCCTCATCGCCGTTCGTCGGATCGATCCCCGCCTCGTCCAACATCTCGCGGAACTCGGCGAGGTCCTCGACATAGAGCACCGGAGCAAGCGCGGTGCTGCGGTACTCCTTCGCCTTCGAGCCTTCGCCGGGGCGCAGCAAGACCTCCAGCCCTCCGAGTTCGATCCATTGGAACTCGCCTTGGTCAGCCACTGGGCTCGCGCCGAGGGCACGCACGTACCATTCTCGCGACTTGACGGTGTCGCGCACGAACAGTTCTAGGTGTCCGATCTTGGTCATTTGTGCCAGTGATACTGGCGGCAACGTCTCAGCGTTAGCACGAAGCGACGACGACGTACTCGCCCTTCGCGCTTTGGGACTTGCACGACGGCGCATAGCGGTCGCAGAGGTCTTCTTGTTCGAGCAGTTCGACCAATGTCCAGCCGTGCTCTTCGAGACAGTCGGGAACGTCGCGGGGATGAAGCCCGAACACGAACGGCTCGTCCACTTTGGCAAGCCACTCCGTGAGACCGTCGTCCGAGTGAAACCCGGGAAACCCCTCGGGTGTGAGGTCGATCATCGTGAACACAAATGCGTTGCCCTCGCGCCGGAAGGAGGCAAGGATGTTCTCCACCACGCCCCGCTGAAGGTACATGAACACGCCTTCTGCCACGATGAGAGTGCGCTTTGACGCGGTGAGTCCGTGCTCGACAAGGTTTGGCACGAGACACGGGTCCGTCATGTCGAAGTTCACGAACCGGATGCCGGTCCCCTTCGCCAACGCGCGCTTGCTCTCGGTGTTCGAGGAGCAATCGACCTCCCAGACGGGGACGCCCCTTTCGTCGAAGATCCTCAGCCCGAGGGGATCGAGCCCACCTCCCAGCACGACGACCTGTTCGATCCCTTCGGAGAGGAACTTCGCCACCGCTTCGGAGACCGCCCGCTTGCGCAACGCGTAATGGACAAGGATCCCGGGGACGATCTCGTCGGCCCTCTCCTTGGCGTACTTCCGGACCGCGCCGAGACGCATGGACTGGGCCGCCCAGCCGAGACCGGCGGAGCGGAGCGTGCGAAGAAACCCCTCTCGGGTCTCTCTGGGGACGAGCCCGCGATGGGCGGGATCGAACGCGACGCAAAGCGTCCCGAGCGCGACCACCTGGGCAGTCCTGCTGGGCGTGTCCTTCCTCATGACGCTGCCTCCTTCAACGCGGACGGAGCCAGGTGCGTTGCCCGTTCGCATGCAAATCAAAAGGCCCGGGCCGCCAAGTTGGGCGACCCGGGCCTGGCTTGGAGGCTACGCGGTGACCGGCGAACCGATCTGGGCGTACATGTCCTTGAGCGCTTGGGCGGACTTGAGGAGCCCTTCGCGCTCGGAGTCGCTGACCTTGGGCTCGTAGATTTCGACCACGCCTTTGCGACCGACGACGGTCGGAAGCGAAAGCGAGATGTCCTTGATACCCATCTTGCCGGACTGTGCGGCGCTGACCGGGAGCAGTCTGCCGTCGTCGAGCGCGATGCCCTCGACGACCTCCTTGATCGAGATTCCGACCGCACGGCCCGCACCGCCCTTCTGGGCGATGACGGTCGCGCCAGACTTGCGGGTCGCGTCGAAGAGGGTGTCGGCGGAAGAATCGTTCCAACCCGGGATCGACTGGAGCGACACACCGTTGATCGTCGCGCTCGACCAGATCGGCACCATTGTGTCACCATGCTCACCAAGGATCAGCGCCTTCACGTCGAGGGCGCCGACCTTGAAGTGGTCGGCGATCAGGCTGCGGAACCGGGCGGTGTCCAACACCGTGCCGAGACCGAGGACTTGGCTGACCGGAAGGATTCCGCTCTCCACAGTGACGTGCGTCAGGATGTCGACCGGGTTGCTCACGACGAGGATCGTGGCCCCGTCGTTCAACTTGACCTTCTTGAGTTCGTCAAGAATGCCTTTGAATAGCGCCAGGTTGCGGTTGATGAGGTCGAGACGGCTCTCGTCAGGCTTGCGTCGAAGGCCTGCGGTGATGACGACGCAGTCGCTGCCTTCGCACACGCCATAGTCTCCGCCACTGAAGGTCTGGTTGGCGGTGAGGCTTGCGCCGTGTCGTAGGTCGAGGGCCTCACCCTGGGCGAGGTCGGCGTTGACGTCCATGAGCGCGATGTGGTTGACGACTTTGCCGAGTTGGAGCGCGAAAGCGGCGTCCGAACCGACGCGTCCGCCTCCTCCGATGATGCTGACTTTCATGGCTGGTTTCGCGAGTTTAGCCGGGCATGGAGCAAGTCCCGTGGGCTACGTATGGTACTCGGCGTTGATGCGAACGTAGCCGTATCCGAGATCGCAAGTGTAGACGGTCGCTTCGTCTTCGCCTCCGAGGTTTAGATCGATGACGACCTCGGTCGCCTTGAGGGCCGTCGAGGCTCGCTTGGGATCGAAGGGCGCCGGTGCGCCGCGCTCGAAGAGGATGTGCGCCTCGCCGTTCGACCAGATGGTGAGGGAGGCCTTGCCCGGGTCGAAGTCGACGCCTGAGCGGCCCGCAGCCGCAAGGATGCGGCCCCAGTTTGGGTCGCATCCGAACATCGCCGTCTTGACGAGGGGCGAGTTTGCGATCGTGAGCGCGACTTGGCGCGGGTCTCTCGTTCCCGCGACCTTGACTTCGATCAGTTTCGTCGCGCCCTCGCCGTCGCGCGCGATCTGTTTGGCCAGGCTGACGCACACCTCGTCGAGCGCGTGCTCGAGTTCCTTCTTGTCCGGGACGACACCGCTCGCGCCGTTGGCAAAGGCGAGCACCATGTCGTTGGTCGATGTGTCGCCATCGACGGTGAGGCAATTGAACGACTTGTCGACTGCGCTTCTCAGCGCCTCCTGCAATCTCGGCCGATCGACACTGAGATCGGTCACGATGAAGCCAAGCATCGTCGCCATGTTCGGCGCGATCATGCCAGAGCCTTTTCCGAGTGCTAGCACCGATCCTCCCCGCACGCTTGCGACGGCCTGCTTTTCGACGAGGTCGGTCGTTAGGATCGCTTCCATGAAGGGCCGGTGGTCGTCACCCAACGCGTTCGCGGCCTCACTGACGCCGCGCTCAACTTTGGCCATGTCGATCAACTGGCCGATCACCCCGGTCTGTGCGACTGCGATTTCGTCGGGCCTAATCCCGAGATGCGAAGCGGCAAGGGCAGCCATCTTCGCGACGTCGCTCGCACCCTGCGCACCCGTACAACAGTTTGCGTTTCCGCTGTTCACGACGAGCGCGCGCAGGTGGTGCTGAACGGCCTCGCGCGTGTAGTCGACACTCGCCGCTCGAACAGTGTTCTGAGTGAAAACGCCAGCAACGGCACACGGCCTGTCGCTCACAATCAGCCCGATGTCGCGGCGCTTGTTCTTGAGCCCACACCGGACTCCCGCGAACTGGAAGCCCTTCGGCGTCACGGCCAAACTCCGTGGACTGGCAGGCCGGTCTTCTCTGGCAACCCGAACATGAGGTTCATGTTTTGCACGGCCTGGCCGGCGGCACCTTTGACCAGATTGTCGATGACGCTCACCAGGACTGCGTACCCCGTTCGAGCGTCGTGCTCGGCATAGAGGACGCAAGAGTTGGAGCCTTGGACCTGTTTTGTCGAGGGCACGAAGGATTGGACCTTGACGAACGGCTCGCCGGCGTATGCGGCGTTCCAGGCATTGAGGACCGAGTCGAGTCCGGCGCTCACCGGCACGTGGATCGTTGCACAAATCCCGCGCGAGATCGGTAACAGGTGCGGCGTGAACCGCACGCGGGTCCCTAGCATTTGCTCTATCTCCGGGATATGCCGATGGCCTGTCGCCTTGTATGGCTTGAAGCCACCGTGGAGTTCACTGAGCAAGTGTTCGGTTTCAACTTTGGAGCGACCGGCTCCCGAGACGCCGGACTTCGCGTCGACGACGGGCACACCCGAGACGAGTCCTGCGCGCACCAACGGCGCGAGCGCGAGCAGCGTCGCCGTCACATAGCAACCTGGGTTGGCGACGATCTGTGCCTTTGCGATCGCGCTTCGGTCGACGAGTTCTGGGAGACCATACGCCGGCCATGGGTCGAGCGGAGACGAATGTGCAAAGCCATACCACTCGTCGTAGAGCGAGGTGTCGGAGAGACGAAAGTCCGCCGAAAGGTCGATGACCCTCATCCTCTTTGCCAATTCAGGCACGACCTTCAACGCAACGCCGTTCGACTGGCAAAGAAAGGCCACATCTGCGTCGAGGGATGCCGCGTCGGACTTGCTCAATAAAAGATCGGTATCAAGCCAAGGGCACTCTTCGCGCAGCGGCTTGCCCTCGAGGCGATCGGACGTCACGGCGACCAGTTCGGCTTGCGGGTGGGAAAGGAGAAGGCGCACTGCTTCGGACCCGGTGTAACCGGTCGCTCCGACGATGGCTGCTCGAACGCGCTTTTCCAAGCGAGGAGGATACCTACGCTAGTCGAGGTCCCAGAGGTACTTGGATCGGTCGTAGACGTAGCCGCCCCAACTCGGCTGGACGTCGCACCCAACGGCGATCTGGCTGAGCGTCGAGCCTCGCGCGTGTCCGTCGACGAACACGGTCGTCAGTCGGCGGTTGTGCCAGGGATAGAGGCCACCCATCATTGAGACGATCGGCTCGTTCTCTCCGGGGAGTTCGCCCCACTCGATGTTCTCGGTGAAGAGGCTCTCGTCTGGAATTCGACCAAGACGAAGCGTGTCGCGCTTGAACTGTCCGTCGAGCCAATAACGGCATGGCGGCACGATGAGATAACTGCCGCCCCCGTTGGGACGGCCCTCGCGCGTGAGTTCATAGACGGAGTCGCCGAACAGCAACGTGTCCGCCGGGTTCGCGACTTCCGTACTGAGCCTGCTCATCGGCGTGATCATCGTGTCGGACTCGATGAGCGGAGAGAGGTACAGGTAGTTGTATCCGATGTTCGTGCGCTTCGACGCCTTGTAGTACCGCGCGTAAGTGTCGCCAGGAACAACGTCGCGGTCGAACACCGCGTCGCTCTCTGGGATCTGCGTGTAGTCAGCCGGGCAACGGTAGACGCGGAAGTCCCTCGAATAGGGAAGCGCAAGTTGAACCCACGTCTTGTCGTCCGCGCTGGATGCCGCCACGTTCGTGGTGTAACGGGAGAGCACGAACCGGTCGTCATAGTCTGACGAGTACATGATGGTGCTCAGCGTGGCTTGACGGAAGTTGTTGATGCACACGCTCGCCTTGGCGCTGGCCTTGGCCCGGACGAACACAGGGAGCAATACAGCCGTCAGGATTGCCACGATAGCAATGGCAACCAGAAGTTCGATCAGAGTGAACGCGAACCTGCGCGGCACGGCTTGAACCTGTCTCTCAGACGAGTATATCACCGGCACCGTCGGGCGCAAGAGTTAACGCGTGGACAACTCCCACTCGCTCGAACCCCAGGTCTTCGTACCAGGCCACCAGGTCTTCGCTGCACTGGAGCACGACCGGCTTGGACTGCGTGAAGGCCGCGTTTTGAACCGAACGGACCAGGGCGGCCCCAATCCCGTTCCGCCTCAACTCAGGTTTGACGCACAGGTTGAAGAGGCCGACGGAGTCCGGCTGCTCGACAAGCATGACGGCAGCCTTAGGGTCGCCAGGTTCGCCGACGCACCAGACGGTATGGGACGAAGCAGCCGTCGCCGCCGCGATGGCCCTCCTCGCCTCCGGTGGCATGCTCCAAAAGAACTGTTTGGCCATGAACCCAGCCACGCTCGCGCGGTCGTCGTGGGAAGCGACCAACCTCGCGCCCTCCACACCTACGCCACCCGGATTCATCGAGGCCATAGCGGCCAGGGTTTGTCGGGGCTCAAATCCTCCATCGATCAACGCGGGCTCGAGTCCGGCCGGTCTGTCGCCCGTCATGTGGAAAACATAGAAGCCAAAGTGGTCTTGGGCCTGGGCTCGGAGGAGGTCTACGGCAGCGGGCAGGTCTTCGTCGGCGACATCGAACCCGGCGGCGAAGTTGCAGAACGAGAAGAACCCCGGGCCGCGGACCAGGGTGAAGCCGAGCGGTCGGGTCACGACGGAGCCCTCGACGGCGGCGACGAGACCCAGATAGGTCGCGAGCGCGTTGGTGCGGACCAGTTCGCTTAGAGGACGATGCTCCATAGAAGGCCCGGCGTCGTGCGCTTGCGCGTGAACGAGATCCCGATCGCGAAGTTCTTGCTCACGGTCTGACCGAAGAATCCCTGCGCGCCTTTCGGCGTGACCATGAGTGTCGCAAACGTCTCGCCGTTCGCCTTTAACCGCCAGACGTCGATTCCCGCCATGACTTGCAGTCCGGTTTCGTCGTTGACGCCTAGTCCCCAGCGCACGGTGGGCGCGTACAGGCTGCCGGGCGCGTTGAAGCCTGGGCCGCGAAAGGTCTGCGTGAAAAACCGTGAGACCGTCGTGACGAGTTTCGACTGCACGAGCGCGCCCCCGTAGTGTCCCGTGTCCAGCCACGTCACTTGCGCGTTGCCGAGGGCACCGATGAGTTTTTGCGCGTCGTCGGAAGGCACGACTGTGTCGAATCGCGCCGCGATGACGAAACTCGGGCGCATGTCGCCCTTTTCGATGTAGTTCTGCGGCTCGATCGGCGCGAGTTCTGTCCTCAGGCGGTCTTCGGTGTAGCCTTGTCGTCGCAGTTCGTCGCGCTGGGCGACCACTCCTGAGGAGTGCCAGAGAATGTGCGCGATATCGACGCCACCGAGCAGGAAGCAAGACGCCGCAAACCGCGGCTCGACTGCGAACGCAAGAGAACTGACGAGCGCGCCGAGGCTCGTTCCCGAGATCCCGATCTGGTCGCGTCGGAACTCTGGGCGCGATTCGATCCAATCCACGGTGCGTCGGACGTCGTACACGCTTTGCCGCATCGTCGCGGTCAGTTTCGTGACGTCGGGCGCGACGGCCATCTGACCGGAGAGCGTTCCCGCCGGCGTGCGGTCGAGGTGGTACGGCAACGGCATGATGACCGAGGCGATCCCGTTCTCGGCGAGACGACGAGCGAGCGTGCGTTCGAGGCTCACGTCTGTCGCGCCCCAATAGTGCAGCAGCACGACGACAGGCACAGGTCCAAACGTGTCGGTGGGCATGACCACGCGCAGACGGACTTCGTCGTTCTCGGGGTAGCCAGACGTCACGCTGCTGGGGAACTCGACGGCGTGCTCTGTGAAGAACTCGCTGCGTCCGACTTCGCGCCAGAGTTCGAACGCGATCCTGGGCGGCGGTTGCGCTATGACCGAGTCCTGGGCCAAAGTGAGGCAGGCACCCGCCCAAACGAGCCCCACCATGAACGTCTTTGCCGTCGCCTTAGCCCTCAGCATCGCCCAGTCCGGCACCAGTTTAGACAACAGGTTCGACGATGCGCTCGGCGTGGCGGGACTCACGACGAAGACGGCGCGCTACGACCCGGGCATCCTTGCGCAGTTTTCACAGGGCGCGTTCGCCACGCAGTACTTCGACGCCGTGTACGAGAACCCTTGGCGGACGCCGTTCTACATGGAGATGAACCGCAGGCTGCTCGCAGGCTCGAAGGACGACCCTGCGAACACAGTTTCGACGCTTTCGCGACTCAGCGGCGTCGGCAGCCGCCGGTCGCTCCTTGGCAGCCCGATCGCAAGGGCCGAGCAACTCGCGGCTGAACAAAACGCCTTGGTGAAGGCGCTGCAAGCCCTGAAGGCGGAAGGGCTGCTCACAGGCTCTGTGCCGTCTTCGATCGCCGCGCCGGGAGACGTTCAGCGGGCGGTCGCCCTCGTTCTCTACACGGCGCTCGACACCGTGCGCTATCGCCGCGCCGCGTTCGCGCGAGTGGCGGACATCGACGAAGCGTACGACCGCGAGACGAGCGTGCAACCGAGCGAGGACGATCCGCAAGTCCACCAACAACTCGTCGAGTTCTATCAGACCGTCGAGATGCACTATCTCTACGCGGCGGCACAAGACATCGCCGCGGCGTGTTCGAAGGCGCAAGAGATCGTACAGTCGGTGCCTGCGAGCGAAAAGTACGGGCTGCAGTTTGAGACCGCGTGGGGACGGATCGTGCTGAGCGGTGGAAGCGACTCGGAGCACGTCGGCGAAGGCGTGTTCGTGTTGATCGACACCGGAGGCAACGACGCGTACGACAACGCGCCCTCCAACGACAGCGTGAGCAACTGGCTCAGCGTCGTGATCGACACGAACGGAGACGACAAGTACGTCAGCGACAAGGCGCTGCTCGACGCGAACATCGCCGACTGGGCGAACCGTAAGAACGGCCGCGCTCAGCCAGGGCCGTGCAGCGCGACGTTCGGCGTCAGCGTGCTGATCGACAGCCGCGGTTCGGACATCTATCGCTCGCACAAGTCAGGGCTCGCGTCGGCGTCGTTCGGCGTGGCGATGCTGATCGACAAGGCAGGAAACGACACCTACGACGCGTATGCCGACAGCCTCGGGTTTGCAAAGTTCGGCATCGGCATCCTCGAAGACCACGAGGGCAACGACCGCTACAACGGTTTCACGCAAGTGCAGGGCGTGGGATTGACCGGCGGTGTTGGCGCGCTGATCGACCGCGCAGGAGACGACCGCTACATGGCAAACGACTCGGTGATCGACTTTCCTTCGCCGCAAAGCGCGCAGCACAACGTGAGCATGGCGCAGGGCGCGGGATACGGCCTGCGCAGCGACTACCTTACAGGCATGAGCCTCAGCGGTGGCGTCGGAATCCTCTACGACCAGGACGGAAAAGACCAATACGACTGCGCCGTGTTTGGACAAGGTACGGGATATTGGAAAGGCATCGGCATGCTGTGGGACGAAAAGGGCGACGATCGATATCGCGGGATGTGGTACGTGCAGGGAGCGGCGGCGCATTACGCGGTCGGCTATCTCGAAGACCTCGATGGCACAGACACTTACGTCGCGGAGATGAACATGGCTCAGGGCGCGGGGCACGACTTCAGCAACGGCTACTTGCTCGATCGCGGCGGCAACGACACCTATCGGGCGCCGAACCTCTCGCTGGGTGCGGGCAACGCGAACGGCATCGGTGTGTTCGTCGACTTCGTGGGGTCGGACACGTACGTCTCGACCGGCATCAGCCTGGGCAAGGCGGCGGAGGCGACGCGCGGCTCGATCCGCGAGCGCGCGCTGTGCCTAGGCGTGTTCATGGACCTCGGCGGCAACGACACCTTCCCGGCGGCGATGGCCTGGGCCAAGAACGGAGCCCGCACGGCGCAGTGGACCGAGCGCGGCCCTTACCCGCCGGAGAGCCAGGTCGGGGTGTTCTGGGACGGCGACCGGTAGGCGCTCTTCGTAGCCGCGGGCTTTAGCCTGCGCAAACGGGGCCTTCTTGTAGCCGCAGGCTTTAGCCTGCGCACAGGACACGAGCTCGACCACGCAGTCTGAAGCCTGCGGCTACGGGACGTGAGACTTTTGGAATCTGGAAACGATGTGTGTGCCGTTCACTGCGGGTTTTCAGCGGCGCGCAGTGTTCCGCTGGTCGCGCACAACGTTCCGCAATCGCCAGACAACGTGCCGCAGGCCACGCACAACGTGCCGTAGACGACAGACGACGTTCCGCAGGCCGCGCACAACACTCCGCGGATGTCGCGCAACGTTCAGCAAACGGTCTGCGGAGTACCGCCGGAGACGCGCAGAACGTTGCGCTCCGGGCACAACGTGCCGTGTGCCCCCTACTGCACGTTGTAGGCGGTTTGCGGCATGCCGACAGCGACCAGTTTGTAGCCGCAGGCTTTAGCCTGCGCATTGGACACCACCTCGACTACGCAGGCTGAAGCCTGCGGCTACGGGATGAG
>CAZGXW010000011.1:36334-49117 GCA_964529975.1 uncultured Fimbriimonadaceae bacterium
GAGACACCACTTCGACTACGCAGGCTGAAGCCTGCGCCTACGGGACGAGGCAACGGGACGAGTCGTGCCAACCAATAGGGGCCAGCACCCGCCCCTCCCTTCGCCCCTTGCCCCTGCGCCGGTAGACTCCCTGCCGCATGATCCCGATCCGGGACAACCTGGCCCCGCGCGAGAAGCCGCTCGTCACGTGGACGCTTATCGGGCTCAACGTCCTCCTCTATCTTTGGGACCGCGAGTGGTCGTTCGCCGGACACAACGTCGTGTTCGCGGACCTCGCGATGCGGCCCGAGGAGGTCATGCGCGCGCTCAGCGGACAGGGAGATCCACTCGAGATCGGAAAGGTGTTCACGAGCCTCTTCCTGCACGGCTCGCTGTGGCACTTGATCGGCAACATGCTCTATCTGCTCGCGTTCGGGCCTAGCGTCGAGAACGCCCTGGGGAGCATGCGGTTCACGCTCTACTATCTGTTTTGGGGCGTGTTCGCGGCGGCGGCTCACATCTTCGTCAACCCGTCGTCACCCGTACCGACCCTGGGCGCGTCGGGCGCTATCGGTGGAGTTTTGGGGTGCTATTTCCTGTTGTTTCCTGGCAACCGCGTGCAGGTGATGATCCCGCCTGTGATCTTCCTCGTGTTCGCAGTGCCCGCGTGGGTGCTTCTCGGGCTGTGGTTCGTTTATCAGATCCTGGTGCCGCAGCAAGGGGTGGCGAACTGGGCGCACGCGGGCGGGTTTTTGGCCGGGATGGTCACCGTGCTCGTCGCAGGCGGCAGAATGAAGTTGTTGCAGGACAAGAAGTTCGAGCAGTTGGAGTTGGAGGACGACCTTGACTAGGGTGCCGTGGTGGGTGTGGGCGTCGGTTGTGTGCTGCGCGCTCGCGGCTTCCTATTCCGTTTCCTTGCGGCACCGTGTAGAGGCTTCGAACCGCGCCGTCGGGCTCGTGATGGAGATGTCCGACGTCGAGGCGATCGCGATGGCCTCGGGCGTTTCGCGCCCCGAGGCGCTGGCCGCTTTGAAGGAACGCGGGCTTGTTGGCGTGGCGATCACGGAGGACACCGTGCTGACCTTGGTCGACAAGGGGCTGCTGCGCTTGGCGCCTTTGACACCGGCTGCGCTTGAGGATGGTTACTCGACCAAGGGCGCACTTTATGCTCCGGCAATCTCTGATAACTTGTATGCGAGCCGGACCTTTGAGGCTCTGCGCAGTCGCGGGATCGAAGCCATCTTGCGCGTGGGTGGTGACAGATCTGCACCCCAGTTGGTCGTCTCGCCTGCGCTCTCGAGCGCAGTTTTGACCGTGCCCCTCGGCATCGACCCGCAAGCGGCACAAGACGCAACCGACGCGGGCCTCTTGATCGTTGCGCGGCTCTTCAACGAGTTCGGTTCCGACCCCGAGACGATCGTCGCCTCTCTGCACAACGCGAGCGAATTTGGCGCGGACGCGTACTTGATCGGCGGCGACCAGGCGCTAGGCAACAAGAACATGCTCACCGCGACGCAGACCGCGATGGAGACGTACGGCCTGCAGTACCTTTCGCCAGAGTTCACGTCGCTCGGCGGTGATGCGTTCTTGCGCAGTGCGCTCCGTTCGCAGACCCTGCGCCTCCACTCGATCCAACAGGTCGAGGCCGAGACGATGGCGCCGGGCGAACTTTACGAGCGCTTTGCCAAGGCGTACCGTGAACGCGGCGTGCGCTGGCTGTTGCTGCGCCCGACGAGCAGGGCGAGCGAAAACCTGCTCACGCGCACTGGCGAGACGTTGAACGGAATCTCCCGCGCAGTCCGCGAGGCCGGCGGCGAGGTCAAACCACCCCGGCCCTTCGAAGAACCTAGCGTCCCCAAGTGGCTGGTCGGATTGATCGCCTTGCTAGCACTCCCCGCAGTCGCGTGGACGGTGCTCGCCTGTCTCGGCAAGGGTGTGTTGGGTGTCGTTGGGTTGCTCGCCGTGCTCGGGACGACCGCGGGCGCGTTCACGGACGGCTACCGCGACCTTTCTGCGCTCGTGATCGCGTGCGCCTTCCCTGTGCTTGGTTTCCTGTGCCTCGATCGTTTCTTGAAGCCCAACCCTTTGGTTGGGTACTTGGTTTTCTCGTTCGTGAGTCTCGTAGGTGGACTGTGCGTCGCGGGAATGTTGGTCGGCGTCTCGTACATGCTCCGCATCGAGCAGTTCCCCGGCGTGAAACTCGCGCTGTTCGCACCGATCCTGTTGGTCGGGTGGCTGATACTCAAGGAGCGCGGGCCGTTACGCGAGACGTTTCGCACGCCCGTATCATGGGCCGCAGCGACGGTCGCGATCCTCGGCCTGGCCGCGATCGCGATGCTTGCGCTCCGATCAGGCAACGAGGCACCCACCGCAGTGTCCTCTCTCGAACTCCAGATCCGCGCCTTGCTCGACAACCTGCTCCACGTGCGCCCGCGTTCGAAGGAGGTGGCGTTTGGCCATCCCGCGCTGATCCTCGGGCTATGTCTGCTTGCATATCGACCGAACCTCAAGGGCTGGGCGTCGTTGTTGCTCCTGGCTGGAATGGTCGGCCAGACGAGCATCGTGAACACCTTCTGTCACCTGCACACGCCCGCTCTTTTGAGCCTGGCGCGGGTCGGGGTCGGCGTCGCCCTCGGCGGTATAATCGGCCTTCTTCTTTGGACAGTCGTCCAGCGCTGGATGCCACTCAAGGAGACCGCAGACTGACATGGCGAAGCGCCTCGTATTGGCTGGATACTTCGGCAGAGGCAACCTAGGCGACGACGCGATCCTCCTTGGGTTCACGCGCGGGGTTGCCGACCTTCCCTACCACTACACCACCATCTGTGGCAGCGTGGAGTCGCTCATGCGCGATTACGGTCTACGCGGTGTGCACTACAAAGAGATGCGCGCGGTCGACCAGGCGATCGCCGAGGCGGACGCGCTCGTGTTCCCGGGCGGCTCGATCTTTCAGGACGTGACCAGCGTACAGAGCGTGGGCTATTACGCCAATCTCGTCAAGATCGCGAAGAAGCACAAGAAGAAGGTCGTGATGATCGGCCAGGGCGTCGGACCTTTGAACAACTTCCTGGGCAAATCTATGGCGAGGAGCGCGTTCAACGCGGCGGACGTGATCGCCGTGCGCGACCGCGACTCCGTCTCGACACTACAAGGCCTCGGCGTGAAGGGCTCCTTCCGCGTCACGGCCGACATGGCGTTCCTCCTGCCCGAGCCAAAGCACGATGAGGGGCAGACGCAGTTCGGCGTCGCGGACATGAAGTCAGTCGGGGTTTCCGTCAGACCGTTTGGAAAGGAGAAGCACGTTCTGCAAGTCTTCAGCCAGTTGTTGAAGTTGCTGTTCGACAATCGCTGGGTGGCGACCGTCATCGAGATGGACCGCGAGATCGACCGCCCCTTCATCGACAAACTCGGAAAGGAGTTCGGCGGAAAGGTGCCCGAGATCCGAGGTTTGACGAGCCCTGTCCAACTCCAGCAGAGGCTCATGCGCATGGACGCCGTGATCGGCATGAGGCTCCACGCGGGCATCCTAGCGAGCACGGTCGGCGTGCCCGCGTACATGGTGAGTTACGACCCAAAGGTGAACGCCTTTGCGAACGCAATGGGGTACCCGGCCCCTCTGAACATTGAGACCGCGACTCCGGAGCGGATCTTCGACGGGTTCCAGTCCTTTATCAAGGACCGTGAGCGGATCGTCGCCAACATCCAGCGCAAGCGCGATGAACTCACCAAGCAGGCTCAAGGGAACATCGAGGTGCTGGTCTCTGCCATCGGCACCTAGGTTCGCCGTTGCTGGGCTACTTTGCCTGGGTTGCGCCCTCGCCGAGGCTCAGGCGGGGCTCGGACTCCCCGTGTGGCTGCGCCGCGAGGTCATCGACCGTGTGACGATCACGGGCTACCGAAGGCTGTCGATGCACCAGCACCAGATCGACGGCGACGGCGACGCGTTCCAATACGGGAACTACGGCGGGCAGGGCGACAAGACGTTCACCGACTTCGGCAACATCAACGTGACCGGTCGCGACGTGCTCGGGCTGCTCAATTTCGAGTTCGTCATCCAGGACAGCCGTTACCAAGACCCGCAGGGGCAGCGCTTCAGCATCGACGTCGATCGCGGGCCTTGGGTCGTCAATCTCGGCGACATTCGAGGCTCGTTGCTCAACACCAATCGCTTCGCGACGTTCAACAAGACCCTTCGCGGGGCGCAATTAGGGTTCACGTCTGGCGGCTTTCGCGCAAAGACCGTCTACAGCGACGTTCGCGGCGCGCCGCGAACGGTGACGATCCCAGGAACGAACACCGCGGGACCCTATTACTTGCAGAGTTCGCAGATTGTGCGCGGTTCCGAGCGCATCGAGGTCGACGGAGTTCCGCAGACGCTGGGCCAAGACTACATCATCAACTACGAGATCGGCTCGGTGACGTTTGTGAACCGGACGACGGGCGAGGCGAAGATCATCCCACCGACCAGCACCATCGTGGCCCAGTACGAAGTGTTCGGGTTTGCAGGCTCGCGCGGGCGAGTGCAAGGTGCAGCGATGGCCTATAACTTCGGACCGCTGGCTGTCGGCGTGACCGGAATGCAACAGATCAAAGGTGGTAGCGGCGGACTCTCGACGCGCCTCGAACAGTTCCAGGGATTCGGCCCACCGTCGACTCCTTACTTCTTGCAGTTCGAGCCACTGATGACCGAGCCGATCGTCATCCGCGTGAACGGGATCATTCAGACGGAGGGCGTGGACTATTTCTTCGACCCGGACAACCCGAGCATCTTTTTCTTCACGAGGTTCATGCCGTCGACGGACAACATCGACGTGCTCTACACCCCGAAGCCGACGTCGACGGTCGACGGCGACCGCGAGGTCGTGGGCTGGGACGTGAACGTACCCTTCGGAAAGTCGAGTTCGCTCCGTTACAGCGAGGCCACGGGACGCCTGACAAAGACGCCGACGCCATCGAGCGGCGTAGCCCGCGCGCTCGACCTCCGCTATTCGACTGGTCCGTTCACGCTGAGCAGTTCGCTGCGCTCGGTTCCCAGCGGATACGTGAACATCGAGACGACAGGCTTCAACCGTAACGAGAACGCTGCGGACTTGCGGGCGAGTTGGTCGCCCGACGACCTTTTCACTTACACGCTCGGCTACATGAACGCGGCGGTCGCGTCGCGTGTCGTGGACAGTGGCGGCGACGTCAGTTTTGTGAATTCGCGGTTCGTCAAGTCGAACGCCTCGGTGAACTTCGCTCCCACGACAGGCGGGATGCCTTGGACGCTTGGGGTCACCAAGACTTCCAACGAGACTTCCAGTGGAAAGACCGACGTGACGTCGACGGAACTCACGACGCGCAAGACGGGCTCGAACTGGGACGCGTCCCTGGCGCTTCAACACCAAGACGCGCGTGGCCCAATCACCGACGGCAGCGGCACGACTCTGCAGGACATCGCGCTCGACTCGATCAACCTTCGGACCGGGTATCGACCTAACGCCCAGTGGTCGTTCAACCTGAGCACTGGCTTGAGCCAGGTCCGCAAGGAGTCCGAGCAGGGCACAGGTCACGACGTCCAGTTCGTGATGCGCTGGCAACCGACGGACCTCTTCGACACTTCGGTGATCGTGCAGGACAGCGACGCGGGCCAGATCGCGACGCTCGGTGGGTTTGCAAACGGATACGGCTCGGGCTATGGCGGCAACGGGTTCAGCAACGGTGTCGGCTCGACCGGGTTTATCAGCGCCTCCAAGGTCCGCGCCTACACGCTGCGCAGCACGTGGAGCCCGTATAGCGGGCTCAGCCTGAGCGGCCGCACGTTCCTGCGAGAGACCCAGGGCTCGTTCAGTTCGAACACGAGGACAACGGGCGTCGGCTTCGACGCGAACTGGTCGGTCAGCGACGAGCTCAATGTGCAGGCGTCGATCGATTCGAGCAAGACCGAATTCATCGATTCTCCGCTTTCTTCGGGCACGACCGTCTTCAGCGCGTATGTCGACGGAGCCCCTGCTGGGCCTTGGTCCTACAGCCTCGGCTACAGTGCGCTCGTCAGCGGCAGCCAGAGCACGTTCCAACAGAACTCGCACAACTTCGATGCCGCTCTTGGGTACCGGCTCAGCCCGCGTCAGACCCTGTCGTTCATCGCCTACAGCAACTTCAGTTCGGGCCAGTTCGGGCAGGACGACACGGACCTTTCGATCAACTACCGCTACCAGATCTGGCGGAGCGTCGCCCTGCAGGCCTCCTATCGCTGGCGGGACGTCGTGAACAAGGACCCCCTGGTTTCGACTGGGGCCTATAGGTCTCGTGGCTTCGACATTGAACTCGTGTTCAACTTCGGCTCGTAACGCGGCCTAAACTTGAGCGTTATTTTCAAGCAGGTGGTTTCAATGAAGAAATCGGCTTTGTTCTCGTTGCTTTCGTTGGCCTTTGTCGCCGGGTGCGGCGGCTTTACCGGCCCCAAGACCGCAAACATCACGGGCTCGGTGCTCGACATCGACTTCAACCCGGTCCGAGAAGCACGGGTTTGGACGATCGACAGCGAGACCCGCTCGTCGACCGCTGGCACCTACCAACTGACTTCGAACCGACCTGGCGAACTCAAAGTGACCGCGGAGATCGTCAAGGACGGGGTCACGTACCGAGGGTCAAACTGGGCCCTGAACTTCGACAACGAGACCACGCAGAACGTGAACATCATCGTCGGGCCAAAGCACACCAACGGCAAGATCGTTGGCGTCGTCCGAGACCGCGACGGCTTCCTGCTGGAGAACGTCCCTGTCTACGCGTTCAACGGTTCAGGCAGCGCATCGCGGGACTTCACGAACTCTCTCGGCCAGTACGTGCTCGAGGACGTCATTGCAGGCGTCGAGTACACGATCTCGGCCTCGGCTCGGACTTACCGCAGCGACACCGAGGTCGTGGTCCTCGATCCGGCAGAGACGCGCACGATCAACTTTATCCTCGGTAACCCGGGCATCCCTGGCTTCGACCCGCCGACGAACCTCGACGCCGTCACATGGGTCTCTCACCCAGAGGCTCTCCGCTCGCCGGGTGGCGCAGAGGACCCGGTCAAGAACATCAAGCGGATCTTTGACCCTCGGTTTGCCTCGCCGCTTGCGCCGCCGAAGAACAACAAGTTGCAGACGCGCGGCATTGACCCTGACCGTCTGGTTGAGACCGACCTGTTCTGGGACCCGATCGGCCACGACGACCTCCTGGGCTACGGCATCTATCGCTCACCGGGCGTGACCACCGTCATGAACCCGTACGACTTCATGTCGGACCCGTTGGCCTCGTACTACGTCGACCTCGGCCCCAACCCGAACTCGACGTACAGCTACGCGGTTACGGCGCTCGCGACCCTCTACCCGGACTTCAACAACACCGAGAGCGACTTCAGCAACGTGGTCAACGCGCGCACGCTCGACCTTCTGGACCTGATCTCGCCGACCTTCAGCCCGCTGACTTTTCGCTGGCTGAGCGGCTCGGGAGCGAGCGAGTACTACGTGTTCCTGTTCGACCGGTTCCCCGGCATCGGGGTCGACCCGATCTGGGACAACCAGTCCGACCCGGCCTTCGGCACCAGTTACCAGTACGACGGGCCCGGCCTAGCGCCCAACCGGACATACTATTTCCTCGTGCTGGGAACAGCCAACGCCGGTTCAAGTCGAACGATTAGCCGGATTGGATCCTTCCAGACATAGAGGTAGCTGCTGACCGTGCCCCTTTTGGACCACTTCACGCGGCCGCTGCTTGCAGCGGCCGTACTCCTGACGACCCCCTTGCTCCGAGCGGACGAGATCCGCGTCGAAGTGGGGGCAATGCGCGCGCCCGGCGCGCTGTCCGCCCTCACCGACGCCGCAGTGCGACAGCACGCTCGGCAGACGGCCCTCCTGGGAAGGCGGAACCTCGAGAGCATGGCCCTGACCGGAAGGTTGAAGACGCCCTACACGCTTCCACTTCGGGTTGTGCTCACTCAGAACGGAATCCCTCTGCCGGTCAACCAGCAGTTCCGCGGCGGTGGCGGCGACATCGTGCCGACCTTCGACACGAACCCTCCCTTCCCGACCACGTACAAGACCCTGCTCGAAGACACCTTCACGATGGCTAGGCCTGCGATGAACGCCGTGTTCGGCGCACCGGCCGTCGGCGGAGTCGTGCACATCAGCAACTACGACGCGGACATCCAAGACCGCTATGCGGTCGGAGGCGGATACTATGTCCCGAACGCGCCGGTCGGCCCTGAGATCCGATTCCCGGTCTACAACTCGACGGTCGCAGCATCGGTCAACTATGTCCACTGCCTGCTGCTGGCTTACCAAGGGCTGAACCCCTACCCGTTCGATGCGCTAAACGAAGGGCTCGTGCGCGCGGCGACGATGCGCGTCGTGCGGACACCGGGCAGCCTGCCCGGTTCGCCGACCACGGGAGAGGTCGAGGCCGTGCTCGACAGCCTCTACGATATCAGCGCCTTCTACGACTGGTACAACCAGCCGGCACTTGGCAGCACCAAGTTCATCGCTCCAAACCTGCTCAACACGCAACTGCCCGCAGGCGGCAGCACTGGCGGCATTTTCCTTGCGCGCTACCTCATGGCAGGAACCGCGTGGTCGAAGGTCTCGACCGAGCACCCAGGTTTCATCGCCGAGTTCAACGCACGTTACTATCTCTCGCCAGGCTCGTACACATCGATGGGGGACTTCGTGGTTCTCGGACAGCAAGTCCTGGACTTCCTCGTGGGCGGCGTCGGCACTGTCGAGGGGATGAGTTTCGAGGATTGGGTCGAGCGGCAGTACATCCTCGACGTCGAGAACACGGCGGGGCTCAAGATCCTCGTGCAACCGTTCCCGATCCAGGCGACGGGCGGAACGAGCGACTTCGGAGTGTTCGCTTTCGACGTCAACGCGTTTCGGACTGCCGCCAACGGAGACGAGGCGTTGCTCGCCGGAACCGGATATCCGCTCTATTGGCGGCCAGACTTCACACGCTTCTTCACGTCGGCGCAGGACGACGAACTGCGATTCACCGCGGGATATGCAGGCGTCGTTCCTAACTTCCCTGGCGCGACGTTCAACAACCAGCAGTACCGCGTCGCTTTCGACGCGCCATTTGGAGGCACTAACCAACGCGTGGTGCTCCCCGCAGGTTCGTACTCCACCGGTGCGAGCCCTCTTCCCAAGAACTTCATTGGCACGCTCACTGGCCTTCCAACGCTGGCAAGCGGCAACTACGAAGTGTCCGTCGAGTGGGTCGGCGGATCTCTGACCGGAATCGTTGCGAACAACTTCGCGTTCGGCGCAAACGTCGGCGGAGCGTTCGTTAACGCCCAACCGGTCACGGTACGCGTGTTCGAGAACAACGGCGGACTGACGGAACTCTTCAGCAAGCGCGTGAACAAGGGTCTCGGGATGCTCGCTCTAAACCTCAGCCCGCCCGAGTCCGACGCGACGTACACCGTCAACGTCGAGTCGAAACTCGACATGGTCGGCGTGCCACTGCAACCCTACAGGGTCCGACCGACGAGCGTGTTCGGCATCGATCCTAGCCAACTCTTGTTCGCACGTTGGAACCCGACTTTCGTGCGCTACGACCTCTTCCCGGACGCCGGACAAGTGATGCCGGGATTCGGGTTCTTCTTACGGTCGCCATCGACCTTCAACACCGACGTCGATGGTTACTCGCCACCGCGCACGCCCATTTCTGTGTCGCTGCTCCCAGGTTGGAACTTGGTTACGGTGCCGTTCGACCAGACTCTCGCAACGACGAACGTGACGTTCACCGTCGCGACGGAAGCGCTGTCGACGTATGCTGAGGCGCTCGGCACGATCATCGGAAACACGGTCTTCGAGTTCGACCCGGACAACACCAATCCCGACGCTGGAACCATGCTGGCAGCGACGAACTTCGTGCCCGGCCGCGCCTACTTCGTGCGCGTCCTGCGCCCAGAGGGCGCCGTGATGGTGTTCACGCCGACGGACTTCTCACTCGCTGGCTCGAGCGCGCCGGCACCGTCCGCACCTCTCCCAACCACGCAGAAGTGGGAGACCGTCTTGCGCGCGACCAACGCGGGTGGTGACTGGACGAACATTGTCGTCGGGCAGAACAAGTCCACCTACCGCGGTTTCGACCCGCGCTTCGACGCCGAGTTGCCCCCGTCCCCGGGCGGGTTCCAGGCGGTCATCGTGGGCGCACGGGCTATGTACAAGGAGATCGGTTACTGGAACGACCACGAGAGGCACCGCATCACCTTGACCGGCCTCAAGCCCGGCGAAAGGGTCACGATCGAGATCGACCCGACGCACGGCAAGAAAACAATGACCTTAAAGGACCTCACCACCGGAAGGTCGCTGACAACGAGGGACGGCCGCGCGACCTACACGTTTACAGCGACTTCGACCACCCGGTCGTTCGACTTCGTTACGGGGTACCGAGCGTGAAGAACGTCTTGATCTTCATCCTGCTCGCGCTTCTGATTGGCTGCGGCGGTGGAGGAGGAGGCAACGGCGGCGGGAGTTTCGCCACGCTGGTCGGGCGGGTGCTGTGGATCGAGTCCAACGGCGCGACCGACCCCGCTTCGACGGTCACTGCTGGTGGCAACAACACCTCGACCGACCTCATCGACGGATCGTTCTTGCTTAACGTCCCCAATGGCACGACGAGCGCGACCGTGAGTTTCTCGAACAACGGCTCGCCCGTCGTGTTCACGTTCACCTTCCCGGCGGCGAGCGGGACCGTCGACCTCGGCGACCTCTACATCGGCCCCGAAACGGTCACGGTCCATGGCACAGTCGTGGACGCGAGCGACGACCTGCCCGTCCCTGGCGCGCTCGTGAAACTCGCCGGGCGACAAACGACGACGGACGCTAACGGGGAGTTTAACCTTCTCAACGTCGCATACTCGTCGACGAGCCCGGCGGCGTTCGGCGACCTTGTGGGCGAAGTCTCCAAGGCGCTCTATGTGACGCGCCTCTTCAGCCCGCCGACTATCGCCGTCGCTGGCGTGATCGAGGTCGGCGAGATACTGATCTCACCGGAAAGCCTTGACGACCCGCCGCCGTTGCCCGCGAACATTACAGGCACTGTCCAGCCTAACGGCGGTGGAGCGCTGGTCGAACTGCTCGACGGCAGCATGGCCGTCGTGCGCACGACCTTTGCCGACGGTTCTGGCCAATACCGGCTGTGGGCAGGAGCGGGGACCTACACGGTCCGAGCCACGAAAGGGCCACAAAGCGGGACCGCGCCCGTCACCGTGACCCAGCCAAACGTCCAATTGGTAGTCAATGTCACGATCAGTTAGACCCTGGTTGAAGACCGGCCTGCTCGCCGTCGGCGCGGCGGGTGTGCTCGCGATGGGTTGGCTCAGCCTCGGCCAGATCCTGCGCGCCGACGCCTTTGCGAAGTTCAAAAGCAGCGGCGAACCCTATGGCGCGGAGATCGGCGTGACCATGACCGACTTCAAGATGAAGGCCTATGAGAAGGGCCGCCTAGCCGCCGAGGCCGAGGTCGACAAGGTCGAAGTCCGCCGCGATCGATCGATCTTCGAGATGAGCGGCGTGCGCGATGGCATGTTCATCGACAAGGAGGGCAACAAACTCGGCTTCGACATGAAGGACGCGACGTACCACTACTTCCGAGGGCGCATGACCTCGGAGAGCGGCGCGCACGTGAAGAACGACGACTTCGACCTGCGCTCCGACAAGTTCCTGTACCAAGAGGCGCAGAACGAACTGCAGGTGGATGGCGGCGTGCGTGGCACGCTTGCAGGCGGCAAGGTCGAGGCGGTGACCGTCAACGTGAACACCGCGACGCGCGAGATCAGCGGCAAGAACCTGCGCTGGGTCGGCGAACTCGAGGACGCCGTGCAAGAAGGCCAGCGCAAGCAGTGGGACATCGTCGGCGAGACCTGGCGCACCAGCAGCGACGGCAAGACGCAAACGTACACCAAGGCCCGCGCGACCGACGGCGAAGTCATCGTGATCGCCGACCAGGTCGACTACACCAAGGACACCGACATCCTCATCGCGAAGGGCAACGTCAAGTACTACGGCGTCGATGCCAACCTCCTTTGCGCGGAGGTCACGGTCTATCGCAAGGAGCGGCGGGCCATGTTCACCGGCACCGTGCGGATGGTCGTCAAGTCGGAGGACGACGAGAAGGTCGTCGAGGGCGAGTTCCCCACCATCGACCGCGTCACGCCCGAGTCGCTCAAGACCAACCCGCAAGGCGCGACACAAGAGCAGGTCGACAAACTGCGCGACACGGACAACGTCCGCAAGTACCCGATCAAGGTGATCGCGGAGCGCATCGAGTATTGGTACAAGAAGGGCGAGCGGCGGGCGATCATCACCGGCGCGCCGTTCGCACGGCAGGACCTGACCGAAGGCTGGCGGCTCGGCTGGGCGATCGACGGCTACTACGACGGTGAAAAGGAGACGCTGACCCTCAAGAGCGGCGCGGGCCGGCAAGAGGTCAAGTTCCTGTATTCGATCGGCGACCAGTACGTCGCCACCGAGATCACGATGTCGACGAAGGACGGGGACAAGTCGGTCTCCGGCCGCGACGTGCGCGCGCTCATGTTCACCGACGACGACGAAGTCCCGCCCCGCACCGGCGGCGGAACCGGCGGCGGTTCGACCGGCGGCACCACCGGCGGCGGATAACCCCCGGCATCCCGTAGCCGCAGGCTTTAGCCTGCGCTATCTAGGCGCGGACAGAGCCGCGCCCTCCAACGCACAGATTGGAGGGGCACGCTCCGTCGTGCCCTCGCATCCCGTAGCCGCAGGCTTTAGCCTGCGCTATCTAGGCGCGGACAGAGCCGCG
>CAZGXW010000012.1:0-8175 GCA_964529975.1 uncultured Fimbriimonadaceae bacterium
CGGGCTTAGGCACTTTTTTGAACCTGATTTGAACCTGGGCCCAGGGAAATTCACCGGGACGCTTGCACGCTGGGCCTCTCTCCTTCATAATGAAGGTGGCTAAGGCCGAAAGCCAAGGCCAAACAGACGCAGGATGCGCCGCTAAGTCGGAACGACGACGGCTTAGGTTTGACACGGAACTCAAGGAAAGTTAGTCACTCTCTAAGCAAAAGTCGATCCTCCTCAGCGCTCTCCTGTATCTGTGTGTGAAAACACAGGAGATACAGCGGAAAAATGAATCGAACGCTCAAGCTCGCGCTCGGCGCCGTCCTTGGCCTTGGCCTTGTGATGCCCGCCGCCGCGCAGAACTTCCCGGACATTCCGGACAATCACTGGGCATACGAAGCGCTGGCGAACCTCAAGGGCAAGATCCTGTTCGGCTATCCGGACGGACTCTATCGCCCCGCACGACCGATGAGCCGTGCAGAGTTCGCTGTCGCGATCAACCAGCTCTACCAGATGATGATGGCGAAGGACGCGCAGCTTCAGGCTGCGATCGACGCCCTCGCTGGTCGCGTCACTGCTCTTGAGAACCGCCCCAACACCGGCGGCGGAGTCAGCCCGGCTGACTTCAACGCGTTGAAGAACCAGGTCAACGAGCTGCAGAACACCGTCAACGGTATGCGCACTTGGGGCCAGGACATCAACAACCTCAAGCGCCTCACTGCTGAGTTCGAGCGGGAGCTCGCGGCTCAGGGCGTCGACATCGACGCGATGAAGAAGGACTACGCTTCGCTCGAGGCGCGCGTCAAGAAGCTTGAAGAGGGCGGCGGAAGCGGCCTTGGCTTCAACTTCAACGGCGGAGCCGACTTCGTCGTGATCGCGGGCCACAGCACCGACGGTCTGTTCGGCCTTTCGAAGGCTGGTCGACTGCTCGGCTGGGGCGAGGACGACTTCGACGGTGTCGCGGTCGGCATGTCTCAGGACTTCAACGTCTACCACGAGTTCAACGCAACGCTGAGCGGCAACGCTGGCGACGGCGTCTCGTGGGTCGCGTCGATGAACATGGGCAACATGACGGGTTGGCACGACTTCTCGGTCGACAACAGCACGAACTTCGGTGACCTGAACTCGCAGAGCGCGGGCATGGGCTTCACGATGGACGTGGACAACTTCATGTACTTCGACCAACTGAACGCCTCGTTCGACACGAGCATTGGCGGTCAGGGCTTCAAGGCCACGGTCGGACGCTTCCGCCACAGCGGCGGCATGTTCTTCCTGCAGCGCCCGGACTACACCGAGTTCTATGCGAACGATCGCTGGGACAACGGTGAGTACATCATGGACGGCGGCATGGTCGACGTCATGTTCGGTTCGGTGGGCCTCAAGGCCTTCGCGACCCGCAACAGCGACCTCTTCGGCGTGGGTGCCAGCAACTTTGGCATCAACCTGATGGAGCACGATCTTGGCGGCGACGACTACCGCGTCGATTCCATGATGGGCCTCGAGCTCACCATCGGTCTTGGCGACAACGGCAAGGCGAAGGCTGTCCACTATTGGCAGGACTCCTACGAGATCGACGCCGGTATGAACCGCATGACCACCTACGGTGGCGAAGTCAACTGGAAGTTGGGCAACATCGACCTCTACGGCGTGTACGCCCAGACCAACTTCGGCTACAACACGAACGTCATGCTCGACGACGAGAACGCAGCGTGGGCCGCTTGGCTCGCGTACGCGGGCGGCGAGCGATGGGGCTTCGATGCGGGCTACGCACGAGTCGAGGGCAACTTCGGCGCGTTCGGTAGCTGGGGCCGACTCGGCACCATCTACAACCCGAGCAACATCGAGGGCTTCGGAGCCGGCGCGTGGTTCCAGCTGAACGACCGCATGAAGATCAGCGCCGGTGCGGCGATGTTCGACGGTGCGGAAGACACCTCGGGACTCTTCGGCGTGCCTCTGACGACCGATGACTCGGTCTCCAGCTACCACGTCAAGCTCGACTGGGCCATGAACTCCGCTTGGAACGTCATGCTCGGTTACGAGAACGTCGCCTGGTCGTTCGACGCAGGCACCGATCCGGAGCTGCGCTGGTACTCGATCGGCCTCAAGCACAACTTGAGCGACCGAGCCAACATCTCGATCAACTATCTGCTGAGCGACGCTGACTTCAAAGGCAACGGCGCTCTCGACCCGTTCGGCGCAGACCGCTACAAGGGCGGCGCGCTGAGCAGCCAGGTCTCCTTCCGCTTCTAAAAGAGCAGGGAAACAAGGCAGCGGCGGCCCCGGTCTCGAACCGGGGCCGCTCGCTTTTTCAGGGTCAAGGGACCCTAAAGCCCCGCGTTGGTAGACTCACTCCAACCCTCGGGTCGTCAGAAACCTAGGAGCCAATGACAATGAAGCGAAACCTCATCAAGATTGGAACAGTCGCAGTGGCGCTCTTTGCCATCTCGGCGCTCGCCGCACCCCAGATCAAGCAAGTCATCAAGATCCTCGGCGTTGGCGCGGCGGTCAAACAGTTTGGTCCCGACATCAACCGGGAGTTCAACAAACTCACCGGCCACAAGGACTCCAACGTACGGTTCACCAAGGTGGTCCCCATCATCACGGTGGGAGTCAAGAACGCCAGGGGCGCCATCGGCGCCGCCCAAGTCGTCGGCACGAAGTCGCAAGTCCAGAAAGTGCAGGCTGTCGCCTCACCGGAACTCTCCATGTTCGGCGAGATCAACCTTCGCGCGATGATCCCCATCGACTCGATGAACGTCACCGACGTCAAGTCGATCAAGGCCGTCGACGGCGTCGGCGTCAGCGGCATCGTCGATCTCAAGTTGTAAGGGAAGTCACCCTTCGGCACCGAGGGCCGGGCGATCTTCGCCCGGCCCTCGGTCTTTGGGACCAGGGTCCCAATGCCTTGCAAGGCAGGGCCCGATCGAGGTTTTTAACTACTGAGGACGTCACGTCCTCTTAGGAGAACAACCACATGAAAACGCTTGTGAAGTACGATCCGTTCACGCAGTTGGAGCGCACTCACTCGCTCCTCGACGAGATGTTCGCCAACGCCTGGAAGCCGTTCAACGCTCCGTTCCAGGACCAGACCCTGTTCCTGCCCCTCGACATTTGGGAGAAGGACGGCCAGTTCAAGGTGAAGGCTGCCGTCACGGGCATCAGTCCCAGCGACGTGTCGATCACTGTCGAGGACGGCGTCCTGACGGTGTCCGGAGAGAGCAAGATGGACGAGGAAGTCAACGAGGCCAGAGTCTACAGGCGAGAGTGCGCCTTTGGCCGCGTGACCCGTTCCGTGCGCCTACCCGACCACGTCGATCCCGAGACCGGCGAGGCCAGTTTCGAGAACGGCTTCGTCACGGTCAACTTCTCCGTTCGCCCGGCCGCACAGCCAAGGGTGATCGAAGTCAAGACAAAGGGCGCATGACGTGCGCCTGCGTTGCGGCGGGGCAAACACCGCCGCAACGCTAATCTTCGCGCCGATCGACGGGCACGGCCCTCTTGGGCTCTCCGCCCATAGCCGATCCGGCGTCGACCGCTCCATGGCTTCTCGCTCGCGACACATAGAACGTCCTTGCGACCGCGACGAGCGTCACGAACACGAGGAGGATCCCGATCCAGTAGCGTCCATCGATCTCGCCTTGGATCAGGGTCGAACTGGGGTGGAACGACTCGAGGATGCGCGGCAGCACGAAGATCAGGAACAGCATCGGCAACACCGTCGCCACGGAGTAAGCCGCGCTCGCCTTCGCAGCCTTCTGCTCGTCGCCGATCCCCGCACGCAAGGCCACCCCGGCGCAGCACAAGAGGAGCACCACTAAGAACGATGTCTGCCGCGGATCGTTCTGCCACCACGCGCCCCACTGTAGTTTGCTGAAGACGATGCCAGACGCCATCGTCAGGAAGGCGAACACCGCGCCCAGTTCGGTCGCAGCGGCGTTCTTCGCGTCGAAGCCGGGCTCGCGCGTCTGGAGGAACCGCATTCCCAGCCATGCCGAGTGGACGATCAGCCCGGTCGCGATGAACGCGCAAGGAAGGTGCAGGAAGATCAGCCGCGCGGTCTTGTTGTCGGGAAACCCAGTCGCATCTGGCGCGGTCAGGGCGTACACGACAGAGGCCGCTGCGAGCAGCCAGAACGCCACAGTCCGCCAACTCATCTTCGCTCCATTCTGCCCGACCCGCGCTCCCGCTTCACGGGACGCTAGTCGTTCCTCCACACTGCCGCTGCCAGGCGTGGACCGGAAGAGAACACGACTAGCACATAGCCGCCTAACGCGACCAGGCTCTCGATCCCCCGATCTAGGAAACCCGCGCCCAGCCCGCAACGGAGCGCTACGACACCCAAGAACACGACGGGAACAAGCAAGGGGAGCGCGACAACCCCGGCGAGAAGCCACCTGTTGTTGGCCCCCATCACCAACGCAGAGCAGAACGTCGTCCCGCCGGCCAAAGAGAGCGACAACAAGAACAGTCCGAGTGCAAAGATCGCGGGCCGCTCGACCGCAATGTCCGCCATCCCGACGTACACGAGAGCGAGCACAACACAGGCGAACACCATTTGCAGCGCGCTCGCCAGCAACTTTCCAAAGTACGCGGCGGACGGCTCGGCCAACAACTGGAGGAGCGCGAACGTCCCCTGCTCGTCCTCCGAGATCATCGTGCGAGGGAGCGTCACAACGGCTGAGAACACTAACGCGACCACCAGCATGGCGGCTGCCATCGACGGCGTGGGCTTCTCGGCGACAGAGGCGAACACGATCGCGACGACGGTCAGAAGCCCGAACAATCCCGCCGTGAACAGCCCGTGCTTCGATCGGACCTCGGTCAAGACTTCTTTGCCGAACACAGCGCAAACTTGCCTAGCCCAAATCGATCTCATGTGTGGCAAGCCTCCTGTCCAGCGGGTCGTTCGTCGCGATGACAACGGCGCCGGTTGCTCGTTGTTCTTCGACTAAGCGCGCGACGAGCGTCCTTCCTTGCTCGTCGAGCGACGCCGTCGGCTCGTCGAGCAGCAGCACAGCGGGCGAGTGTTGCACCGCCATCGCGAGTTTCAAGCGAGCGCGCATCCCCGTGCTGAACTGCCCGACGGGCTTGCCCTCGACGCCAGACAGCCCCACATCTGCCAAGTCCTCGTCTCGCGCATCGACGCCGCGAAGGTCGGCGGCCAGGCGCATGTGCTCCTCGGCGGTGAGATGGGGCCAAAGTGCGAGGTCAAGCGCCGAATAGCCGAGGGTGGACGGTCGTACCACTGAGCCCTCGCTCGCCGACAGCAAGCAGGCAAGGACCCGGAGCAGAGTCGACTTCCCACTTCCGTTCGCACCCACCACGCACAACACGTCACCCGTCTCGAGCGAAAACTCCACTCCACGGAATGCCCACTGCGTTCCGAACCGGCGTCCCAGGCCAGACGCCGAGATCAAGGCCACGGTATCAACTCCGCCGACTTCAGCCCTTCGCCTGCTTCCAGCGCATAGCGACCGATGAAGCGCGCGTGCGAACCGCCCTGGCAAATCGGAACTCCGTTCACCACCTCAGGCTGCTCCAGCACCGTGTGAGAGTGTCCCCCCAGGATCAAGTCGATGCCCGGGCACGCGAGGGCCAACTTCCGGTCCTGCACGATCCCAATGTGCGTCAGGGCGATCAAGATGTCGACCTTCGACCGCAACTGCGACACCAGCGTCACGGCCGTCGCTATCGGTGGGTCCCACAGGTATTGGCTGGCCGCCTGGGTCGCCATGCGCTCCGTCACCATCGGGACCATGACTCCCAGGACGGCGATACGCATTCCGCGCGGACCTTCGAAGAACGCGTGGGACGGGAAAACATGGTGCCCATGCTTGTCCTTCCAGTTGGCACACAGGACAGTGTGCCCCAGGCCCCGAAACTTCGCCTTGCGGCCGGTCGCAAGCGGGTGAGACTCGCGATTGCCAGGCACCGACGCGTCGCACCTCGCCTCGACGAGCATGGCCCACGCGGGGTCGGCCTTTACGGGAAGGGCGAGGTTTCCTGCCTTGACGCAGTCGCCGCTGTCGAAGTAGAAGTCCGCGCCCCGGCGCAGGGATGCGAGGAAAGGCAACTTCTCAGGGGTGAGCGCGCCGTGCAAGTCGTTGGTGTGGACGAGCGTGATGGCCGCCACCCTCAGGGGTCCTCCTAAACTTTGAAGATGCGCTCAGCAAGGAAGTCGAGCGCGACCATGAACACCATGAACCCGATCCCCAGATACAGGATCATCGTGTACATCTTGTCCTCGAAGCTCGCTTTGCCCTTGAACGAGGTGCGCACGCCCGATGCGCCGCCCGACATCGCGTCGCCCTTGCCCGTGACCAGCACAAGCAGGGTAAAGAACACCGCGACCACGAGCGCGACGACGGTCAGGACTTTGTAGGCGACTTCCAAAACGGTTCCCTCGGAGCCCTAAGAGATTACCCGCCAGGCCTCAGGGACCCGGAACAGGGTCAGGACGCCCCAGACCAGCAGTTCGGCCAGGAAAGCCCCCGCCACAACGTGAAAAATGCCGCTCGAGAGCAGCCTCTGGCCTAGGTGGGGGTGCCGGCGAGTCGCCCGGGCCGAGGCCGCCAACAGCTCCTTGCCAGCCCTGATCCCGCTCGCCAGTTGAGCGTCAGTGGGGGGCTTGGTCGTGAAAAAGTACTGCGCGAACGAGCCCAGGGGCTTCCACAGGAACAGCGTGGTGAGCATGGCGAGCAGCAGTTGGAGCCCCTCGTCCATGCCGACGTCCATGGAGAACACGCCGAGGAACAACATGGCTCCGACCGCGATGTTCGTCCCGCACCGTGGATGGACCCGCGGCATCCGCCGAACGACCTCCGGCACCAGTTCCTCGCCTCGCTCGATCGCATGGACCACCATGTGTTCGGCGCCGTGCGTCCCAGCGAGTGGGCTGACGCGAAGGCCAAGCAGGAACAGGAGCGTCGAAGCACCCTGCATGACGCTTAGCACACTAGAGTGCGCCATGTCGAGGTTCAACAGATGTCCCGCCGCCGTCACGGCATACGCGGCCAGCAAGAAAACGAAGAAAAGCGACGCTCCGGCGGCGACGAGCGCGAAGCCTTTCGCTCCGCCAGAGACATACCCGTTGGTCAGATACACGCCGAACGGAGTCGCGAGCCCTCCCACGATCTGGGGCGAATAAGACGTGCGCGGTGGGTGGAACAACCGTGAAGGCGTTACGATGCCGACGGCGTTCCCCATCACGTCGGCGACTGCGATCGCGTGTCGCCCGGTCGTGTTCAGCACGCGCAGCGCCTCGGCACCGGTCATGTGCGGCTGCACCACGAGCGGCTCGCGGTCCATCACCGTCTCGACCGGCTCGTTCGGCCCGATACCCTGTGCCATCGCGTTCAGCAGCGACGGTTCGTCGAGCATGCCCACCAACCGCGTGCCGTCCACGACCAAGATCGCGTGCATTCCGGACTCGGCCATCGCCTGGGCCGCGACGCGGACCGACGAGCCGACTTGCACCGGGTCTTGGTGCCCCACGAGCGCGCCGACGGGCATCGTCAGCGGGTCGGGCACGGGCGAGTAGGAGTGCATGGCGGGCTTCCGATTGTACTACGCCCCTGAATCGCTCTAGCGTTGTTATAATGGGCACATGGAAAAGCGGAGATCCACAAGGAAGGTGCTGTACGTGCTCGGCGGACTCGCGACGCTTTGCTTCGGATCTGGCCTCATTGTCACTCTGGTCACGGGCCTCGGCCCGTACGACCTCCCGGCCAAAGCGCGCATGCTCGATGAGGCTATCGCGGAAAGCAAACGACTTGGTCTGCCCATGACCGCGGCAGAACTTGCTGGCCCAAGACCACCCGACGACCAAAACGCCGCGATCGAGGCTATACCGCTCGCCAAGAAGTGGGCAAGCCTTGGGAGCAAAGTCGTCAACCAATATCCGTGGAACGAGGAGTCTGAGCGAGCGTTCGCTCAACTCCTTGAGGAGCACGGCCAAGACCTCGACCGATATGTCGTGGTCGTCACGAGCAAGCCGGAGTGGTATGTCGATCGCGAGTACGATCTTGGGCCCAACTTGTTGTTGCCTGAAATGGCGGACATTAAGAACGTCGCAAAAGTCCTTGCAAGGCGCGCTGAGTTGCGCGCAGAAGCGGGCGACGTCCAAGGCGCAGTCTCCGATCTTACTGCGATCCTGGCCACGGCACAGCATGTCTCAGACGAGCCGTTCAT
>CAZGXW010000012.1:8275-31724 GCA_964529975.1 uncultured Fimbriimonadaceae bacterium
TCCCGGGCGAACCTGACAACGTTCGCGCAGTACTGGAACGGAGTGTTCGCGCGACTTGCCCAGCAAGATGCACCGGCGCGGGACTGGAGCGAGGCAATGGTCCATTTCGACGCCAGGATGCAGACACGAAACAACGCGAGCGAAGTCTTGGCAAAGGTCTTGATGCCTGTGTTCGCTCAGGCGGATCGCGCGCTGCTGAAGGACGACGCCAACAAGGATCTTGCGCTCGCGTTCACGAGATGCATGCGGTTCCGCGCCGAGAACGGCCGATTCCCGAAAGACCTCAATGAGATCGCGTCAGAGTTCGACGACCCCTTCAACCCAGGAAGCCCCATACGCATGAGCAGCACGCCAAACGAACTCCGAGTCTGGAGCGTAGGCATGGACGGCAAGGACGACGACGGCTTCATCGGCTACCTGCCCCACAAGCCGAGCGAAGAGGCGCCTCGCCGCTCCGACGACCTTGTCTTCATCTGGCCTTCCAGCCTGAGGACGACCCAGAACTAGCCTAGATTTGAACCTAGTGTAACCATGCGACGACAGTTGTCGTCTATACTGGAACCGACGACACGTGTCGTCGGCCCCGGCCGACCTCGCCAGCCGGCAAGGCGGGGCGGCTGGACGGAGAAGAATGAAAACACACACGAAGATCCTTGCGGCGGTCGGCGCCCTCGCTTGCGCCGCAATCACCGTCGCCCAGTTCGTCGATGGACAGGCCAGAGCCAGTGCCGGCGGAGGTCAATCCGGCGGTGGCGTGGCAGTCGCCAGCGAAGGCAACGGAAACCTCCGCGCAGCGCCGCTCAGCACCATGCAGGGCGTCCTCAGCCGGCACCTGGTCAACATCCAGAACTATCTTATCGAGAAGTACAACGACCCGAAGGTCACTGAGCAGGTGATTCTGGCTCACTGCTCCTCGCAACTCAAACTGCGAACGCGCGACCAGCAACTCAAAGAGATCTACGACGTCTGGGACATCGATACGTGGAAGCCTGGCCCTCAGTGGGAAGCGATGACCAAGGTCCAGACGGTCATCGACAAACTCCTCAACATCGATCCGAAGTCAGCCAAAGAGATCCAAGAACTCGAGAACAAGATCAGCGACGAGTTCATGCAGCCTCTGCGCGACTTCATCGAGCGCGAGAACCTCGCTTCTCTCCCGAAGGCAGAGGCGAACCAGCGCATTTACGAGTGGAGCCAACAGCAGTACAAGGGCGTCACGATGGTCGAGAGATCGCGCCGCGCCGTTGAACGCTCACAGCGCGTGATCGACTTCGCGCGCACAAGGCTGACCAAGGACCAAGTCGCCGAGATGGACCTCCTGCTGAACATGTTCAAGCAGAAGACGGACGCCATCGAGGCCGCAGCCGTTAGAGACCGCTAAGCAAAGCAACAACCAGGGGCGGTCCGCAGCGGCCGCCCCAACAAACCCAATGAGAATCGGCAACAGAGAACTGGAGATACTGACATACATCGCGGAGAACCCCGGTGTGGGCGTCGGCGAGATCGCCGCACACTTTTCGGAGAAGCACGCCCTTGGTCGCACGACGGTCACGAAAGTCGTCGATAGGTTGTTCGCAAAAGGGTTGCTCGATCGCGAGGGACTGCCGGGCAGGCTTCGCTATCGCTCCCGCGTCGAGCCGGACGACGTACAGGCACAACTCACGCGACAGTTCGTGAACGATACGCTGAACGGGTCGATCGCGCCGTTCGTCGCCTATCTGCGCAGCGGCGCGGACATCAGCGAAGATGACTTGAAGGAACTGCGCCGCCTTGTACAGAAACTGGAGGAAGACAAGTGACCGACTGGTATTCGACAATGTTCGCCGCGACCCTCGCGGGCACGCTTGCGACCGCGCTCGTTCTCGTCGTGTGCCGCTGGGACCGCGTCTCGCCGAGCGTCAAGGTCTGGCTCTGCCGCGCCGCGCTCCTGAAGTGGCCGCTCGGTCTCGTGGGAATCGGCGTGCCTGTCGTCGTCGCGGCCAAGAGTGCAGGCGCCCAACCCGCAAGTTGGATCGCGCTCGCCATGTCGTTTGTGTTCGTGGTGTGGCTTGTTGGTGCAGTTGTGGCGCTCATCGAGTCCGTCCTCGATTGGTCGCGCGCTCGCCGTGCGATGCGCCTGGTCCCGCGTGCAAGTACGGAACTCCAGGACAAAGTCACCGGCTGGAAGGCGAGAATGCGCCTGCGCACCAGAGTTGATCTGCGAGCGGCGAACGGCGCACCGACGGCCGTCATGTACGCGCCGACCACAGCGATGGTCTTGCCGAGCGACGCGAGCGACTTTGCGATCGCGCACGAACTCGCGCACATCAAGAACCGCGACCTCGCTTGGGTGGGTTTCGCGTCGTGCGTCAATGTGCTGTTCTGGTTCCATCCGTGGATGGACACGCTGCACCGGGAGATGCGCTTGTGGCAAGACGTTCTCGCCGACTCGCGCGCCATCGCCTTGACCTCGACCAAGCCTGCGGACGCCGTGGACGAGATACTCACAGCCACCCGTCCTCAGGCCGCCTTTGCGCTGTCGTTGGGTGCCGATGCCGCGTTCTTCGCGCGCCGCTTCACGCAGCTCTATCGTTGTCGCAAGTCGCTGTGGGCGAGCCTTGTGGCGTGCGCTTTCGTCGCTGTATCCCTCGTGCCGCTCAAGACGGCGCAAGAGGATCAGGAGGCCGTAGCCGCCCGTGTGCCCGTCGCTGTCGCCGTCGGCGACACGCCTCCAATCGCGACGATGGCCGAGTACTAAATCACCACCCGCGCGTGGCGAGCAGTTCCTTCTCGTCCAACGAGGAAACGTTGATCCCCACCATCGGCTCGCCGAGGTTGCGGCTGATCTCCGCCAGTTTTTTCGCGTCCTTGTAGAACAGCACCGACTCAACGATCGCTCGCGCGCGCTTCGCCGGGTCGCCGGACTTGAAGATTCCCGAACCCACGAAGACCGTCTCCGCACCGAGGCGCATCATCATCGCCGCGTCCGCAGGGGTCGCGATCCCGCCCGCGCTGAAGTTCGGCACGGGCAACCTGCCGTTCTGGTGGCAGTACTGCACGAGTTCGAGCGGCGCCTGGATCTCCTTTGCGACTGTCGGGAGTTCTTCCCACTTTGCGACTGTTGTCTTGCCGATCTCGTACATGATCTTGCGCATGTGCGCGACGGCCTCGACGACGTCGCCGGTGCCCGCCTCGCCCTTCGTGCGGATCATCGCGGCGCCTTCGCCGCAACGCCGCAGCGCCTCGCCTAAGTTGCGCGCGCC
Source organism: uncultured Fimbriimonadaceae bacterium (assembly GCA_964529975.1). GTDB lineage: Bacteria > Armatimonadota > Fimbriimonadia > Fimbriimonadales > Fimbriimonadaceae > JADFMN01. The sequence continues at coordinate 11,518 of CAZGXW010000012.1, forward strand.
GCAAACGAACGGCACAGTGAAAGCGTGCTTGTCGACGTGGTGCCCGTAGTCTGCGGGCGTGAGAACTTCGCTCTCGTCGATGAAGTCGATCTCCAATGCCTGAAGGATTTCAGCCTCGACGAAGTGGCCGATGCGGCACTTCGCCATCACAGGAATGGACACCGCTTCCTTGATCGCAAGGATCATCTCGGGGTCGGACATTCGTGCCACGCCCCCGTCGCGCCGGATGTCGGCCGGGACGCGCTCCAGCGCCATCACGGCGACTGCGCCCGCGTCCTCAGCGATCTTCGCCTGGTCGGCGTTGGTGACGTCCATGATGACGCCGCCTTTGAGCATCTCCGCCAGCCCGACCTTCTCGCGCCAGGTGTTCTTCGCCGTTCCCGCGTGTCCGTTCTTGTCCATAGCCAAACCTCCTCGCCGTTGAGGGGATGCGTTAAGTGTACAGGGTCTCCTTCGTCCTGCCTGGGTAACCGGAGGGTGCCGCCTCGTCGGCACCGCGCCTGCCGTAGACTCCCGTACGCATGTCGCCCGAACGAGCCCGCGCCCTCGACCTAGCCCACGGCCTCGAACCCACGCCGGCCAACATCGGGCGCGTCGCCAAGGACGTCGGACAGGACGAGGCCCGCTGGGCTTTCACTCAGTGGGACCTTCGTAGGCGGGCAAGGGTCAAGTTCGCCCGAGCGGAAGCCATGCTCTTCGACCGCGACGGCCTCGAGATGGCCACCCACGAGCGCGTCGCCAAGTTCCACGCAGACCAGTTCCCCAGCGGGGCAAGGGTAGCCGACCTCTGCTGTGGGATCGGCGGCGACCTCATCGCCCTCGCTCGGCGCGGCCCGGCAATCGGCTTTGAGATCGACCCAGCAAGAGCCGAATACGCACGCCACAACCTACGAGTCTACGGGCTCGAGACCGAAGTCGTCACGGGCCCAGCCGACCTCGATTCCCTCCAAGCCGACGCAGTGTTCGCAGATCCCCAACGTCGCGGCGAGCAGGGCTACGGCGAGCCCGACCCGCGCGAACTCACGAATCGCTTCGACAAAGTCGCCATCAAACTCGGCACCGCGATCGACATCGAACTGGCAGCCCACGAACTCAGCGCTTCAGTCCTTGCCGTCTCGTTCCAGGGCGAATGCCGTGAACTGTTCGCGGTATGCGACGGAACTGACGAAAGGCAGATAGGCGCGATCCACATCGAGACAGGCAATGTGCTGACCTCCCAGGGCTTTCCCCCGACGGTCGATGAGCCCGGTGCCTTCCTCTTCCACGCCGATCCTGCGGCGATCAAGGCCCGTTGTCTCGGCTCACTTTGCAGTCAAGAAGGCCTCGAGGCGTTGGGCGATTCCGACGGCTACCTCACCGGCGACCACCCGGCCCGTTCTTCCTGGCTCCGTACATACCGCGTGCTCTGGCACGGCCCCGGCGACCGAAAGCACACCCAGGCCGCCCTCCAAGCCCTCGAGGCCCGCATGACCGAGGTCAAGACCCGCCGAACCCCCCGCCAAGCCTCCCAGATCCAGGCCGACTACAAGCCAGCCGGGCCCCGGGCGCTTACGCTGGCCGTCTGGCCAGTGGGAAAAAGCCTCCGCCACGCCCTAATCGAGCCTGTGACCCCCTAAAGTTACCGGCACGCGCCGCCGACAACTTGAATACGCCGACCCAGAAGGGCAGGCGCAAACCTAGAGCAGGTTGTCAGAAATGCAGGTCGCCAGCATCGAGTGCCAGATCGCCCAAGCCCAACTTCGCCGCTACCTCACGGGCGAGGACATGCCCACAGGCGTCGTGAACGAACTGGAGACCCACCTGCGGAACTGCCCGGACTGCATGAGCGCGGCCCAGACCCTGCGCGAGTCCCTCAAGGGAGTTCTCCAGAGCAAGATCACCGGCAAGCCCCTTCCTCAACCCGTGGCGCAACCCAAGCCCCAGGTTCGAACCCAATTCCTGCAGCAGCCCGAGCCTCAGCCAGTGACCCAGGCGGTCGTCCAAGAGCGCGAGGCACGCCCTGCCGACGTCTTCGACCAGCCGGATAGCGACTTCAAGCACAAGGCCCCCAAAAAGAGGTCGAACACCAAGACACTCCTTTATAGCGTCGGTCTCGCCGTGATTCTCGTGCTAATGAGCACGGTGTTCAAGGATCCGACCGCGCTATTCGGCCCCAAAGCCTCCTCGATCACACCGGACACCCCAAAGGCAACTGAGAAGCAGGAGACCGCCGCGAAGCCTGAGACCAACCAGGCCGAGCCGGCACCGACCGAACCGGAGACGACCACAGTCGAACCCCCGACCCAGGATCCCGTTGCGACTGCGCAACCGACCACCGACACCCAGACCCAACAGCCGACGAACCAACAGCCGCTCAAGACCGACGGCCTGATCGTCGCCGATGGAGTAACGGGAACGACGGTGGTCAAGAAGGACCCGCCCAAGTCGGAACCCAAGCCGCAGCCGCGACCGCCTCGCAAGAGTGCGCCGCAAAAGAAGCAGAGCAGCGGTTCAGGAGTGGGAACGATCAAGGTCTATCCGCCTGAGAAGTAACGACACCAGAGAAACCCATGCGAAAACTCATCCCGCTCATGCTGATCGCGCTTTCGTCCTTCGCTTTCGCGCAGGACGGGGGACAGTCCAACAACACCAACCAGACGCCGCCCATCGAGTCGGACGTCAAGACGACAGAAGGAAAAGTCACGATCGCGTCGAAGGGCGCGGACGTGCGCACAGTTTTGTTCGACCTCTTCACGCAGTCCAAGAAAAACTTCGTGCTCGAGCCGAACGTCTACTTCATCCTTTACCTCTCGCTCGCAGGAACAGAGTTCCAAGAGACCCTCGACATCGTCTGCAACCTCGCGTCTCTCGAGTACACGATCGACAACGGCATCTACTTCGTCGGAAAGAGGAAGTCCGGATTCACCGCTCCCGGCCCGAAGCCAGAGAGCAAGCCCGTCGTCAACGCGCCCGTTAAGAAGGGCAAACTCACCGACGCCGAGTTGAACAAGCGCCTCACGACGCGATTCACCAAGACGCCTCTTGCAGAAGTCTTCAAATCGATGACCGAGCAAACTGGCATCCAGATCTTGGTCGACGAAGACGTTCCCGCGTTCCGCATCGACGCCTTCTTGATCGACACGTCGTTCAAATACGCAATGGACGTCATCGCTCGCTCGACAGGGCTCACCTATACGCTGACCGAAGACAAACAGATCCGCGTCAGCAAGAAGTAACGATCTCCCAGGAGACCAGGGCAAGGACGGCGGCTCCGCACTAGTTGGCGGGGCCGCTCCGTTTGTCCAAGAGCGCTTTGAGGGTCTGCAGGCGTACGTCGCTTGGGAACGCGCCGGCCAATCCATTCACGGCTTCGATCTCCAGCGGCCTCCAAGGGAACGGCGGCTCGATCGGAGCCTTCGCCGCCTTCGCAACCTCGCTCGCCGCTTCGATCTGCATGCGTGTCGACTTGTACAAGTTCCAGGCGTAAACGTAGCGAAGCAAGGGGAACTCCTTGTGCCGCAAGGCCTCGTCGATCAATCGGCTCGCCTCCTGGATGAGCCCGGCCTCCAGGTGCAGGTGTACCACCTCGTGCAGGGCATCAGGATCCTCGACGAGAGGGAGCAAGACTGTCGTCGGCTCCTTTCCCATCTGCTGCGGCACAGAGAGGAACGCCTCGGCCCGCAGCACGGGGTCCATCGGCGAAAGCGCATGGGCATGCGTCAGTTCTAAGGAGTTGTCCTCTTCGCCGATCAGTCGCAGCAGCGCGGCGCGCTGCCACCACGCGAGCGGATCGTCGCCAAGCGTCGTCAACGCAGAATCGACGTGCTCGAGCGAAGCGCGGTAGTCGCCGCGCATGGAACACACCGCCGCCGCGCGTAAGTGCGCCGCGCCGCGCAGCGAGATTGGACAAGACTCCGGACTCTCAACATCGATCGCGTGCGTCTGCAACGAATCGTCTTGTGCAGATATCACGGACTCCATCACCTCGCGTTCAAAGAACGCTCCGTCGAAAGCCCGCGGTATAGCGTCAAGGCCCAACCGCGCGCGAAACGCGCGCGTGTCGCGCGGCGCGAGAAACCCGCTCGCCAAACTTGAGTGACACAACCCCGGCTCACTGTTCACGCCATGCGCCAAAGACAACACCGCTCTGTTCGCAAACGTCACGACGTCGTCTTCGACTGAACACCCCTCGCAACCCACGAACATCTCGACGCCAAACACATTTGGCACAAGCGAACGATTGAACACCCGCGCCTCCACGAACAACTCGCGCGATCCAGGAGACATAGTCAAACAAACCTGCAATGAAAGAGAACGTCCAGGAACCGCGCCATACAACAGCACCGCGCCATCTCCGTCATCATCGACCGGCGAGTGCAACAAGAACTCGCACCGCGACATCGAGTCCATCTCTGCGTCGAGCGATACATGCACACCGTGCTGCATCCACAACCCGCGACGCCCAGACAAACAAGGGCTCAACGCAGCAGGAGCAGGAATCACATCGCGCCCTGCGGCCTTGTCGAACAGGGCAAGGGCCCGCATGCCCAGCGACGGGCACACCACCGCTCGCATCTCCTCGTTCTCCAAGACCACCACTCCCAAGGAAAGCCGAGAAGACCCCGACCCCAGGCGCAGACCAGGCAATGGGTAAGAGCCCAGATCCCCGAACGGAACAGGCTCCACCAAGGGAGCCTGCACCTCCAAAACGTCCTCAAAGACCCTGACTGGCATCACGTCTCGGCCCTGCCCGGCGTCAAAATAACAGCAGGAGGGCCTGGACTAGTATGGAAGGACGTTGGGAACGACTGGGCATGCCGCTCTTACAGTGGCTCGCCGTGCCTGCCTCGGTCTTCGCCTTCGGCTACTTCGTCATCGGCCCGGTCGTCCGGGGCGACATCAACGGCGACAGCCCCAAGGCAGAAGCCGCGCAGGCGGCTGAGCAGGAGCCCATCCAGCCCGGCCCCCGCAAGTGGACCCCCGTCAGCCCGCCCCAGGTCAACATCACGGTCACGCCCAAGTTCGAAGAAGAAGAGGAGATCCCCGAGGAGGTTCCGATCGAGGATCCCGACGCGGTTCCCCCGCCCGACTCGACCAGCGGGGCAGGCGGCGACGAGGCCGGAGTCGGCGGAATGCAGGCCCCACCGGTCAAAAAGAGCGAAGAGACCACCACCACGGGCGGAGACGGTGGCGCGTTTAAAGGACTGGGCGGCGGGCTAGGCTAGCCGGAAGAACCGCTCGGCGTTTTCCGTCGTGGTCGCAGCACACTCCTCGTCGCTCACGCCCCACACCGAGGCCAGCATCGCAGCCACGTGCGCGACCCAGGCCGGTCTGTTCGGTTTTCCGCGATAAGGGACCGGAGCCATGTAAGGCGCATCGGTCTCGACCACCACGCGGTCGCGCGGCAATTCGCCGAACATTGCGCGCATCGCCTCGTTTTTCGGGTACGTGATCGGCCCATCGACCCCGAGATACGCTCCCAGCGCCAGGGCCCTCGCCGCGTGCCCTGCATCGCCAGAGAAGCAATGGAACAGGTACGGCTGCACGGGCCGCGCTTCCAGAAAGGAAAGCAGTTCGTCGTTAGCGTCCCGGCAGTGGAACACCACCGGCTTCCCGTGCCGAGCCGCCAAGTCCAACTGCGCCTCCAGACAAGCGTACTGTTGTTCAGGTGTCGACTTGTCCCAATAGAAGTCCAGTCCGATCTCGCCGACTGCGACCACCCGCGGGTGCGTCAGCATCGCCTCGATCGCCGACAATTCTGATTCAGAAAACGCCGCCGCGGATGTCGGGTGCCACCCTACGACCGCGAACACCCCGTCGAACCTCTCCGCCAGAGCAACGGCGCTGCGGCTCGACTCCGTGTCGATCCCCACGACGATGAGCCGGTCCACGCCCGCCTCGCGCGCCTCCGCCACCACCGCCTCCGGGTCCGGAAAGGCCCGCTCATCGTTCAGGTGGCAGTGGGTGTCGATCAGCGGCACGGGCAGGGTTTACCAGGTACGAAACGCGCGGCCTAGCATCGCGTATCCTTGGAGCACGTGTTCAACGGAGGAGTCAGAAGCGGCAAGAGGTTCCCCAACCTCACCGACTACCTGAGGAAGGTAGTCGAAACGCGCCTAAGCCGCGTCCAACGGGTCTCTAACATGATCGGCTGCGGGCTCGTCGCCCTCACCACCCCGCTCGCCGGCCTGTCGTTCGGCGTGGGGTTTGCGTCGCTCGGGGCAGGCCTCCTGGCAGCCTGCCTCGCCATGCCGCTCAGCGTTTACGCCTGGTACCTCATCGACAAACGCCTGCGTTCGCCGCGCACGCCCGAAGAGGCCAAGCGCTTGGAGGCGTGGAAGGCCGCGTCCCAACTCCTCAGCCTCGAACAACAGCGCCGTCTCCACAAACTCATGGATCCGCGCATGTCGCAACTCCTCGAGGCCGCAGCCGTGCACTACGGGCGCATCGCCGCCGCGCTCGGCAGCGACTATTGGAGCAGCGAGTCGCTCCCAGCGCATTGGCGCTCCGTCCGCAGCCAAGCGATGGAGGCCGCCGACCAAGCCATGGAGGAACTCGTCATGCTCGCCATGCCCTGCATAGGCGAGCCGCAGACCGACAAAGGCAAGGCGTTCAAGGAGGCCGTCGAGGACATCTTCGACATGGACTTCATCATGGCGATCGGAAATCTCAAGGAGATTGCCTCGTCCGACTGGACCAAGTACGCGCACCACAGCCCCAACGCGCCGGTCGCATTCACCGCGGGGCGCAACACCGCCGAGAAACTCAAGCGCCTGGCCGACGAGGTCGAGGCCAAGACCGCCGAGGTTGCCCTCGCCGGCCAAACGATCGAGGTCGGCACCGCCGCAGACTCCATCGACGTCGTGCTCAGCGAAATCTCAGCGGTCAAAGAGGCCGAGACCGAACTCCAACAACGGGTCCAAGACGGCCCTTAGGCTTCGCGCTCGACGACAAACCGCGCAACCGTCTCCAACAGCAACCGATCGTCCGACTCCGGCAGCGCTTCCAGCGCCTTCACGGCTCGCGCCACAAGTTGCTCGGCCTGGTCCGAGGCCGCGTCGAACGCGCCACGCTCCGCCATCCAGCCGACCAGCATCGCGATCTCCGCGTCGGTCACGCCATTGCCGAACTTCTCGGTCGCGAACACAGCCTCCGTCTCATCGAGCGTCCGCAACAGGTAGATCAAAGGCAAGGTCGCCTGTCCTTCACGAAAGTCGGTCGCCACCGGCTTGCCAGTCTTGGCCTGGTCGCCACGAAAGTCGAGCAGGTCGTCCACGACCTGGAAAGCAAGCCCAAGGTTGTGCCCGTAATCACCCAACGCGTCCTCGACCCCCTTGTCCGCGCCCGCCATCCGCGCACCCACGCGACAGCAACACTCGATGAACGCCGCGGTCTTCATGCGCAGAACGCGCATGTGCTCCTCCTCGCTCAGACCGATGTCGCCGCGGCACTCCAGTTCGCGAACTTCGCCCTCGGCCATCTCCACGACCGCGGCACTGACCATTTGGATGATGCCGATGTCGCTGTGCCTTGCGAGCAAGCCCATCGCGCGCGCGAGCAGAACGTCGCCGCTGAGCACGGCGGCCGTGTTGCCAAAGACCGCGCTCGCCGTCGGCCTGCCGCGCCGTGTGTCCGCCTGGTCGATCACGTCGTCGTGCACGAGCGTGGCCATGTGGATCATCTCGAGCGCGGCGCCCACATGAACCGTGCGCTCCAGATCGAACGGGAGCCCCGTCGCCCTAGCGGCGATGACGGCCAAGGCAGGCCGCAGCCGCTTGCCGCCTCCCAGCAGAGTCTGCTCACCGCAGCCTCGCACGGACTCCACGATAGACCCGACCTCGGCGCGTAGCACGTCCTCTGCGCACGCCACCGCCGAACCGACTTCCAGCAAAGACGACGCTGGAACGCGCCCCTCGACCGCAGCGAAGAACGAAGCCGTGCTCACGCCTTCACCCCCCAGTGCATGCACACGTTGCCGCAAAAGAAGTCGCGCCATTTCACGTCCCGGAAACCCGCCGTTTCCATCGCGGACGCCATCTCCTCGCGACTGAGGAACTGAAGTGTGCTCTTGGGAAGATAGGTGTAGGCCTGTGACTTGCCGAACACCCGTCCGATCAAGGGCACCAGATGGTGGAACACCCACTCGCTCAACTTGCCAATAAACTTCGACCTCGGCCTCGCCATGTCGAGCGTCACGAACCTGCCTCCCGGCCTCAAAACCCGATGCACCTCTGCCAACGCCGCACCAATGTCCGGGACGTTCCGTAGCCCCCAACCCACAGTCACGCCATCGAATAGCCCGCTCCCAACGGGCAAACGGCAGGCGTCCCCAAGCCCGAGCCCGGCACCCAGCCCTTTTCGCGCAGCAACCCCTAACATAGGCGCACAAAAATCGACCCCTACCAATCTCCCCTCACTTCCGACCGCCTCCCGCAGCGGCCTCAAGAAGTCTCCCGTCCCGCAACACACGTCCAACGCAGACTCGCCAGAGCCCAACCCAAGAACGCGAACGGCCTCCCTCCTCCAGCGATAGTGCAACCGCAGGCACATGAGCGAGTTGACGAGATCGTACGACGGAGCCACGTCCGCGAACATCTCGCGCACCACGGCCCGCTTCTCGTCACCCTCCGCCAACCAAGGCTTCTCGCCCACGACAACACCCATCCACCCTCCAATGTACCCACGCCCCACCTCAACTTTTAGTCCCCATAGAATCTTCTATCCGGAGTGAAAATGGGGGTTTGCAACGGTTGGCGGGGTGGGAGGATAGGTACAAATGGGGGAGAAGCGATGCTCACGCTGTATATCGTCTGCGCGGTGGTCGGAGGAGGGTTGATGATCCTTTCCGCCCTAGGCGGGGTTTTTCATGGGGACGTCCCGACAGACCATGACGTGAGTTTCGACGCTGACCACCAGATCGACTTCGAGAAGGACATCTCCGTCGTGCACGTGGACCACGGTGCGATCGACGTGCACCACGAGGTGGACGCGGGGATAGGGGCGAGCGACTTTTGGCTAGCGTTCTTGAGCGTCCGGTTCCTGACTTACTTCATGGGCCTGTTCGGGATCTTCGGTCTGTTGCTGACGTTCCTCAGCGACTTGTCGCCGACGATGGTGGCCTGGGTGAGCGGCGGGATGGCGTTCTTGCTCGGTTATGGCGGTGCGCTGCTTTATCGGTACCTGAAGGCGGAAGGCGAGACGAGCGGTGTGACAGGCCGCGACTATGTGGGCGCGCTGGGTAGTACGCTTGTGGCGATCAAGGCCTCGCAACCCGGCAAGGTGCGCGTACGCATTAAAGGCGACACGCTCGACATGATCGCGTTGAGCGAAGGCGACAAGGAGATTGCCAAGGGCGAAGAGATCGTGGTCGTGGGGCTGGAGGGCGACAAAGTGCGCGTCGCTCCGAAGGCGGACTACTTGGACTGAAACGAAATGGAAGAACAGCTCAAACAACTGATGAACCTGGGGCCGATCTTGCTGGGCGCGATGGTGCTCACGCTGATCGTTGTGGTCTGGGTGGTGTCATGGCGGAAGATCTGCCGGCCGAACGAGGCGCTGGTCATAACCGGAAAGAAACAACGCTTGCCCGACGGTCGCGTGCTGCGGACTACACCGATCACTTCGGGCGGCGCGTGGGCGATACCTGTCATCCGCAAAGTCGACCGTTTGCCGCTCACTTTGATGGAAGTCCCGATCACAGTCCACAACGCTTATTCGAAGGGCGGTATCGCGATGAACCTGGACGCGATCGCGAACGTTAAGATCTCAAGCAACCGGCTCGTGCTCAACAACGCTATTGAGCGGTTCTTGGAGAGCGAGCCGAACGAGCTCCGCCGCGTCGCGAAGGAGACGCTCGAGGGCCACTTGCGCGGCGTCGTCGCCGACCTCACGCCCGAGCAAGTGAACGAAGATCGGTTGAAGTTCGCCGAGGCGCTCACAAGGGAGTCGGAGGAGGATCTCAACAAACTTGGCCTGCACCTCGACACGCTGAAGATTTTGCACGTCAACGACGAGTTGGGCTACCTCGACGCGACAGGGCGCAAGTCGATCGCGAACATCATTCGCTCGGCAGAGATCGCAGAGTCGGACGCCAAGCGCGGCGCGGAGCAGGCAGAGAGCGAGAACGCAGGTCGTGCGAACGTACGGCGCGCAGAGGCCGACGCCGCGATTGCGAGGATGCGCAACGAGCTGCGAACGATCAAGGCCGATTTGGAGTCGCGCGTGAAGTCAGAAGAGGAGCGCACGGCAGCTGCCGCGCGCGAGGCGCGCGCGGTCGCCGAACAGCACTTGCAGAAAGTCCGTGCCGAACTGGAGGGAATCCGGCTGCAGGTCGACAAGGTCCTTCCTGCGGAAGCCGACAGGCAGGCACAGGAGTTCATCGCACGAGGCCAGGCGGCGGAGATCCGTGAGCGTGGCCGCGCGGTTGCCGACGCCTTGAGCGTCATGTATAAGGCTTGGCAAGAGGCGGGCTCGAGCGCACTGCAGATCTCGATCATCGAGGACTTGGAGGCGATCTTGGAGAGCGCCCTGCGCGGAGTGAAGAAGGTCGAAGTGAAGTCGCTGAGCGTGATCGACGGTGGCGAGGGCAAGACGCTCTCGAACTACATCGGCGCGTATCCCGCGATGCTCGGGGAGGTGTTCGACGCGGTCGACAGAACGGTGGGGATCGACATCCCAGGGGCCCTGCGCGGCACTAAGGAGGTGCAGCAGTGACCTGGTTCCTGGTGGTCGTCGGCGGTGGGATCGGCATCGCGCTGATCTTGGCGGGCCTGAAAAACCTGCTCTACATCGCTCCTCCGAATAAGGTGATCATTTTTAGCGGTCGCGGACAGGAACCGCGTGTCATCAAGGGTGCCTGGGGTCTCAGGGTTCCCATTTTTGAACGCGTCGACGGTCTCGATCTCTCAAACATGGTCGTAGATTTGGTCGCCTCAAACGCGTATGCGAAGGGTGGCGTGCCTGTCACGGTGCAAGGCGTCGCGAACGTGAAGATCGCGGGACACCAGCCCGTGTTGAATAACGCGATCGAGCGGTTCTTGGGCAAGTCTCGCGCGGAGATCATGGGGATCGCAAAGTCGACTCTCGAGGGCTCGTTGCGCGGCGTACTTGCAACGCTGACTCCTGAGCAACTCAACGAAGACCGCAATGCGTTTGCGGAGCAGTTGGTGCAAGAGGTCGAGGCGGACATGACGTCGCTTGGGCTGGTGGTCGACACGCTGAAGATCCAGAACATCACCGATGAGGTGCGGTACTTGGACTCGATCGGGCGAATCCGCAATGCGGAACTGCTCTCGAGCGCGCGGGTCGCAGAGGCGATGGCGCGGGCGGACGCGATCGTGCGCAATGCGGAGAACAGCGAGCAGGAAGTGCGCGCAGAGATCACTGCTGCGATCTCGGTTGCTAAGGCAGATGCTGAGAAGCAGCTCGCCGACATTCTTTCTCGCCGAGAAGCGCTCGTTGCAGAAGAGAAGGCGGCTGTCGCCGCGCTCGTCGCTCAAGCAGAGTCCGAGGTCGCGGTCCAGAAGGCGCGGATCGAACAGGTGCGCCGCCGGTTGGACGCGGACGTGATCCAGCCAGCGAAGGCCGGATGCGACGCTGCGGAGCAAGAAGCCCGCGCCGGCGTTGCGAACATCGTGGAGGACGGCAAGGCGCGCGCTGAGGCGTTGCGGCTGATGGCGACGTCGTGGAACGCGGCGGGCGATCAAGCGCGCGAAATCTTCTTGTTGCAGAAACTCGAGCCGATCATCGACAAGATCACGGACACGATCAGCACGGCAAAGATCGACAAGGTGACGGTGATCGACTCGGCTGCGACTGGCGGTTCGGGATACTCGCCCGGACGGCTGTTGGCGCTGACGGAGCAGGTGAAGGAAGTGTTCGGTATCGACGTGGTCGCGAAACTTCAGGAGATGTCAGGGCCCCGGAAGGAGCCGCCTGCGCCCATCGTGCAGGTCGTTTCTCCTGCGCCCGAGAAGCCGAGGTACGAGCCGAAGCCGAAGGATGACGACGTTCGTCGAGAGCCTCCGCCGAAGCAGAAGTAGTGGTGGGAGCGGGAGATGGGTGCGCCGCCGTGCAAAGATCGACGGCGCACCTGGGTTCCCCTTAAGGCGTTTCTGCTCAATTGGAAGCTGGTTACCCCTCACCCCCTGCCCCCTCTCCCCCGGAGGGGAGAGGGGATTGTATGCCCCTTACAAAGGTGCAAAGAGGTCGACGGCGTGGCCATCGGGATCGAGGACTTGGGCGTATCGCTGGCCCCAGAACGCGTCCCACGGCTCGGTCTTTCCGTCGAAGCCTGCCGCCTTGATCTTCGAGTACGTGGCGTCGACGTCTGCAGGAGACTCGCACAAGAAGGCCAGGCCGATCGAGTTTCCTTCAGGCCGCTTCCAATCGGGCATGAACGACTTCACGACCTCTTCTGTATCGAGCATCAGGCGAAGTCCGTTGGGGAGGGTGGCTTCGAGGTGGTCGTCGCTCGCGTCGGGGAAGGGCACGCCCAGCAGCCGGTAGAAAGCCACTGAGCGTGCCAGGTCGGAGGCCACGATGCCGATGGCGTCGAGGGATGGCATGGCGGGAGTTTAGCACGGGTAGTAGAGATATGTCTACTTGTTCGGGGATTGGGGGTTCCGACTGCTCAGCGCTGCCACTTTTTTGATTCGTGGTGGGCACAAGCGCGCACTCCAAGTCGCAGGCTAAAGCCTGCGGCCACGGTTTCAAGGAAGCACGCGGATGTGGCGGTCGGGCTCTTGGCCCACGGCTTCTCCCGCCAACTTGTGCTTTTCCAGTTCGCGATGTTGCAGTTTGCGGACTCGAGGACTTTGGGGAGAGAGGTCGACGGCCTTGCCGGTCTGTCGCACGGTTTCGATGGCGCGAGCGACCTCTTGCATAGCCGCCTCTTCGACCTCGACCGAACCAGCGAACCCGCTGACAACTTGCTCTAGCGCGGTCGCTATCTGGCTAAAGGTGTTCGATTTGACGACGACCGTTGGGATGGGCCGATTGAGTTCGCGCAGTTTCTTCGGTTTGTTCTGGAACGTCGTTCGGATGGCGATCACGGCGTCGGCCTGTGCGATGTCATTGGTGATGTAGGCAGGCGCGTTGGACTCCCGGATCGCTCGTTCCAGGCGCGTCCTCGCGATGCCATAGGGGTAAACGCGAACGACGTTTCTTGGGGCCTTCTCACGTGGGCGCACGGGCTTGGCGTCCTCGACGCGCGGCGGCCGTTCGGGCGAGCGTGAGAGCGATGGGAAGCGCTCGTTGAAACCTGCTTCTTCGATGTCCGGAGCGGACTCGCGTTGCACGACCTCGACCTCTCCCTCGCCAGTCCTTACGCGGATTTCGGGCCGAGGCGCGATGCCGCGGAGCATCAGGTCGACGGTCTTCTGGACATCGTTGTGGACGGCGAGACGGTCGAAGTCGTGGAGTTCGATAACGGCGTCGAACGTTGGGGGCGCCTTGCGCTCGAGCACAGTCTTCTGAGTGCCTCGGCGCCTTGCCTCATCGTCGCTGAGGGTGACCGCCTGGATGCCGCCGATGAGGTCGCACAGCGACGGGTTGAGCATGAGGTTCTCGAGCGACTGGCCGTGTGCGGTGGCGATGAGTTGGACGCCGCGCTCGGCGATCGTTCGGGCGGCCTGGGCCTCGGCCTCGTTGCCGATCTCGTCGATGACGATGACCTCAGGCATGTGGTTCTCGACGGCCTCGATCATGACGTTGTGCTGGAGGCCCGGGTTCTTGACCTGCATGCGCCGTGCGCTGCCGATCGCGGGGTGCGGGACGTCTCCGTCGCCGCCGATCTCGTTGGAGGTGTCGACGATGACGACGCGCTTTCCGGCCTCGTCGGCGAGGACTCGGGCGACTTCGCGGAGTTTGGTGGTCTTGCCGATGCCAGGCTTGCCTAGGATAAGGATGGACTTGCCGGAGCGCACGATGTCGTCGATGATGTCGATGGTGCCTTCAAGGGCGCGTCCCACGCGGCAGGTCAGTCCGATGACCTTTCCGTGGCGGTTGCGGATGGCAGAGATGCGGTGCAAGGTGCGCTCGATGCCTGCGCGGTTGTCCTCGCCGAAGTCCCCCAGCGACTTGATGACGTAGTCGAGGTCGTGCTCGCTGACGACGATGTTGGGCCACCGCTCCATCGAGTCGAGGAAGCGTGCTTCTGCCGGGCGGCCGTAGTCGAGGACCACTTCGATAAGGTCGCGCAGGTCGGGGCGCTCGTGCAGTTTTTCGCGCACGACGGGAGGGAGGACGTCCAGGAGTTTGGAGAGACCGTTGAGGGGGTTCGCCATTTGGGGGCTACCTATTCTGACGAATGACAGCGGCGTTCCAGCGCAGGTTCCCAGGCCTGTCGCCTAACGGGTTTGGGCGTCGAGCGTGACGCGGACGTTCTTGGTGCGGCCCTTGGACCAGACCTTGATTTCAACTTCGTCCCCAGGTTGTTTTTCCATAGTGGCCCGGACAAAGTCGATGTTGGAGTCCATGCGGCGTCCGTCGATCTCGAGCAGCACGTCAAATTGCTGGAGCCCGGCCTTGGCTGACGAGGTGCCTTGGGCCACGGAGTCAATAACGACGCCATAGGCTGGCGGCTCGGTCTCGGACCCGGCCCACTGAGCAAGGTTTTCACGGTCTTGCGGGACGGATAGCGAGAAGGTGGTTGGGAAGAGCGTCGCGCCGAGACTGGCGTACTTTACGAAGCCGTGCTCGATGATGTCTTTGACCACACGGTTGACGTGCTTGACCGGGATCGCGAAGCCGACGCCAGTGCTGACTCCCTCCCAAGTAGCGATCGAAGAACTGATCCCGACGACCTCGCCGTTCAGGTTGCAGAGTGCGCCGCCGGAGTTGCCGCGGTTGATGGTGGCGTCGGTCTGGATGGCGTCGATGAGGACGGACTCTTCGCCGTTGAGCCAGCGGTTCTTGCTACTGACGACTCCGACGCTGACGGAGTTGTCGAAGCCGAGTTGGTTGCCAACGGCGATGACCCAGTCGCCGACCTGGATCGACTCGCTGTCGCCAAAGGTGGCCGGGGTGAGGCTCGCGCCTTCGACCTTGAGCACTGCAAGGTCGCTGGTTGGATCGATGCCGACGATCTTGGCGTCGTAGCCCTTGCCGTCGCTCGTGCGGACCTTGACGACGTCGGCCCCGATGACCCTGCCCCTGTTGACGGGGTCTCGGACGACGTGTGCGTTGGTGACGATGTAACCGTCGGCCTGGACGACGACTCCTGAGCCGCTGCCAGTGGGTGTGAGACGAGGTTCGCCGATAAAGGACACGTAGTTCATGGCGGCGTCGATGCTGACGACGCTCGGCATGACCCTTTGGGCGGCGGCCGTGAAGTCGAACTGGGTGCCGTCAGCCTGGAGCGCGGGGCCGCCGCTCGCGGGCCTCTGGATGAGGTTGCCGACGGGCTGTCCGAGCCTGCGATCCAGCCAGAGCGCGCCGAACACGCCGCCGAACACGACGAGGAACAGCAAGAGAGCCGACTTCAAGTTGAGAGTGGCTGGCACAGGCCCTTCTTATACCGGTCTTGGGCGCCGGGGAGTTTCAAGGCCCGCTGGTAGACTTTGGGCCTTGGGAGCGCCCCCCACCCCCCTTGTCGGACTCACCTCTGCCGAACTTCAAGCCCTGATGGTCGGTCTGGGCGAACGCGCCTACCGGGGTCGTCAGTTGGCGAGCTGGATCTACAAGAAGGCGGCGCTTTCGTTTGAGGAAATGCCGGACCTGCCCGCTGCGCTCCGGGCGCGGCTGGCGGAGACCCACGTCGTCAACCCTTTGGTTGTTGCGGAGCACCAGAGGTCTTCGGACGATGTGGACAAACTGCTCGTTCACGGAGGCGACGGGGATGTCTTCGAGTGCGTGCTGCTTCCTTTCGAAGACCGCGTGAGTTGTTGTTTGTCGTCCCAAGTTGGTTGCCCCATGGGTTGCACGTTTTGTGCAACTGGGCTGGGCGGCTTCGACCGAAACCTGTCGGCGGGCGAGATCGTCGCGCAGTACCTGTTGTTGCAGTCGCTCTCCTCGAAGCGGATCGGCCACGTCGTATTCATGGGGATGGGCGAACCGCTCCTTAACCTTGACCAACTGGTGAAGGCGATGGCGCTGCTCCACGACGAGGTCGGGCTGAGCTATCGGCACATGACGGTTTCGACGGTCGGTCTCGTCCCGCAGATAGAAAAGTTGGGCGAGATGCGACTTCCTATCCACTTGGCACTCTCGCTCCATTCTCCTTTCGACGAGGTCCGCGACCGGCTGATGCCCGTAAACCACAAGTGGCCGGTGGAGGTGGTGGTCGGGGCGATGCGGGACTACTCCCGCATGACCGGACGAAAGGTGACGTTCGAGTACCTATTGATCGACAAGGTCAACGACACACCGGAGCAGGCCGACGCCTTGGCCCGGCTGGTAAAGGGACTTCCGTCCGTGGTGAACCTGATTCCGTTCAACACAGTGGACACGAAGCAGGGGTTCGCACGTCCAAACCGTGAGCGGGTGCGTGCCTTTCGGCGCCGGTTGGAGTCACACGGAGTGAACGTGACGGAGCGCGTCGAACGAGGGCACGACATTGCCGCTGCGTGTGGACAGTTAGCGGGGCGGCACAAAGGCCGGTTCGCCAAGCGAGGTGCCGTATCAGAACTGCCTGTGGTCTCCTGATCGCGTTCGTCCTGGCCGTCGGTTGCGGCCCGGGGGACTCGTCCTCGGCGTCAAACAAAAGGCCCGTGGAGGAGTCCAAGGCGACGGCGATCCAACTTGGTCCGATTGAGGGGACCCTGCCGGGGCGTTGGACGATGGAGGCCCAGAGGTCGAGCGTCCGGATTGAGGGCGAGGACGGCCACAGTGCGATCGTGCAAGCGGTCCAAGGGCAACTCTTGAAGGGCGACGCTGTTCAGAGCCGCTTTACAGCGGACTCTGGCGAGGCGGACACGTCGACGGGGCGCCTCGTCTTGATCGGTCACGTGACGGTGACGGCTGAAAACGAAAAGATCCGCCTGACGGCGGAGCGGGTGACGTACGACGAGCAATCGGCGCTGGTCGTGGCAGAGGGGCGAGTGATGGTGTCCTCGGCGGACTGGACGAGCGGCCCTTACGATAGACTGGTCGCTACGCCTGGTCTGGAGAGGGTCGGCACGCCCGACAGGTTTGGAAAATGAAAGCGAAACGGAGTTTGCTGGTGTTGGCCGCAGGATGCTGCGCGATCGCGTTTGCCTGGCAGCAGACGGCGCAGAAGTACGTGCTGCTCGACGACAAAAAGGGCGGGTTCAAGGTCTACGACGTCGAGAGCGCGCTGACGTCTTTCGAGCCTGACGGCGACGTGGCCTTCGAGGCGACGGGCCGGCCTGTACGCGGGTACTCGAAGGAGCAGGGCCTGGTGTTTTCCGCGAACCGGGTCGAGGGCACGGCCGCGCGGACGGGAGCGGGCTCGTTCCGGATCAAGACGGGCAGCCTGGTGGGGAACGCGTTGTTCGATGTGACGAGCACTTCGAGCGGTGGAGCGACGTCGATCAAGTCGCACTTAGAGAGCCAGAGCGTCTCGTTAAACGAAGTTGGAGACGAGTCGCGCGTTGTGTTTTCCGTTCCGTTCCTGTTCTCGAACCACGTGGTTTCGGAGACGGTGGATCGGTTGCTCGAGTTGCGCGCTCCGAGCGGTGTGTTCACTTTGCCGTTGTTAGACCAGACTTCTGGCTCGAACAACCCGTTCAAGTCGGCGGACGTCAAGGGGCCGCTGGCGATCAAGGTCGATTCAAAGCAGAAGGTTTCCTCAGGCGTGAACCGACAGGTGGTGACTTTGAACGCGGACCGAATGACTTACGACGGTACGACTCGGATCCTTCGGTTGGATGGAAACGTCGTGGGCGACGTGGAGACGACGCCAGCGACGGGGAACCCCTATGCGTTGATGATGAACGCGTCGTGGGTGACGATCGAAATGAATGAGGATTCGACGATCAAGAAAGTGTTGTCCGGGATCGGTAGCGTGAAGGCGAAAGGCGGCGGCGAATGAAGATCACGGCCCAGGGTCTGGTCAAGGCGTACAAGGGCCGCCGCGTCGTCGACGGCGTGTCGTTCAGTTTCGACCAGGGAGAGGTCGTCGGGCTTTTGGGTCCAAACGGGGCGGGAAAGACGACGACGTTCTACATGGTCACCGGACTGATCCAGCCGAACGAGGGAAGCGTTTCGTTCGACGACCAGGTGGTGACCGGTTGGCCGATGTTCAAGCGCGCTCGGGCTGGCGTGGGCTATCTCGCCCAGGAGACGAGCGTGTTTCGAAACCTCTCCGTCTCGGACAACATCCGCCTGGTGTTAGAGGCTGCAGGCAAACCGAGGAAGGAGATCGAGGACAAAGTCGCGGAACTCACACGAGACCTGCACATCGAGAAGATCAAGGACTCGAAAGGTCGGGTGCTCTCGGGCGGTGAGAGGCGGCGCGTGGAGATTGCGCGGGCACTTGCGACAGAGCCGAAGTTCATCCTGCTCGATGAACCGTTTACCGGGATCGACCCGGTGACGATCGAGGAATTGCAGCACATCATCTCTCGATTGAGCAGGCAGGGGATCGGGATTCTGATCACGGACCACAACGTGGCGGCGACGCTCTCGATCACAGACCGGAACTACATCTTGATCGACGGGAAGATCATTGCCCAGGGAGACCGAAAGGAGATCGAGTCGAACGAACTCGTCAAGCGGCACTATTTGGGGCAAGGGTTCGACGGAAGGCGGCAGTGAAGCGCATTGATCGCTTGGTGATCGGCGAGCTTTTCGGCCCGTGGCTCTTCGGCGTAGCGATCTTCACAGTCCTGATCAGCGCCGGACAATTCTTGTTCCAGATCACGAATTATCTGGCGAGCGGCGCCGACATTTGGAAGACGACGCAACTGTTGGCGTACCTGCTCCCCGGCGTCATTGCCAAGACGTTTTCGATGTCGATGCTGCTGTCGACCTTGCTCGCCTTTGGGCGTTTGAGCGGCGATAGCGAGGTAGTCGCCATGCGCGCGGGCGGGATCAGCCTATGGCGCATCATGGCCCCGGTCGCTGCGTTCGGGTTTGCGGTGTTCCTGCTCGCCCTTTCGTTCTCTGAGTTGATCGTGCCAGGCGCGACGTACAAGGCGCTGCAGATCAAGATCGATCTAGAGAACAACGTCCGCGACAGGAAGGAGCAGTCGACGTCCCGTCCAATCTATAAGGACGGGACGATCCAAATGTTGCTGGTCGCAAGGGACTTCGACATCGCGAACAAGTTGTTGCGGGGCGTGACGCTGGTCATCTACGACAAACATGGCGTCGAGGAGATGATCGTGTTCTCGCCGCAGATGCAGTTCGAGAACGAGCAGAAGTGGACGATGCCAGCCGGAGGGTCCGTTCTCGTGCGCAAGTCGGGGGTGGAGTTCAAGTTCGCCGGCCCCGCCTTGCCGACCGAGGTGCCGAACCCGGACGTGACGCCGGACGACTTGATCACCCAGGCCCTGAAGGAACTGGACGCACTGAGCATGGCGCAGATGCAAAAGCAGATCGACCGGGAGAAGTCTCAGCCGGGCTACAGCAAGAAGCAGGTCGCCAATCTCGAGTTCGGGTACTGGAACAAACTGGCGCTTCCTCTGGCCGCGCTGGTGTTCGGCCTTGTGGGTGCGCCGCTGGGAATCCGCAACCACCGCGCCGGGACGGCCACCGGATTCGCCCTCAGCGTCGTCATCATCTTTGGCTATATGATGCTGGCCAATGCGATGTCGATCATGGCCCAAGGCGGGCGGGTGCCCCCGTTTGTGGCATCCTTTACACCGATCGTGATCGGCCTGGTGGTCGCAATTGTGCTGATCCATCGTCGGAACAGGTAGTGGGAAACGTCAGTATTTGGGTCGTCGTGCTGCTTGTGCTGCTCAGCGGCGTCGTGGCAGCGGTCGGTGACTGGCTTGGCCGCAGGCTTGGAAAGAAGCGCCTGCGCATCGGCAAACTGCGTCCCAAGCACACGGCGATCCTGACGACGGCGATCGCGGGGATGCTGATCACGCTGACCACGATCGTCGTGCTCTCCTTGTTCAGCGAGCAAGTTCGCATCTGGCTTACGGAGGGAACGGACGTCCAGCGACAGTTGCGCGAGACAAAGGGGCAGTTGTCGACCACTCAGGGCGACCTGGAAGCGGGGCGCAGGCAACTCGGCTCGACGAACAAGCAACTTGAAGAACAGAAGTCGAAGCTTGCCGAGGAGCAGGCAAAACTCGCTCAGGCCTCGAAGGAGGCAA
>CAZGXW010000012.1:31824-47374 GCA_964529975.1 uncultured Fimbriimonadaceae bacterium
ATGGTCACCGCAGAGACGCAGTTCAACCAGGCGTTGAACGCGCTTGTGGCAAAGGAAGACGAACTGCTGATCGTCGTCCGGGCCGTGTACAACTTCTTCCGAGGCGACACGGTCGCGGTCGACGTCGACATCGTGCCGAACAAGGTCGTCTACGAAGAAGGCGACTTCATCATCGAGACGCGCATCGACGGGCGGCTGGGTGTCCAGGGAGTGACGGAAGCGCTTGTAGGATTCATAGGCACCGACGTCCGACAGCGCGCGATCCGCGATGGGATGGTTCCTGCGACCGGCCGGCTGACCGAGATCGGTTCGATCTCGCAGGAGCAGATCCAGCAGATCGTTGGAGACATCGTCGCGACGGGACGCACGATCTCCGTGCGGTTCCATGCCGCGCAACTGACTAAGGCCGGGGACCAATTGGTGTTGGACATCAGGCTTCGATGAACGGCACCGGCGAGAAGACGGTCTTGGCAATCGACCCAGGCAACGCCAAGTGCGGAGTAGTGGTCGCGAAGCGGACCTCTGAGGGCAAGGTCGAACTCCTTTGGCGAAGCGTGGTCAAGACGGAGGACTTGATGTCTTGCGTCCAAAAGGCGGCCCAAGAGCAGCCTTTCTCCATGGTGATCGTTGGGAGCGGGACAAAGTCGACCGAGGTCGTCAAGCAACTGCGCGACTGGCAGCCGTCGATAGGAATCCTCGTCGTCGACGAGAAAGACACGACTCTCCAGGCACGCGAACGATACTGGCACCACCACCAACGCCGGGGATGGCGGAGGCTCTTGCCGAGCACCATGCAAGTGCCGCCTGAACCGGTCGACGACTTCGTCGCCCTGATCCTGGCCGAGCGCGTCCTGTCCGTCTAGTCTGGGTCGAAGGCGCTGAGAAGTGTCTGGGAGATCTTCGGTTCCAGTTCCTTTGTGTAGCCCTGGAAGCCTCGCACAAGCATCCCCTCTTTGTCGACTACGAAGAAGAACGGCGTGCCGATCGTCCCGAACTTCGCCTCGATCGCGCCGTCGCTGTCCCACACGACCGTTCGATCCTTGTCTTTGCGGTCGGTGTTCGGTCGCTTCGTACCGAGCGAAACTTCGACGAGCGAGCAGCCTTTGGCCTTGAGTTGTTGTCGGAGGGATGCCAAAAACGGCTCGATCTTGGCGCAGACCAAACAGTCGGGATCGGTGAACACGATCGCCACAGGCTTGTTGGAGGCGACGTTCACCTTTGATCCGCGCCTCACGTCCAACCAAGAGCCAAGCGGGGCCTTCTCACCGGTTTGCACGGGCCGTGTCCGCGGAAGCGGGATCGAGTAGGGCACGTACCCGAGCGGGAGTCCAGAGGTGTAATGGCCTGGGTTGTTCGACGCGGTGCCCTCGTACTTCGTGATATCAAACACCGTGGTGAACGTCTGGCCCTGTGCTGAGGAAACGCGCACCCAACGGAGCACGCGCCCGTCCTTGTCGATCCAGAACGTGCTGTTGTTGCCTTCGTTGTCTGGCGGCCCGACAGTGACCTTGTCGCACTGGACTCCGCGGATCGACTCTTGTCCTTTGCCCGTTTGCTGCGAGTTTGGATAGATCTTGTCGAGCGACGGCGCAAACATAAACATCGGATAGCCGTATGACGCCGCACCCGTCATTGTCTCTGGCACCATTCCGTAGCGAGGGAGCGCGTAGTTCTCGGCGTAGGCTTTCCAGTCGTCGCGAATGGAGATCCCGCCGGAGAGGGACTGGAAGTAGCGGAACCGCTCCCCACCCCACTCGATCGAAAATCGTTCAAAAGCCGGGTTGTAGATCTCTATCCTGGCTTTGCCTGTCTCCTTCGCCCTTGTGTCCGTCACCGTGTACTCGACCGTCATGCCCTTGGCTCTAGCCACGAACGCCTTGTTGCGTTCGATCGCAGAAGGTGCTCCTGTGGCCGAACTGCCCGATTGGAGGAGGATCGATGTGAGGGCTGCACAAAGCATGGGTTGGGCACCTGTTCTACCGCAAGCGAAGTCCGGGCGTTCCGCCCTGGTTCAAACGTTGACGTAACACGGATGGCTCATGATCACCCGCCAAGCCACCTCGATGACTTCGGCGAGCGGCATCGAGGCGTCTATGATGCGCCAGCGGTCAGCATCGCGGGAAGCCTCTGCAAGGAATCCTTGTCGGACGCGGGCGTGGAACTCAATCGGCTCCCGATCGAGTCTGTCTTTGTCGCTGACTCTGGCGACTCCGACTTCCGGGTCGAGGTCGAGCAAAAGCGTCAGGTCGGGCTTGAGCCCACCGGTCGCGAGTTCGTTCAAGCCACGGATCTTGGCGAGGTCAAGCCCGCGCGCGTAACCTTGGTAGACCAGCGTCGAGTCGGCGTAGCGGTCGCAGAGCACGACTTGGTCTCTGGCAAGCGCCGGCCTGACGGTCTTTGCGACGTGCTCGGCCCGGTCGGCCAAGAACAGGAACAGTTCGGTCATCGGATCGATCGCCTCACCGTGGAGCAAGATCTCTCGGACGGCGGCTCCTACCTCGCCCGATCCGGGCTCGCGTGTCGTCACAACGTCTCTCCCTGCCTCGCGCAGGCGTTCGGCCAGGGCCCGAAGCACCGTGCTCTTTCCTGCGCCCTCTGGCCCTTCCAGCGTGACGAACATCGGCGAGAGATTACAGCACTGGCCTGCGGTGCCGGTACATTCAGGCCATGTCCCCGTCCGAAGCGCGCATGGTCGAGGAACTCCAGGCGATCCTGAGCCCTGACCGCGTCCTGGCCGGGGCAGCCGTCGCGAAGGCGTACGATTGCGACGCCTACACGGTGGACAAGAGCCCTCCCGCGTGCGTGGTCATGCCCGACTCGACGGCCGAAGTCCAGGAAGTCGTGAGGTGGTGCCTGTCGCACGGCGTTCCCTTCACGCCAAGAGGAGCAGGCACGGGGCTAAGCGGTGGAGCCTTGCCTGCGATCGGGGGAGTGCTCGTTTCGACCAAGCGCATGAACCGCATCCTTCAGGTCGACGTCGCGAACCTCTGCCTACTCGCCCAGTCGGGAACGGTGAACCTTCACTTGACGCGGGCGGTCGCATCCGATGGGCTTCACTTCGCGCCCGACCCGTCGAGCCAAACGGTCTCGACCCTCGGCGGAAACATCGCAGAGAACTCTGGCGGTCCGCACACGCTGAAGTACGGAGTCACGGTGCAGCACGTGCTGCAAGTCACGATGGTCGACGCGGAGGGAGACATCGTTACCATCGGAAGTCGCGTCCCTGGCATCCCCGGGCTAGACCTGCTTGGGTGTGTGGTCGGCTCGGAAGGAACGCTGGGCATCGTGACGGAGGCTTGGGTGAGGCTTACTCCCAACCCCGCTTGCGTCAAGACTGCCCTCGCATCGTTTGGCGACACCAGATCGGCGACCGAGGTCGTGGCCCGCATCATCGAAACGGGCACGATTCCCGCCGCGCTCGAGATGATCGACGAAGGTTGTCTCAAGGCCGTGCTCGCGGCGTTTCCTCTCGACGTGCCGCCCGGGACGAAGGCACTGCTTCTGATCGAATGCGACGGCGCCCAAGACGTTGCGGACAGCGAGATCGCAACTGTCGTCGAAGTCTGCAAGCAGTTGGGTGCGCTTCGCGTGGACGTCGCCAAGGACGAATCTGAGAGAGCGAGGCTGTGGACCGCGAGAAAGAAAGGGATCGGGGCGATGGGTCGCCTCGCGCCGACGATCGTGACGCACGATGGAGTCATTCCCAGGTCTCGGCTACCCGAGATGTTGGAGTTCGTCTATGAAGTGGCAAGGGAGCACGGGCTCGGAGTGGGGAACATGTTCCACGCCGGAGACGGCAACCTGCACCCGATCTTTTACTTCGACGACCGGGAAGAAGGAAAGATCGAGGCCGTCGTGGCAGCCGGCGAGAAGGTCATTGCCAAGTGCATCGCGATTGGCGGGAGTGCAAGCGGTGAGCATGGGATCGGCGTCGAAAAGTCGTCTTTGCTGAAACTCATGTTCGATCCAGAGGACATGCGGATGCAGGAAGACGTCAAGCGCGCGTTCTTCGCAAGCCCCTTGTGCAATCCCTGCAAGGTGATTCCTGACCAGAAGGGTTGCGTCGAGCATATGCGTCGGTGGAGGGGCGCCGCGAGTTGACTATCCTTCGCGAAAAGATCGTCGGCCTAGGTCAAGGGAGGATCGTGGGCCAAGGCACAAGGTCGTGGGTCTTGCCGGCGTTCGATGGCGAAACGCTCTCGACCCTGGATCACAGCGGCGTGATCACCCACGATGTCGCGGACCAGGTGGTCGAGGTGTGGGCTGGAACGCCCGTCGTGGAACTGCAGGATGTGCTAGCCCTACATGGGCAGTGCCTTCCGCTTGCTGCTGACTTGCCGGCGCCAATCTCAGGCCTTCACGGCACGGTTGGCGGGTTGCTCGCGACGAACCTCCCCCACGGTCTCACTGCGCAGTGCGGCGGTCCGCGCGACTGGACGCTTGGCATGACAGTACTCCGCACTGACGGCACGACGGCGAAGTGTGGAAGTAAGGCCGTCAAGAGCGTCGCGGGCTATGACGTCCACAAACTCTTCGTTGGATCGCGCGGGACGCTCGGCGTGATCTTGAAGGTCATCCTTCGCACGTTTCCCATTCGCGCGCTTCCACAGCATAGCGTCGACGTGCTCTCGAACGAGACGCCTGCGTTCATTGCGCGATCGTTGCGCACCGACTTCGATGCGCTGCGCTCGAACGCCTGCATCGCTGTGGACGCAGCATCCTGCACCGTGTGGTGCAAGTCGCGTCCAGAACTGCCGACCGAAGCGTGGCTGATCGGCCCAGGCGGAGTACGATCGGGACAAGACGTGAGCAAGTACGAGGAGAGCGCGAGGCGCGTGTTCGACCCAGAGAAGAGGTTCGCGCCGGGATGGTGCGAGTGACGAACGAGCAAATCCTAGAGAACGCGGTAGCCTTCCTGCGCGACGAAGTTGCTCCTCGCGCCAACGAGATCGACCGGGACGTCGAGGCCTTGCGATGGGCCATGCAAGGCCTCTGTGACCGTGGCTTGATGGCCCTGCGCAGGCCCGACGAGTTTGGCGGGCCCGGGTTCGACGAGCCGATGTTCCGAGAGTTTCAGGAGTCGGTGGCGCGCTATTCCGGCTCTCTCGCCTTCTTGCAGACACAGCACCAAAGCGCGGTGAGCATGATCGCCAAGGGAGAGAACGACGCTTTGCGCCGCAAGGTGTTGCCGACGATGGGAAACGGCGAGAGGCTGATCGGAATCGGATTCAGCCAGTTGCGTCGCCCGGGCCCGCCGCTTCTTACTGCAACACCAGTAGATGACGGCTACTTGCTCGATGGGACGGTTCCCTGGGTGACAGGCTATGGTCTGTTCCATGAGTTCTTGATCGGCGCGTCCTTGCCAGACGGGCGAGCCGTCTTCGGCATCGTTCCGTTCCATGACTCCCCAGGAATCACCTTTGGCCCTGTGATGAGGCTCGCCGCAATGGAGTCTCCCCAGACGGTGACGGCCAGCCTGTCGCAGTTCTTCCTGCGTCTTGATCAGACCGCGTTCATCAAGCCGTCAGGCTGGATCCAGAACAACGACATGATCAACATTGCTTTGCAGGGGTTCTTCGCCCTGGGCTGTGCCCGCGCAGGGCTCGATCAACTCCTCACGGCGTTCGAAAAAAAGGGCCTTGCTTTCATAGAGGACGCCCACCGAGCGCTCACCGCGGAACTTGGCGAGTGCAAGCGGCAGATGATCGAGGCGCAGTCCTCGGGCGATGAGGAGGCCACGACTGACGAGAAACTCCGAATTCGGGCTTGGGCGATCGATCTCGCCGTTCGGTGCGCGCACGCTGGGGTTACGGCCCACAGCGGCGCTGCCAACAGTGTCGACCACCCTGCGCAGCGGGTCTATCGCGAGGCGCTCGTCTTCACCGTCTCTGCCCAGACCGGCGACATCATGCGCGCGACACTGGAGAGGACGGTGGGTCGGGGTATCGTCTGACTCGTGCGAACCCTGGCAGTCCTCACCGCCCTGCTGTTCGCAACGTCGGCTTTCGCCGATCGGCTCGTGCACATTCCTCTCGGCAAGAAGATCTTGAGCGAGGCCTTTCGCCTCGAGATCGTCACGGAGCCGACCCGCGACAACACGCAGGGGTGGATCGGAATCGGCATCGGGCAGTCGTGGGACATCGAGTTCACAGGCGAGAGTCTCAACGACGATCGGATGACCAACAGCCTGGACTTCAGCTACAACTACACGGTCCCGATCATCGATTTCGTGCCTGGCATCAGTCTTGGCGTCCAAGACGCGCTGGGGGTGACGCAGCGCGGGCGAGCGCTTTACATGGCTGTCACCTATCGCTTTGGAAACACGGCGCCGCAGAACCAAGACATCCCGACAGAGTTCACGTTTGGTTTTTGGACTCGGCCGGAAGGCGCGTTGTTTGCAGGAGTCACGATTCCATTTACTGAAGTCGTCTCAGTGTTTGCCGAGCATGACTCTTCGCACTTGACGGCAGGGTTCGACCTCAGCCCCGTGCGAGGGAGTTCGTTCCGGTTTATGTTCCGGGAGCACCAGGTGTTGGTGGGCCTTCGCGTGTCGTCGCGGTTTTGACTTCGAGCCCCGCGATCCGGCACTGCTCGACGATCCCCTGTTCCAAACGGGCTGAGAACGCGGCGCGGTTGACTTTCTCGTCGTCGGACACGGCGACCGACGCGTAGGTGAACGGTTCACCATAGGCGACGCGGAGCCGCGAAAAGCGAGGCAACTTTCGCCCCTTTGGGAGGATCTTGTGGGTTCCATAGACGCCGACAGGCACCACCTTTGCGCCGGAGCGTTTGGCGAGCATCGCCACACCGCTCTGCATCGGTCCAAGGGTCTTCCCGTCGCCACGAGTGCCTTCCGGGAACATGATAAGGCAATGCCCCTCAGCGAGTTTTTGCAGCGCGAGCCGCATTGCAGAGGTGTCGCCCTCGCCGCGCTTTAGGGGAAACGCGTTGACGCTCCTGATCAAGGGTCCGAAGACCGGCGGCTTGAACAACTCCTCTTTCGCCAGGAAGGTCAGGGCGCGAGGCGAACCGCACGCGACCACCGGAGGATCGAAGAACGAAACGTGGTTAGGTGCGAGGATGACTGGCCCCGTCATCGGCACGTTTGAACGGCCGATGATCTTGAGGCCGCCGCTAAAGAAGCGCAACAAGATGTGCCGAGCGACCCATAGGATGAAGAAGTACCAACGGTGGCCAGCGGGCGACACGGCGGGATTATGCCTCCCCCAGGGCCGCTCGGATCAGGGCGACGCCTTTCGGTCCGGCGACAGAGTGGTCGACGATCGGGTTCGGTCGTTCGCGGGGGCACCACTTGCGCACGAACTCTCCGTCGGGATCGTAGCGCTCGGCTTGCAGGACCGGGTTGAACACACGGAAGTAGGGTTGCGCGCTCGGCGCGCTTCCCAGGCACCACTGCCAGTTGTAGACGTTGCTCGCCAGGTCGTAGTCGAGGAGTTTCGCCGCGAAGTACTGTTCGCCTAGTCGCCAATCGACGTGCAGGTCCTTGATCAGGAAACTCGCTGCGACCATCCTAAGACGGTTGTGCAGGAGCCCAGTCTCATTGAGGCACCTCATTGCTGCATCGACGATGAGCACGCCCGTACGTCCCTCGCTCCATGCGCGAAAGTGCTTGTCCGTCCCTGGCCAATGAATCTTGTCGTACCGCTCGTCCCAACACTTGGTCGCCATGTGCGGAAAGTTGGCCAGCAGCATGTGCGCGAACTCCCTCCAGACGATCTCGCTCTCCCATTTCACGGCTCGCGCCTCTTGCGCCGCTGCGAACACCTCGCGGATCGAGACCGTTCCGAACCGCAAGTGCGTGCTCAAGCCAGACGTTGCACCGCGAGAGGGGAAGTCGCGGTTGCGCTCGTAGTCGCCTGCTCGCTTCATGAAGGCCGCGAGAGTCTTGTTTGCCGCCCTTTCTCCAGGCACGACAACAAGCGGCGCTTTCGAGAACCCGACATTTCCCAGAGCGAGGTTTCCGGCAGCAACCCGCAGTTCTGCGGCGGACGTGATTCGGGTCAAGTCTGGCTTGTGCTCGACGAGATCTTCCTCGCGCAAGCGAGACCGCCAGGCTTCGAGATAAGGAGTGAACGACTTGTACACGCCTCCAGCCTGATTGAGGACCTCGGTGCGTTCGAGGACGACGTGGTCCTTGAAGGTCAAAAGCTCGACCGGCCCTAGATCGCGCTTGACTCGCTTGTCACGGGACAAGGCGTAGGGATCGTCGTCGTGATTTGCAAAGACCGCCTGCGCCTCCAACTGGTGTGCGAGGCGTGGGATCAAGTCGATCGGATTGCCGTGCAAAGCAATGAGGCCGCCCCCGCGCTTCGCGAGCCCTTCGTGCACTTCGTCGAGCGATCGCGAGATGAACGACACGCGCTTGTCGGACTTGTCGGCGAGCGAATCCAAGATGACAGTGTCGTACACGAACACGACGACCACACGCTTGCACTGCCGCGTCGCCTCGGCGAGCGCACGGTGGTCGGAAAGGCGCAGGTCGCGCCTGATCCAGCAAAGCCCAAGATCGAAGACGCTCATGGAGCGAACCGCGGCCAGTCCGCGAGGTCAGCCTTGTCCTCGCTCACGTCGGCGAGCAGGCGTCCGACCCAAGGCCCGAACTTGAAGCCGTGACCGCTGCACGGGCTCGCAACGACGGTGCGCGCGTCGAGTTTCGCGAAGATGAAGTCCTCGTCAGCCGTGCGCGTATACAGGCACGTCATGACGTTTACAAGGCGGGGTTCGTTCATCGACATGCGCCGCCGACAGAAGTCACGGATCACCTCAATCGCCGCCGGGTCGGGGCCCCCGCGGGGCTCGTCCGGGTCGATCTCGCGCAACAGGTCGTGACACCCGACTTTGAACGTCGGGTTTCCAGGCTCGTTCGGGAAACCGTAGACCTGCCCCGCGTGAGCCTCGATGAACACGGGCCCCTCGTACTCGCCGACGACATAGGCAAACGTCGCCTGCCTGACCGAGACAGGAAAGTCCGCAAAGTCGCGCACCCACGCGCCAGCGGTGACTACGACGCGGTCGAAGTCGCGCAGTTCCAACAGCGACTCGATCTTCTTCCGCACAAACTTCGCCCCTCGCTTTGCAGCCGTATGGCGGAGCGTCGCCATGACGGTGGGCGGATGAACCCACCCCGCCTCGGGAGTGAACACGCCGACCTCGTTCTTGGCGAGCGTGAACGCAACGTCCTTCGGCTTGCGCACCTCGTGTTTGACCTTGAGCTTCTTCAACGCCTTCACCTGGTTGTCGATCGCAGGGTCCTTCGCGGCGCCGAAGTAAACGAGCCCGACTTCGTGCAGGAATGGGCGCACGCTCTCCGCCTGCAGTTCGTGCCAGAGCGGATACCCTTCGAGCAGGATCTGGGTGAAGAACGCGTCCGGATACGCCTTGCGCACGATGCGCGACTCGCCGTGCGAAGAGCCCATCACGTGCCCGTGCTCGAACTGCTCGAACGCCGTGACATCATGCCCGCGAAGCGCAAGTTCGCGCACTGTGCAACACCCCATCAGTCCACAACCCACGACCGCGACCTTCACGCGAACACGCCCCTCGGAGGGAACAACGCGAGCGCAGCGGCCCCGTACAGCCCCGCGTCGTGACCAAACGGCGTTGGCTGGACGATGCCGTCGACGAGTGCTTCCAGCATCCACTCTGTCAGCCCCACGCCGCCCGAAACGACAATGATCTCGGGCGCATAGACCGACTCGATGATCCGGACCGCCTCGCGGGCGGCCGCGATCGCAACTGATCGAGCCTCCGAATCGGGGTCCTTTCCGAGCGCCAGCCCGCCACAAAGCGCCTCGACCGTTTGCCCGCTCGACGTGTAGAGGTCGTTGATCCCGCTTGGAAACCCGCGCGTCACCGGCACGAACTGGTACTTGTGAACGAACCCTGTCCCAACACCTGTGCCAAGAGCCAGCGTCGCCACGCTCTTTCCTGCGAACAGCGGATAGCACGCGTGCCCCCACGCTTGCGCAAGGCCGTCGTTGATCGCAAACGTCTCGGCGTCGAGTTTCAGTGACGCCTTCTCCAAGCCAGGGATGGTCTCCTTTGCGCTCACGACCTGTCCCGACACGGGATCGATGATCCCACCACTCGAGACTCCCGCACGATCGACCCGCGCGCTCGAGACCTTGCCGTTCATCCAGTCGAGCCTCTCCGTGTGCGTTGCAGGCATCGACACCCAGTCGGACTCCTTGAGTTCCCACGCCGCACTGAAGTGGCCGAAACGCATCCACGTGCCGCCAAGGTCGAACGCTGCGACAGGGCGCAGATGGCGCTGGGCAGAAGACAGGAACCGACGCGTCTGCTTCACCGGGTCGTTGAGCGCACCGCCGACCACCACGCCGCACGATCCCATGCGCATCGCCGACTCGATGTGCCACTCGTCCTGGTACCGGCCCTCGGCGAGGGTCGGCTTGCCGAGATCGAGAAGAGACTGCAAGGTGGCCAAGTCCGGGCCGAGGGTCAGGCGAGAATCGGGCGTGTAGCCCGCCAGAGTCGGCCCCAAGATGTCGGCGCCGTGCTTGACGGCGTTCTGGCCGGCTCCAAACGTGTCGCAGTCCGCCATCACCAAGCGTCCTGCGTCGTGGCACTTCTTGATGAGCCCCCCCAAATCCTCGTTGTCTGGGCGATTGCGATCGGTCGTGTCGATCGAGACGATCTCGCACCCCGTCTCAAGCAGTTCCTCGACTTCGGCGTTCGTCGGCGTGATGTAGACCTCGCTGCCGTCGTACTGCCGCTTGATCAGTCCGATGCAGACCGCTCCCGTCTCGCCCTTGATCTTGGAGATGCAGGCGGCGCCCTCCAAGCGCAAAACCTTGACGCCCTCTTGCAGCGACGCTTGAGCGCACCGCAGCATGACATCGTCGTTCGCCAAGGGCGAACCTGGGCTAGCCTGCACGCTGGCGACGAGCGGAGCGGACTCCAGGGTCGCCAAGAGCGCGTCGAGCGTCATACGCCGACCTTCTCCATCAACTTGTTCGCGCACTCCCACGCCCGTTTGATGTCGCTTACAATCAACGAATACCCGCCGTCGTTCGTCGCGCTCGACTGGCGCAAGACGTACGCCGGGTGCAAGGTCGCGATCGCGACCTTTGCATATTCACACGGGAAGTACCTGCCCCGCTCAACCGTGATGCGGAAGTCCGGCTTGATGAGGTTTTTCGCACTCGGCGCGCCGACGCACAGGATCACCTTTGGAGCAATAGCGGCCAGTTGTGGCACAAGCCACTGCCGACAGTTGACGGTCTCTTCCGGAGTTGGCGGCCTGTTGCGCGGCTTGCCGTCCATCCAGTCGCACGCGCGACACTTCAAGGTGTTGCAGATGTACACGTCCTGGCGCGATAGCCCGTTGTCCGCGAGCGCTTGGTCGAGCATCTTTCCTGCGCGCCCCACGAACGGCCGTCCCGTCTTGTCCTCTTCGTCGCCCGGGCCCTCGCCCACGAGCACGAGCGGCGCGCGGGGGTTGCCCTCGCCGAACACGACGTTGTTCCGCTTCTCCGCGATCGAGCAAGAGCGGCACTCCAGCGCGTCGGCACGGATCTTATCAAGCGTCACGCCGTTTCCTCCTCGATGATCTTGCGCAAGAGGTCGTAGGAGTCGGGCAGAGATTGAGGAAGCACGCGCACGTCGCCTACCGTCGTCATGAAGTTGGTGTCGCCCGACCACCTGGGCACGATGTGCCAGTGGACGTGGCTCGGGATCCCGGCCCCTGCCGCCGCGCCGATGTTCGCTCCGACGTTGAAGCCCTGCGGATCGTAAGCCTTCTTCAACCACCTCACCGCGCTTGCAACGAGTTTCGCCGTCTCGAACAGTTCGTCGTCGTCCAACTCGTCGAGGTTCGCTGTGTGTCGGTACGGCGCGACCATCAAGTGGCCGTTGGTGTACGGGAACGCGTTCATGATCACGAACGCCTTGTCCCCGCGAAAAAGGATGAGGTTCTCCCTGTCGTTCACTTGTGCGGGCAGTTCGACGAAGATGCAGCCGCCCGACTGCGGCTTGGCAGCCTTGGTGACGTAGTCGAACCGCCACGGAGCCCAAAGCCTCTCGGCCATGGATTCGAGTATGCCCTACACGCTCTTGGCGATGATGATCGCGTCTGCGACCTCTTTCATACTCAGCCGCGCGTTCATCGACTGCTGCTGGATCCTTCGATAAGCCTCGTCTTCCGTGACGCCCTCCGTGGACATCAATATCCCCTTCGCCTTCTCGATCGACCTGCGGGCCTCCAACCGACCTTGCAGAGAGGAGATCTCCTTGTTCAGCACCCTGTTCTGTTCGAAGCGGCTCCTCGCCACCTCGATCGCGGGTGCAAGGTCGCTCGGCTTGAAGGGCTTGACGAGATATCCGAACACCCCCGAGTTCTTCGCGCGGTCGATCAGTTCGGAATCGCTGTAAGCGGTTAGGAGGATCGCGGGGGCTATCTGCTCCTCGGTAAGCCGCTTGGCCGCGTCGATCCCGTCCAGTACGGGCATCTTGACGTCCAAGACGCAAACGTCGGGCTCGCTGTCACGGGCGAGGTTG
Source organism: uncultured Fimbriimonadaceae bacterium (assembly GCA_964529975.1). Taxonomy (GTDB): domain Bacteria; phylum Armatimonadota; class Fimbriimonadia; order Fimbriimonadales; family Fimbriimonadaceae; genus JADFMN01. Next base: position 44,362 of record CAZGXW010000012.1, read on the forward strand.
ATCGCCGCCTGGCCGTCCTCAGCCTCCGCTACGACGTCATAGCCCAGGTTCTCGAGCATCTGCCTGAGGTCGAGCCGGATGATGGGGTCGTCGTCCGCGATCAAAACGCGCATTTTGAACCCGATTCTACCGGGCCGCACGTCACCCCGAGCCCGACTTGCCCTGCTAGACTCTGCCCGTGACCGAATCGCTTCGCCGACTCCTCCAGAACCCGATCGACTATGCCGGCCTCTACCCGCCCGCCGAACTTGGCATGAGGGCCGCCCTCGAAGAGTATGGAGAAGTCCTGGACTCGGACGAAACCTGGATGGTCAACCGGTTCGTGTGCCCCACTTCCAGGCTCGAAGAGTGCTTCGCAGAACTGGAGCAGGCCCACACCAACTCTGGCGAGGATCCATCGGTCGACTTCGCCGTGATCGGCACTCCGCTCGAATCAGGCGCGACCGCGAACGAGAGCATCCAGAAGGACATCGCCCTCTTGAAGCCCGCGTTCCAGAAAGGGGACGTCGACACGTTCGAGGTCAAGATCGCGACAGGAGCGGAGTTCGAGGCTTGCGCCAAAGCGCTGAAGAAGGCCTTCAATTGGTTCGACGAGCGCGACGTCGAGGTCTACGCAGAGATCGCCTGGGGGCCCGACATGGGCGAAGTCATGGCCAGGTTGTCCTCTGAGATCGACGGCATCGGCCTCAAGGCGCGCACAGGCGGCGTGCGCCCCGACCAGTTTCCCGACACCCGCACCCTCGCCTCGTTCATCACCGAGGCGGCAGGGCTCGAAGCGACGTTCAAACTTACAGCCGGGCTGCACCAGCCGCTGCGCCACTACAACTCCGACCTCTCCACTTACGAGCATGGCTTCTTGAACGCGATGGTCGCCGCCGCGCTGGCCTACATACAAAGCGCCTCGACCGACCAAGTCGACGAGGTCCTCGCCATCCAAGACCCGGCGGCATTCGTGTTCACCAACCAGACCATCGAAGTGCTCGACCACAAACTGAGCCTGAAGGACATCGACGAGTTCTGGCTTTTCTTCGGTGGGTTCGGTTCGTGTTCGTACCAGGAGCCGATCGATGGCCTGAAGGCCATCGGGTGGCTCTGATGTCCCGGTTCGTCGTTCCCCCGGACGCCGAGAGTTGGGTCGAGTACAGCCCGGACAACTTTTTTCCTATCCAGAACCTGCCGTTCGGCCTCGCCGCCCCAAAGGGTCGCAGCGAAAGCGTGGTCGTCGCTATCGGTGGCTTCGCCCTCGACCTCCGTGTCCTGGCTGAACACGGAGTGCTCGACGAAGGCAAGTACCCGATCCTTGACTCCTTCATCGACTTGGACATCGAGAAGATCCGCGACCTCCGGAAGGAGGTCTTCTCGCTCTTGGAAAAGGGCTCCAAAGACATCCGCATGAAGAAGAAGTTGCTGGAGCAGGCAATGATCCCGCTCTCCAAGGCTAATCTCCAGGTTCCCATCCCGCCTCCGGCGTTTGTCGACTTCTATTCGGGGATCCACCACGCGAGCAACGTAGGGCGGATGTTCCGGCCCGACCAGCCGCCCCTTCTGCCGAACTACCGCGAAGTTCCGATCGGCTACAACGGTCGCGCCTCGAGCGTGGTGGGAACGGGCTCACAGATCGTCCGCCCCAAGGGCCAAACGAAAGGTCCGAACGACGACCGGCCCAAGTTCGGCCCGACCAAGGAGATGGACTTTGAACTCGAGATGGGGTTCTACGTGGGCGAGGGCAGCGAGATGGGCAAGCGGATCACGGTCAGCACCGCAGAGGACCACATCCTGGGTCTGGTGATCGTCAACGACTGGTCAGCCCGCGACGTGCAACGTTGGGAGTACCAGCCGCTCGGCCCCTTCCTCAGCAAGTCGTTCGCAACGAGCGTCTCGCCCTGGATCGTCACCCTGGACGCCCTCGACCCGTTCCGCGTGCCAGGAATTAGTCAGGTTCCCGAACCTTTACCCCACCTCAAACAAGGCGGCAAGAAGCAGTTCGACGTGAAACTTGAGGTTTGGCTCAAGTCGGAGAAGATGAAGAAGCCTCAACTCGTTTGCGAGTCGAACATGGCGAACCTGTACTGGTCGATCGCCCAGCAACTCGCACACCAGACCTCGAACGGCACACCCGTAGAGTTCGGTGACCTTTACGCGAGCGGCACGATCAGCGGCGAAAGTAAGGGCTCCTTCGGTTCGATGCTCGAACTGGCTTGGAAGGGAACCGAACCGCTCGTCCTGACTGAGACCAAGGAGAAGCGCACGTTCCTCGAGGACGGCGACACGGTCACGATGCGAGCCTACGCCCAGGGCGACGGTTACAGGATCGGGTTCGGCGAGGTCTCCGGCACGATCCAACCCGCAAGGAACTAGTGTTCCCTCCCCCTTGGGGGAGGGTTAGGGTGGGGGTGCCATGAAGTACAGTTCTGGCACATGCTAGCCCGGCTTGAAGACTCCGTCGTGATCGTCGTGGACATGCAGCCCACTTTCCTCGACGGATGCTGGCGCAGCGCAGAGGTGCTAAACCGAGTCAAGTTCTTGGTCGCCAGCGCGAACCTGCTCGGCGTGCCCGTTCTCGCCACCGAGCAGTACAGCGAGCGTATGGGCGGGACAGAACCTTCGCTCGCCGAACTGATCGGCGAGTCTGCCCTCGACAAAATGACCTTCTCATGCTGCGGCATTGCTTCGTTCAACGAAGCCCTGGGCCGCCTCAAGCGCAAGCAGGTTGTCCTGGTCGGGATCGAGACCCACATCTGTATCAACCAGACGGCCCACCATTTGGTGAGTCAGGTTCAAAACGAGGTCGTCGTGTGCGTCGACGGCGTCACGGCCCGCACCGAGGACAGGCACAGGATCGGCATGGAGCGCATTCGTGCGCTCGGCTGTACACCTGCCCACACCGAGAGCGTCGTCTACGAGTGGCTTGGCTCAGCCAGCCACCCACAGTTCAAGGACGCCCTGAAACTCGTCAAACACTACGCCTAGCCAGGTCCCACTCGGCTGCCGTGGCCCGCTCTGGTATCATTCG
>CAZGXW010000013.1:0-20264 GCA_964529975.1 uncultured Fimbriimonadaceae bacterium
TGAGCGGCGAGATGATGTTCCGGTTCATGGGTTGGAACGAGGCGGCGGACCTGGTGATCAAGGGCGTCGAAGGCGCGATCGGATCCAAGCGCGTGACTTACGACTTCGCGCGGCTGATGGACGGGGCTACCGAGGTCAAGTGCTCGGAGTTCGGTCAGAACATTGTTGAGCACATGTGAGTGCCGAGTGCAGGCGTAAGCCGTAGTGAGTAGGGAGCAACTAGGACGCGCCTCTATTCCCTACTCCTGACTCCCTTCTCCCCTACTTCGGCACGATCCAGATGTTTCGAAACCGGATCAGGTTGCCGTGGTCTTGGAGCAGGATTCCATCGGGTGTCTGCAATTCGGGCTGGCCGCTCCCCGTTTGGCCAGGGATCTCGACATTGCGGTGGATCATAACGCCGTTGTGCCAGACGGTGATCTTAGCGTTGGCGACCTTCTTGTCTCCCTCCCACTTAGGAGCCGTGAAGTCGATGTCGTACGTCTGCCATTCATACGCAGGGAAAGCCATGTTGATGTCTGGCGCCTTGACGCGATAGATGCCTCCGGCGATATTGTCGGCGGGCTTCTGACCGGCTGAGTTGAGGATCTGGACCTCGTATCGGCCCTGAAGATACACGCCGCTGTTGCCGTTGGCTTGACCTTCGAGGTTGTTCTCGTCGACGGCAAACTCGACGTGCAAGAAGCACGACTCGTAGTAACGGCGCGAGATAATGCTGCCTGTGCGTGGGACGACCTCCATGTATCCGCCTTCGCGCCAGGCCCAGCCTATGTCGTCGCTACTGCCGGCCCTGCGCCAGTTCTTGAGGTCTTGCGGGCCGCCGAGCAGGACTGTGGCGCCTGCTGGCGGGTTTTTGCCTGGCACTCCAAGGTCGAAGATGCGCAGGTTGCGCCACCTGACCTCCATCGGGTCCTTTCGGTCTCCGACGCCGTGGACCTGGAGGCCGATGAAGCCGAAGCGGTCCACATCGTCGTGAAAGTCGGCGGTCTTTACGCCGTTCACCCAGACCTGGATATGGTCGCCGATCGCGCTGACGCGGTACTTGTTCCACTCGCCGTTTTTGAACGCTTTGCGCCCTGGCTCATTGTCGCTGAGGTCGTCGAGCCATCCTCGGCGGGCCTCGTCGTAGACGCCGCCGGAGTAGGCGCGCTCCGTCGGGTCTATCTCGACTTGGTATCCGAAGACGTGGCCGCCTTGGTAGGCTGGGACGCTGTGGCTGCGGATCTGCACGCCGCTATTGAGTTCGGGGTGGACTTTGACCTCGAACTCGAGACCGAAGTCGCCGTACTCCTTCTTGGTGCAGAGGAAGGTGTTGGGGGTGTTCGGCCTGGTCGTGCCGACGATCTCGCCGTTCTCGACGCGGTAGTCGGCGTCGCCACCGCGCTTGACGAAGGCGTCGAGGGTCTTGCCGTCGAAGAGGTCGGTGAAGACGGGCTGTTGGGCTGTGAGGGTCAGCAGCGCGGCGAGCATTGCGGGAGTTTGGCACTTTCAGGCGCGCAAGAGGGATAGAATGGTCGGGATGGAGGAGATCGTCTTCCACGTGCGTGGGCAATCCGGGAAGTACATCGCCGAGGCCGAGGGGGCTTCGATCGTGACTTCTGCGGCATCGTTCGACCAACTCGCCGACATGGTGCGGGACGCGGTGGACTGCCACTTCGACCCAGGTACAGGGCCTGCCACCGTGCGACTGGTATTCAGTTTGGACATGGCGAGGGTTCCATGAGGATCCCGGCCAATCTGAGCGCAGAGGAACTCTCCGCCGCCCTGAGCAGCGGGGGATACGCGGTGACCCGCCAGACGGACGAGCACGTGCGGCTGACGACGCTGATCCGTGGGGAGCACCATGTGACTTTCCCTCGACAGTTGCCGCTGGACGTTGAGACGACGAAGGCGGTGCTGGCGAGCGTCGCCAAGCACCACCATCAAACCGTGGCCGAGATGGCCGAAAGGCTTTTCTAGAACCAGGCTTTCTTGCCGACGATGTACTCGTCGACGAACTGCTGGTCGGACTTGGTGAGGTAGATGATTCCCTCGATGAGTCCGATGATTCCGCCTGCTCCGCAAGTGATTACGGAGATGCCGATTCGGATCAGGCCGCCTGTCGTGTCACCGAGAATGAACCGGTGAATGCCAAGGCCACCAATGAGGATCCCGCAAAGTCCCGCGGCCAACTTCTTTTCTGCACCTGGTATGGACATACGTTGTGCTCCAGAGTAACTAGACGTCGGCGCGCCAGGGTTCGCCTCAGGGATTCTTCTTCGCGGACCCGACTGCCAGGGCGACCCAGCCTGTTATGAAGGATGCTCCGCCAAGCGGGGTGACCGCACCGAGCCAGGTAGGGCCTCCGAGAGCCATCGCGTATAGCGTGCCAGAGAAGACCAAAGTGCCGACGAAGAAGAGCCAGGCGCTGGCTGTGGCCAGGCGTTGGTTTCGGTCTTGGAGCAGTCCCAGGAGCACGAGGGCGAGCGCGTGCCAGACCTGATACTGCTGGGCGGTGTGCCACCAGTCAAGTTGCTTGTCTGAGAGGGTGTCTCGAAGGGCGTGTGTGCCGAAGGCGCCAAGGGCGATGGCGATCGCCATGCTGATTGCGCCAATGGTGATCCAACGGTTCATGGCATCGCCGCCGCAATCATCTGGTGGAACTGATGAACGCCGTACTCGCGCTTGGGCGAGAAGCGACCCCGGTCGTAGAACCGGCTACGTAGACCCTTTTGGACCATTTCGACAACCGCCTCATCTTCGCGCTCGACGCGGTCGAGCGCCGCGCCTGCGCCGCTGGCGCGCTTACTCTCGTCCCACACGAAGGGGATGAACGTGACCTTTGTGAGCGCGGGCGCGAGAGGTCGAACGACGTTTATGCTCAGGCCCCACGGGTAGAAGTTGAGCATCAGGTTTGGGAAGAGCCAGAAGTAGAACGCTGCGACCCGCTCTTCTTTGTACGGATGACCTGCCGGCAGGTCGAAGCACTCGTCGCCGTCCGCACCGACACCGAGTTGCAGGTTGCCGTGCTTGAGCAGGATCGTGCGGTACGCGCCGTAGTTTAGCGTCGCATTCAGATCGGCGTGGATGTAGGGGATGTGGAAGCCCTCGAGATAGTTGTCGCAATAGAGCGCCCAGTGGCCTTTGACAAGGTAGTCGCGTTGGGTGCCGGGATCGTGCACGAACTGCTCGATCGGCATGAAGCCACAGAGTTCCTCGACCTCTTTCAGGTAGTCGCTCAATGAGACCGTCGGCGAGAGCGACGTGAACACGAACTGTCGCCATATCTCGTGGGCGACCTTCGGCAGGTCGTCCGCCTTGCTTGGGAAGCCTTCCACGCCTTCGAACTCGGGCATCGACTTGAACGTGCCGTCGAGGTTGAAGCGGCGCCCGTGGTACCGGCATCGGAGGTGGTTAGCATTGCCCGCTCCTTCGCAGACGATGTTGCCGCGGTGTGTGCAGACGTTGCTCAAGCAGTGGACTTTGTCGTCCATGTCCCGGGTGAGGAGAAGCGGCTCGTCGAGACAGCCTTCTAGAAGTGTGAACGGGAAGGTCTGCCCAGGCACCTTGACGTTGTCGATGTGGGTCGCGTACTGCCACGATTTGGCGAAGATGGAGTCCTTGGCGCGTTCGTACGCCTCTTGCGAGGTGTAGAAGTCGCTCGGGATCGTCGACGCCTTGCAGACGTCGTCGCTCATTTCGTACCGCGGCATTCAATGATTCTACTTGGGGATGCGGTTGAGCGTGTACCAGGCCTCAGTCGACCAGAGGAACTCGCCAGTAGCCGATTTTGCATCGGCACAACGCAAGTGGACGACGTGGCCTTCCTTCAGGCCGTCGATCGGAAGGAACGCAGTTCTACCCCTGACTTGGACCTCACCGACGTGCAAGCGCTGTGTGTCGAGTTTGGGGCCGCCATAGAACTCGCTGAGTTCGTAGCGGTACTGCATGACGTCCCAGTCCTCGACCGATGCCGGGTCGAAGTCTTGCGTGAAGGTGACGAGGAAGCCGCCTTTCTTGGCTTCGACCTTGAGGAACTCGAACGCCACCTTACCGTTGGGTTTGAGGCGTTGGAGGCCGTACCGGTGGTTCTGGTGGTTCCAGTTGCCGTTGCTGCCAATTCCTCCGACATAGAGACATCCGTCAGGGCCCCATGCGAGGCGGTTCACGCCCGCTTCGATGCCTTGGGTCATCTTGAGGACGGCTCCTTGGTGGACGCCTTCTACGACCTCGTAGAAGACGCGTTGGACGCCGCCGTATGTGACGTCGCCCACCAGAAGTTGGCCCTGAAAGATGCCGCTCGGGACGGCGATCGGTTCGCTCGGAGAGTTGCCGATCTCGCCGTGAGGGAACCAGACAACGGGAGGATCGGTCGGCACCTTTCCGCCCGGGGTCTCTTGGTGGCCGTAGAACCCGCCTTCGCGCACGAGGTTCAGGCGCGACGAGGGGAGCCAAGATCCTTGGTTGTCGCAGACGAAGAGTTCGCCTTTCGGCCCGATTCCCATGCCGTTTGGCGTACGGAGCCCTCTTGCGAAGACGCTCCACTTCCCTGACTTGGAGTCGATCTTGAGGATGGTGCCTTGTACGCCTCCGACGGGATAGGCCGACGTACTACCGGGGTTGTAGTAGGTCCAGCCGCCGCGGAGCGGGACAGAGGTCGCGACATAGAACGCACCGTCCTTGGCAACGAGGTTGAACGAAAACTCGTGGTAGTCGTGGCTGGCCGGCCATCCTGCGGCGAGCGCTTCGTAGCGGTCCGCCTTGCCATCGCCGTCAGTGTCCACGAGTTTTGTGACTTCCTGCTTTTGGGTGACGTAGATCGCGCCGTCGTGTTCGAGGACCCCGAGGGGTTCGCCGAGACCGGTGGCGAACTGTTGGACCTCGTAGTCCTCGATGCCTTCGCCGGTCTTACTGAGGATGTAGACCGAACCCACCTGGTCCCACGTGCAGACGGCAAGGCGTCCGTCTTTCAAGAACGTCATCCCACCTACTGCCGGTGTGAACGTGGGCGGGCGGAAGGTTTCGAGGTCGAAGGACGGGTGGACCCCCGCCAGCGGTCGGCCATCGCCCGGCCGGCGTGGATCTTCTTCATAGAACCAGCGCTTGTCTCCAGGGCTTGTGACGAACGTTTGGCCGACTTCGCTGTGCAGCGCACTGGGCGGTACGACTTGGTAGTCGTCCGAGCCTGCCTTTTTCCACTCGAGTTTCACGTAGAAGCGACCGCCGTTCTCATAGAAGGGGACCTCGATCTTGTGGCGGCCCTTGGATAGCGTAACGAGGCCGTCCGCGACGAACGCGTCGCCCCACTCCGTGTCGACGATGAGCCTGCCGTCGAGGAAGAGTCTTGCGCCGTCGTCACAGGTGAGGCGGAAGTTGTAGGCGCCGGTCTCAGGAACTTCGAGCCAACCGAACGCGCGACCGACGAAGGTGTCTCTGATCTCGCCATAACTGCTTGGGACGACGTCGGTCAAGTTGAGCGTCGGCGAGACGAAGTAGGCGTTGGGGGTCTGGCCCTCGGCGACTGTCGGCATTCGAGTAAGAATTCCGCTGACGTCCCACACCCAGACGGTGATGCCTGGTGTCGTGACCGGCTGCTGCAGTGCGACCGCAAGAATGAGGCTGGTGATCAAACTATCCTCCCTCATAGCGGACGAGCACGTCCGCATCTTTCGCCACCGCAAACGGCCAGCGGGATGCGTCGGTCCTTCGAGAGCCGTCGGGGAGGAAGACAGACCGCTGACGGCCGAGCGGCTCGAGCGGAGAGTAGAACACGACGTCACCGGTCCGGAGCCCATGGATGGAGATCAGTTCGCTCCACGAGGGATCTTTCCAACCCGCATCGAACTCGGGTCTGTGTCTGACGCTTACAACGTTTCCGCTGGGAAGCACCAGGTCATAGAGGAGCGAGATGCTCTGCGTCTCGCCCTTGATCTCATATCCGCGCCAGACGGTCTTCAGTGCATCTCCGTTCTGGTCGAGCCATGCAGGCTGATCGCCGAACAGCCTGACATTGCGAAGCGACTTTGCGTGCGTCGCGTTTGCTTGTACGAACCGGATGCGCGTCACCGGCGAGTGCGTTTCGATCAGTTTGAAGTTCCATTGCCAATCAGTGTCGTTCGTCACGCTCGTCGCTGAAGCGAACTTCTGTGCGTTCCAGGTCCTTCCTCCGTCGTCCGAAACTTCAACACTGATGCGCCCCTTGCGGCTCTGTTCGTCGAATGCGAGGAACACGCGCTGCCATGCAGCGAGGTCAATGTACGGGCTCGTCAGTGTGGCTCCATCGCCGCTAAACTTCCAGCCGTTGTTCCACGTCACGCCAGAGGCCTCCCAGTCGTCGAGATCTCCGTTGCCGAGCGTGGCGATCTCGCTGACAGCGGCGGCAAGCACAGTGCCCTGAGCCCGCGAATTGTCCTGGCTAAAGTCCCAAACCTTGCCGCGAAAGTCCATCTTCCCCTGCCAGACCTTGTAGGGCGCACAGGTCTCAGGATTGAAGACGTACCACATGTCTTGCGCCAAGGCGACTGCCACCATCCGGGTTCGGTCCTCGAAGATGAGGCGGAACACCCAGGGGTCGCGGCCGCGCCCGTTCTTTCCTGGGCGGATCTCCGGGACGATCGGTGGCTGGTCTTGTGGCAAGGCCCAAGAGTCAGGGCTCAGGCAAGCCAAAAGCGCGCTCGCAAGCATGGGCCTAGGTTACCGGCTCGTCAGGGCTGCAATCGGAACACGTCGACGTCGACGCCGGGACTGTAGAGCGCGATCGGCTCGCTTTCTGGCAACGAGATGTGTGCAAATTCAATCAGGTTTTCCTTTACAGAACTCCGGCTAACAGGTTGAATTTGGTAGGGCTCGTGCCAAACGCGGCCCTTATTGAGCCTGCCCCGACAATGTGCGAAGAGCACATACCTCTCGACCAAAAAGAACTCGAGCGTCCCGGGCACGGCTGGCATGGCAACGCCCTCAAAGGACGCTTCTACGTGGCACTCGGCGAGGGCACCAAACCGCCTCAGGCTGTGGTAACGCACGGTGCCCGGCTCCTGCTCGACGTCCATCCTGGCATGGACATACGGCAAGTGGTACCAAGCGCGGGCGACTTCGACGAACACGGGGTTCTCCGCATCTAGGCTGAAGAACCACACGCCAGGGATCCCTTGCTCGTCGACGACATAGGTCCGGACGTTCGTCTCGTGGGACGAGCGAAAGCCCGGCAATGCTGGAAGTCCATTGAGGCGAATCCCTTGCATCGTAAACGGAACAAGTCCGACGTACGCCTTGCCTTCAAACGTATCGATCGTGAGCCCATCGGGAACCAGCCGTTGAAGCGCAGAAGCATCGACGGACCAGTGGAGAAACGTGAGCGCGCGCCATTGGTGGAACATCGCCGGCCTGCCGACCGGGCGCTCTTGGAGTGCGACGCGTCGCTCAATCGTAGTCATTGGAGGACTTCCTCCCGCCGCGTCCGTTCTTTCTCCCATATCGTGCGCGCTTCGTCCACAGAACATTGCTGAAACCGAACCTTGTCGGCCGGCGCCAATTGCGCAAGTCGATCAAGGTCGGCCCGGATCACACATCCCAGTTTGCGGTAGCCACCGATCGTCGGCCCATCGGGGCCATGTACGATAAGGCTGCGGTCTTCGGTCAGTTGCACGACACCGAACACAGATGGTTCGCTCCTTCCTGCCCGAGCGTCGAGCATCGGCTTTGGACCTTCGAGCCGTAGGCCAACTCGGTCGATGTTCCGCCCGACGGAGTATTCCGTTTCGCACCAACTCGCATCTTGCGTAACGACGCGTAGCGGCCTGTCGATCAGACTCTCGGGTGGACGAATCGCGCGCATTGCCTTGTGGCCCTCGGTATAGGATTGAAGCATCGCGCCTCGATCCACTGCGATGCTTGAGACGCTCCCAAGGGTCTTCGTGGCGACGAACCCTCCTGGGCAGGCGAGATAAGTTCTCAGTCCGCGGCGAGGTGGGTGCACGACGACCAAGTCTTCGCGGCCAATTTCGACTGTACAAGGCAGATCGAAGCGTGCCGATCCAATCGAAACGGCTTCGGCTGCCCCGACCACGGCCAAGTGTCCGCCTTGAACGACCTCGAGTTCCATCGTTCCCAGAGCGAACTCAATGACCGGCGCGTTGGAATCGTTGCCTAATGCGGCGTTGGCATGGGCGCAGGACTCAGAGTCAAACGCACCGCCTACCGGCACCCCGAACCGGCGATAGCCCGGCCTACCCCTGTCCTGAATCGACGCTATTCCAAACACCGAACGCACTCGGAGTGTCACGGCCCAACCTCGAATCCCGCGCCCTCAAGTGTCCGTCTAACGTGCAGCGCAATCTCGACACATCCCGGACTGTCCCCGTGCACACAAATGGAGTCGACGCGTTCTGCGAGCGTCACAACCTGTGCGGCGATCACGTCGAGGTCGGTGAGGACCGCGCCCGGCTCCGTGCGTGGGACTAGCCTGCCGTCCGGGAGATAGGCTCGGTCGGCAAACCCCTCGCGGATGAAAGCAGTCTCTGCGGCATAGGCGATGTGCTCGTGGTGAGTGCCCGGCATCCCCATCAATGGAAGGCGCAGATGCAGCATGACCGCGACGAGCGGCACCGTCGCGGGCCCAGGCTTCGTCGTTGCGTTGTAGAGCGCCCCGTGGGGCTTGACATAGTCCCATTGAGCGATCGAACACTGTTCCATCAACGTACGGAGGATCTCGACGCGCTCTTGCTCGTCTTCGACCAGAAGTGGCGCGCGACCCATCGATGCCCTGTCGGGCGTGCCAGGGTGCGCTCCAACGCGCACTCCTAACGACCGGCACTTCTCGACCGTAGCAAGGCAGAGTTCGACGGACCCGGCATGGGCCCCGCAGCAAACGTTCGCCGAAGTCGCGATCTCCAGCAGGGCGTCGTCAAACGGGAATCCTTCGCCGACGTCGACGTTAATGTCGATCCGCCTCATAAGCGTTCTCCTTTTCTTGCCTCGTACTCTTGCAGCGAGACCGCGTGAAACTGTACGCGATCTCCGGCGGCAATGGGAAAGTAGGAGTCATTGACGTCGACGGTCTCGAGCGGAGTCGCCCCGACTAGCCGCCAGCCTCCGGGCCGGCCTCCTGGATAGATGCCAGTCTGGTCTTCCGCTATGGCCACAGCGCCAGCCGGAACAACAAGCCTCGGAGCCGGGAGCCGCGCGAGCCCGCTCAATCGCTCGTGGAGGTAACCAAGATATGGAAAGCCTGGTGCGAACCCGACGGCATAGCAGAGATACTCGCGCCCCGCATGAAGTTCGACAAACTCCGTCTCGCCCAAGTCGAGTTCCTTGCAAGTCGATTCGAGGTCTTCTCCCAGGTCGTAGCATACGGGAATGCGGTGAAGCCGACCGGGAGTAACTTGTGCAGAACCTCCGACAGTGGCCAATCCCTCTTCCAGCGGCCCGAGTCTAAACTGGTCAGGTTCGACGTACACGCCAAGCGTATCGTACGCCGCGACGACTTCGACGACGCCAGGGATCGTGAGCCGATTCAAGGCGTTGGCGTAGACGAAGGCCGGGCCTTCGCCGAGGTCGCGCACGACGTACGCGGCGTCGCCGAGCGGCTCGATCCTCATGGCGCAAGCATACGATATCAAGCCAAAGGTCAAGGTCTCCTTAGACCCTGACGCCACTTTGCCCCGCTATCAGACAAGTGGTTCGGCGGGAATGGACTTGTGCTCGACCGAAGCGGTGACGCTCCAGCCGTTAGAGCGCCGCCTCGTCTCTACCGGCCTGCGCATGGCGATCCCCGAAGGGTTCGAGGGACAGGTTCGACCGCGCAGCGGTCTTGCGCTCAAGAAGGGGATCAGCATGGTGAACACGCCCGGCACGATCGACAGCGACTATCGCGGGGAGGTCAAGTGTCTGCTCATAAACCTTAGCCAGGAGCCTGTCACGCTCGAAAAGGGCGAACGCATAGCCCAACTGGTGATCGTGCCCGTTTCTCAGGCATACTTGGAGGTCGTCGAGGCGCTCGACGATACTGAGCGCGGCGAGGGCGGTTTTGGCAGCACAGGAACAAAGTAAGGTCTGTCCCAAGTGCTTCGAGGTCAATGACGGAGCCGCCACGTACTGCATCGAGTGCGGCGCACCGCTGAGCGACGACCCAGCGAGCGACGGAAGCGACCGAGAGGTCTACCGGGAGATCACTCAGGCCAACCTCCTTAGAATCCGAGGCGACTATAAAGGCGCAATCGACGTTTGCCTTGGAATCCTCAAGCGGTTTCCGAACAACGGGACTGCCCACACGCTTCTCGGCGACATCTACGCGGAGAAGGGCGAACTGGAGCAGGCTTCGCAGTGGTTCGAGATGGCGCTCGACCTGCGTCCGGAAAGCGAGAACGACCGCCGCAAGTTCGAGTCTGTGCAGAAACGCATGGCGGAGCAAGAGGCGGCGAACACTGCCAAGCAACTCGGAATACCCGAAAGCAAACCGAAGACGCAGCAATACGTTGTTGTGATGGTCGTCCTGGTCGCAATCGTTGGTATTGGGGCGTTCTTGTTTGGAAAGTCCCTGAATGCGAACGCGGCTTCTCGACCGCCTGAAGTGATCAACACGCCGATCGACGTTGGAGGGCCGAAGAACGAGCCCCAGCAAGCACAACCCGACGACCAGCCAAAGGTCGACCAGCCCGATATAGATGCCACGGCTTTTCCTGGTTTTGCGAGCGAGCAGGCCATCGCTTCGTTGATTTCCACTAAGTACACCGTCGGAAGGAAACTTGTAGGTGTCCGCGAAGACCCCCGAGGGCCCTCCCTGACCATCGTGTCTCGCAGCGACCAAGGCGACGACCCGGCCCAGATCGCCGTGGACTTCGCTAAGGCGGTCTTTGTGGAGTACCCGAACATCGTCTCGATCACCGTCCAGATCACCGACGGCGCTTCGCTGACCTACATCGCGGATGCGAACAGGGCGGACTATCAGAAGGCAGTCGACGAGAACCTGGACGGGACAGCCATGCTGACGAAGGTCTGGCCGGTCGAACCGGCCGGCCAGTAGGCTGCCGGAGGCCCAGATTGGCCCAGACCAGTGATATAATCCTATCCAGTCGAGATAAGGCTCAACGACTGAGGTCGGCGGATCCTCGCGAAGTGTCCGTCGACCTAACTCGTTAAGGCGGGCAAGGAGAACGAAAGTGTCAACGCTCGTCATCGTCGGCGCCCAATGGGGCGATGAAGCCAAAGGGAAAATGGTCGACGTGCTGGCCGACGAGGCCAACGTCGTCGTTCGCTATTCAGGCGGCAACAACGCCGGCCACACGGTCATCACGGGAGGCAAGACTTTCAAGTTCCAACTCTTGCCGGCGGGCATCCTCCACAAAGATTGCATCAGCGTCCTTGGGGGCGGGATGGCCGTGTGCCCCAAAAGCCTGCTCGACGAAATCGAGGAGACTCGCAAGCAACAGTCCGATCTCGGGCAATTGATGGTCAGCTCTGCTGCCCATGTCGTCTTTCCTTACCATCGCATGCTCGACCGGCTCGAGGAGGAGGCGCGCGGAGAGAACAAGATCGGCACAACATCGCGCGGGATCGGGCCGACCTATACCGACAAAGTACAGCGGATCGGCATCCGAATGGGCGAGTTTGTGGAACCCACTGTCTTCAAGCAGCGATTGCAGGAAGTGCTTTCGGTCAAGAACGAGATGTTGGTCAAGTTCGGCGAGCGGCCGCTCGACTTCAACGCTCTGTTCGGTGAGTACAGCGGCTACGCCGACAGACTGCGACCCTACGTCAGGGAGACAGACTCGGTCGTGCAGAACGCCGTCTATGACGGGTGGAAAGTCATGTTCGAAGGGGCCCAGGGCTCGTTCCTGGACCTCGACAGCGGAACCTACCCCTATGTCACGAGCAGCCATCCAACGGCCGGAGGCGCGTGCATAGGAACTGGAATCGGCCCACGCTCGATCGACTCTGTCCTTGGCGTCTGCAAGGCGTACACGACTCGAGTCGGTGAAGGGCCCTTCCCGACCGAACTACACGACTCGACCGGGCAGGTGATCCGAGACCAGGGCCAAGAGTACGGCACAGTGACTGGCCGGCCCCGGCGTTGCGGCTGGCTCGACCTCGTCGCATTGCGCTATTCGGCGCGCCTCAACTCGCTGAGCGGACTGATCGTGACCCGCCTCGACGTGCTCAGTGGCGTTCCCAACCTCCAAGTCGCGACGAACTACGAGATCGATGGAACCGTACTGACCGGACTCCCGACGTGCGTTTCCACGTGGAGCCAAGTTGCTCCAAGTTATGAGCCCATGGCCGGATGGACAGGCGACCTGCGGTCCGCGCGCCGGCTCGAAGACTTGCCTGTCGAGACGCGAACGTACCTCAAGAAGATCGAGTCCTATGTCGGGATCCCGGTCGCTATCGTAAGCGTCGGCCCTGACCGGGACGAGACGATCATCGTTCGACCAGACCTCATTTGGGGTTGACACGGGCTCGTTGGCAGGATAATTAAGGCCTGCATGCGGCTTGATCGGATCGTAGAGGCGCTCCGTGGCTCTGAGTTCGAGGGCCACGCGTGGCTCGTGGGCGGAGCGGTGCGTGATCCTTTGCTCGGCCGAAAGCAGGGCAACGACATCGACATCGTCGTGACCAATGAGGCGGAAAAGGTCGCGGATCACCTCTGGAAGCAGGGAGTCTCAACCCATCCGCCAGTGACCTATCCCCGCTTCGGGACGGCGATGGTCCAGGTCGATGGGTCGACCGTCGAGTTCGCAACCGCGAGAAGGGAGTCCTACGGCGAGGAGTCGCGAAAGCCAAGCGTCCAGCCTGCGACCATCGAGGAAGACGCGATGCGGCGCGACTTCACAGTCAACGCGCTATTCCGCGACCTCTTCACAGGCGAACTCCTTGACCCGACCGGCAAAGGGCTGCACGACGTCCAGCACAAGAAGTTGCGCACGCCTCTTGATCCCGCGCGGACGTTTCACGACGATCCCTTACGTATGCTCCGCGCAGTTCGATTTCGGTGGCAACTCGGGCTCGAACCCGTCGACGGACTCTACGAGGCGATCGCGGACGAGGCAAGTCGATTGGAGATCATCAGCGCCGAGCGGATCCAGGAAGAACTGACGAAGATGCTACGAATCCCGGACGGCCAGGAGTGTCTCGCTGACCTTATGGATTTGAGACTGCTGGACGTGTTCGCTCCCGAGTTTCGCGCCGGAGTCGGTATGGACCAAGGGCCATACCACGACCTTGATGTTTGGAGCCACACTCTGGAGGTCGTTGGAAACACCGACCCACGCGACACGACTCTCCGCCTCGCAGCACTGTTCCACGACGTCGCCAAGCCCGTGTGCCGCAAGCAGGAGGGCGAAAGGGTGACCTTTCATGGCCACGACGTCGAGGGCGAGCGCATCACGCGCGAAGTCTTGGGCCGACTCAAGTATCCAAACTCTACAATCGACGACGTCGCGCTCTTGGTGCGCCACCACATGCGGCTTCTCGGGATCAAAGACCTCAGCGATGCCGCTGCACGTCGGATTTGGCGAGACCTCCGCGACCAGACAGAACGGTTCCTCGAACTTTGTGAGGCAGACAGTGCAGCACACGCCGATGGTGTCTCTCGGCCCGACTACGGCAAAGTCCGAGACACGCTCGACCGCGTCTACGAACTTACTCCACCAGAGAAACTGGACAGTCCGATCTCCGGTGACCGGATCATGGAGATCACCGGAGTGGCGGAGGGAGAGGACGTTGGCAGGATCAAAAGACACCTCAGTGAGATGGTCATCGACGGCAAACTGACGCCTGACGACATCGAGGGCGCAGAAAAGGAGGCGGTGCGGTTCGTCGGCAACCGCGAGAACGTCTAGTCCGTAGACAGGTCAACCCATGGACAGCCAGATCGAGCAGGGAAACGGAAAAGTCGTCTTTTGGCTCCTGATGTCGCTCGTGCTCCTTGCGGGCGTCTTGATCGTTTGGAAACTGATCCCCGCTCTCCTTTGGGCTTCAGTCCTCAGCGTCTTGATCTTCCCTTGGTACAAGAAGTCTCAAAAACGCTTCGAGAAGAGCAAGCACCGTGACACCCTTGCCTCGCTCTACGTGACGCTCTTTACGGCGTTCGTCATCATTGTTCCTCTGCTCGGGTTCCTGACGATCGGCAGCATCCAGGTCTACAATCTGGCATCACGGCTCGTCGCTGAGACGGGTGACGGGCAACTCACGATCGAGAACCTCGCGACCGAGGCGGACATCTACGTCCTGCCCTTGCTCGAACGTGTCGGTATCACGGACTTCACTGTCTCCGATTACCTCGCAAAGAACAAGAGTCAGATCGTCCAGAACATCTACGGCCCGATCACGGACGGCGCGATCAAGCTCGTGATGACGATCGTCACGCTCGTGATCGCTTTCTTGACCACGTTCTTCATGCTCCGCGACGGGCATCGCCTGCTCGATCCCGCCTGTGAACTCATACCTCTCCCTCGCGACCGCACGATCGGCATCCTGCAAAAGATGGCGAACACGATCCGTAGTGTGTTCTACAGCGTCGTGGCCGTCGCGCTCGTCCAGGGACTCTTGTGCCTCCTTGCCTATTGGGTGCTTGGCGTTCCCAGCCCGGTCGCTTGGTGGGCGGTCACCACGCTCGTCGCAATGATCCCTCTCCTCGGCGCACCCGTCGGCTATGTCCCAGCGGCGATGGTGCTGATGCTTACTGGCAGGCCGATCCAAGGCGTCATCATGCTCGCCTTCGGGTTCGGAGTTGTGTCGATGCTTGACAACTTCCTGCGGCCCATCTTCATTTCGATGGGCTCGAACCTGCACATGATCGCGATCTTCTTTTCGCTGCTCGGTGGTGTATTCACGCTCGGCCCGATCGGCCTGATGGCTGGGCCGATCGTTCTGACGGTCACGCTTGGAATGCTCGACGTGTTGCGCGAGCGTAGACGGGTCGCTGAAGGGCTGCCACCGTTGAGCGAAGCCTAATCCTTGGGCTTGCGCTTGTACGGCCGCTTGGGGCCACTATCGTTGCGCGGCTTGTAGGGCCCTGAAGGACGGCCACCGCTCGGACGGTCGTCGCGCTTCTGGTATGGCCGCGACGGCCTGTCGCCACTTGGTCGATCATCGCGCTTCTGGTATGGCCGCGAGGGTCGGTCTCCGCTGGGTCGTTCGTCGCGCTTTTGGTACGGCCGACTCGGTCGGTCGCCGCTCGGGCGGTCGTCTCGCCTTTGATAGGGCCGCGGCGGTCTGTCTCCTGAAGGTCGGTCGTCACGCCGCTGATATGGACGCGAGGGTCTATCGCCAGAGGGCCTGTCGCCACGCTGCTGGTAGGGGCGCCTCGGGCGATCGTCCGATGGGCGGTCGTCTCGGCGTTGGTACGGCCGCCTCGGCCTCTCCTCGTCAGAGCGCCCTTCGCGAGGCTCTCGTCGCTCCGGTCGCTCGAACGGAAAGTTGCGGAGTTTGACGCACCCGGTCACGTACGAACCGCCCGTGTCGACCGCGAACTCCCAGATAACGTCGTTACGGTCTGGTGTGGTGAGCGTCCGCCACTCCGCGAGGCCCTGCGCAACCTTCGCCTCCCATATGAGGTCGAGTTGCTGCGCGAACACTTCGAGGTCGCGAGGATGGGACTGGGGAACCTCGATCTCGACTGCGAACATCCTCGCCGCCAATCCGGGCTTTTGGAAGAGTTTTCTCGGCTCCGGCAGGGCAGCCTCGACGAACTCCTTGATCTTCGCTTCCCACTCAGTTCGGGCCGTCTTTTGGACTGGAACGCACTTGCGGATCAGTTCGCGCCGAAAGGCGTCGAACGCTGCGGATCCGCGTCCCGGTCGAGGTTCTGCCATTGCGGGATGATTATGGTGCCTCGTGCCCAACGGCAGGGTAAACGGTGGCCGAACGGCCTGGCCATGCAAGCAGCAATACAGGCACATCCTCGGGTAGAACGCGCCCGATGGCTGGGCAAACCGGCATAGGAGCAAAGGTCGCGATTGGTGGGGGCGGCCTCGTGGCGTTCGGTGTCCTTGCCTACTTCCTGTTCTTCCGCGAAGTGCCAGTCAGGATCAAAGCCGAGCAAGTACTCGAAGACATGCTCGAGGCAGACGGAGAGGCATTGATGGACGTCGCCTTTGAGGACGAAGTGACGTTCAACAACCTGAACTATCACAAACTAGGAAGGATTTATCGCGAACTCGTGCTACCGCGGCTCGCTGTGTGCCAAGTCAGTTCGAAGACGGCGTCGATGGAGAACGGCTACCTAGGAACTGCTTCGCGAAAGGTGACGGCTCCCAACGGCTTCGAAACTCAGTTCGAGGTCTTCGTGTACTCGCCGGGAGACCGCATGAGGTCGTCCGTTCTCCTTCCGCTCTTCACGGTTTGGTACATCGAGTTCTTCGACAGTCCGGAGGGTAGAGAGCACCCAAGCATGAACCTCGCGATCTACCGCGGACTCAAGAAGGACGAGTGGCTCCTCAAAGAAGTAGGCCTAACCCATATATCCATGCTCGATACGCGGACCGGACTCTTGCGCATGGTATCTATCGACGATATGCTCACCGCGTACAGCCACTCCGCTGAGCAGCACCGCTAGGCCAGCGTCCGCGCCTTCTTCTTCAGCGCCGCCTTCACCAGCCCTTGGAAGAGTGGGTGGGGGCGGTTGGGGCGCGACTTGAACTCAGGGTGCGCCTGTGTCGCGATGAAGAACGGGTGTGCAGGCAGTTCGATCATCTCGACCAAACGATAGTCCGGCGACACGCCGCTCACGACCAACCCCTTCTCGATCAGCAGTTCCCGGAAGTCGTTGTTGACCTCGTACCGGTGCCTGTGTCGTTCGTCTATTCGCGTCGAGCCGTACAGTTCCGCCGCAAGCGAGCCCGCCGTGATGTTGCAGGGGTACGAGCCCAGCCGCATCGTGCCGCCCATCGCGTCGATCCCCACCTGCTCGGGCATGATGTGCACGACGGGATAGGGCGAGTCGGAAGTGAACTCCTCGCTGTTCGCACCTTCGAGACCGCATACGTTGCGGGCAAACTCGATCACGGCCATCTGTAGGCCAAGGCAGATTCCCAAGAACGGGATGCCGCTCTCGCGCACGTGCCTCAGCGCCTTGATCTTGCCTTCGATCCCTCGACCGCCAAACCCAGGCGCGATCACCACGCCATCGGCACCGTCGAGCAGCGAGACGGGGTCTTTCGACTCCTCGAACTCGCTCGATTCGATCCACTTGATCTGGACCTTGCAGTCGTTGGGGATTCCTGCATGGACGAGCGCTTCAGCGATCGACTTGTACGCGTCGCCGTTGCTCGTGTACTTGCCCACGACCGCGATCGTGCAACCGAACTGCGGCCTCTTGAGGCGCTCGACGAGGATCTCCCACTCGCCCAAGTTGCTGGGTCTCGCCTCGAGTTCGAGGCGCTCGACGACAAAGTCGCCAATACCGCTCTTCTCATAGACCAGGGGCACTTCATAGATCGTGTCGGCGTTCATGCTCTCCACGATCGCCTGGCTCGGCACGTCGCAGAAGAGGCTGAGTTTCTCGCGCACGTCGTCCGGCAGGGGCGTCTCGGTGCGGCACACCAGCATGTCCGGCGCAATGCCGATCTCGCGCAGTTTGATAACACTGTGCTGGGTTGGCTTGGTCTTGATCTCGTGCCACGGCCCGACCTGCGGAATGAGCGTCACGTGGACAAAGAGCGTGTTCTCCTTGCCCAGGTCCTTGCGCAGTTGACGGATCGCCTCGTGGAACGGCAACGACTCGATGTCGCCGACCGTTCCGCCGATCTCTGCGAGCACGACGTCCGCCTCCTGTTGCTCGCCAGCGTCGATGATCAGCCGCTTGATCTCGTTGGTGACGTGCGGAATGACCTGGACCGTCGCGCCCAGGTAGTCGCCCTTTCGCTCCTTCTCGATGACGTTGCGGTAGACCTTACCGGTAGTAACGCTCGAACCTGCGGTACACGAGACGTCCAAGAACCTCTCGTAGTGCCCAAGGTCGAGGTCGGTCTCTGTGCCGTCGTCGGTCACGAACACTTCGCCGTGCTGGAACGGGTTCATGGTCCCCGCGTCGACGTTGATGTACGGGTCCAGTTTGACCGGTGCGACCGTGTACCCCCGGTTGCGCAACAACCGGCCCAGGCTCGCGCTGGCGATGCCCTTGCCGATCCCGCTCACTACTCCTCCGGTCACAAAAATGTACTTGGTCATGCCTTAAAACAGCCTCACGCACGGCTCCGCGCCGCTTTGACCTTGGGGTCTTACGGATTATACGCGAGAGGGGCGTGGAAAGGAGGGACAATCTTTCCCCGATCCTACAGCGGGCTCCGCGCGATCTCGACCTCGTGGTACCCGGCGAGGGACCGGGCAACGAGGCGGCTTGGCTCTTGGTCAATTCTTGGCAAGAACGGCTCGGGCACATTGGGATAGAGGAACGGCTCGAACATGGCTTCTCCTCCGTTCGCAGGATTGACAGGATCCCAAATCATGAGGTCAACGACGGGGTGAGTTGCCATCAGTTGGAATCCACCACGCTCATCGAGCGACAAAACGATAGGGCACTGCACCAGTCGAGCGTGTTTAGGCTCGCACAAGAGCCTTGCTTGGTACGAAGAACGCCAGGCACCAGGCTGCGGCGCGTATACGACGTGACACGCTGGGTCAATCTCGCTGACGTCCAGGTCGATCACCTGCGACACGGGCTCTCCCTTCGACGCTTGTATTGGCGCGGAGGCGACTTCTTCTCCCGTGATACTGTTCAAGACACTCAATCGAGCGGGTTCATCACGCGCTAAGGTTCCTTGGGTCCTCTGGGTCACAAATCCCTTGATGCGACCTTCATGTAACCGAAGAACGAGGCTCTTTCGACCGTAGAGCCTGTGCATCTCGATCGCGGCGGGCTTAAGACGAAACAAAGAGTCCTGAATCGACCAACTCTGCACGGGCCAGCAGTCGTTGAACTGCCAAACAAGTGTCCCCGCGCAGAACTCCGACATCAAGTAGTGCTCGATCCCACACCGCAATGCGTCGCGCTGGTTGAGTTGCGAATAGTACACGAGGTCTTCGAGCGTCTCGACTTTTGGGTAGTGCAGTTCGATGTATGAGATGTACTTCTCATATCCTTTCAGGGTCTTGTCGTGCCACTTGACGGCCTCTGCGTCGAACGCCCAGTCAGTTGCAGGATCCAAGCACCTTGACCATGTGTAGAGCGAGGGACTTGACGCGAATCCAAATTCGCTGGAAAACCGGCTCGTGCTCTCTACGTAGAACTTCCAGTCGCCGCGTCCGTGCCACACATCCCAGTAGTGCGAATCACCCACGCCGTCCATGTTGCAGTCGCGGCCTTCGACCTTTCCACTCGGTGAACCGTGCACGTACGGTCTTCCTGGGTCTTCAGTGCTCAACACGCGAGGGAGCACTTCGTCGAAAACCCTTTCTCCATAACATCGTGCCGGCGATGCGTCCCCACTCCACTTCTGTTCGTGCATCTGCTGGCACTCGTTGTTGCCGCACCACAGCACCAACGATGGGTGGTTGCGCAGCCTACGAATGTTCGCCCGCGCCTCGGCTTCCACGCTTGTGAGGAACTCTTCGTTCTCTGGATAATAGGCGCACGCGAACGGGAAGTCCTGCCAAACCATGATGCCTTGCCGGTCGCATGCCCCATAGAACGCATCGGACTCGTACAAGCCTCCTCCCCACACTCTCACCATGTTGAAGTTGAGGTCCCGCATCTTCGCGACTTGACTTCCGTATTGCTCGCCCGTAACCAGCGCCGGAAAGGAATGGTCGGGAATCCAATTCGCGCCCTTACAGAAGACCCTCTCGCCGTTCACGACGACCTCGAAACTCCTTCCCCACTGGTCGGACTCCTGCACCAACTCGACTGTTCTCAACCCAAACACGAAGTTGCGATCCGTGTCTCCGAAACTCAGGAAGCCTGAGTAACAATGACTGCCAAGATCATGGAAATCGCTCGGCCACCACAGGACAGGATCGACGATCCGCGCAAGCGCATGTGACTCGCCAACCGACACCGTATCGACGTCCGCGCCCCAGTCGATCTTTGGCTGAGCCAGTTTCTCGCCTTCCCAACAGATTTCGACCAACCAGTCCTTGCCATCCTTTCGTGGACGCACCCACACATCATCGACGCACGACTCGAACTCCAAGAGTCGCACCGGTCGCCAAACTCCACAAGACACCAGCCGCGGGCCCCAGTCCCAGCCAAACATGAATTGCGCCTTGCGCACAAAGGAGCGCTCGTAGAACGTCGTGAGCGAAGGGTCGATCCCCTCTTGTGCCAAGTATCGAGTGCGCCGCTCGTTCGC
>CAZGXW010000013.1:20364-46706 GCA_964529975.1 uncultured Fimbriimonadaceae bacterium
GTGCCTTACCAGGTCGTCGTGCACGCATCCGGGCACCCGCGCCTGCCGCCATTCGGCGGTTCCGGCACGGCAGAACTCCCAGCCCGTCGCCAGATAGGTCTCGACCATGAGCCCAAATCATAGCCCTCACAAGGGTGGGCCCTCGCGAACTTCGTCAGCGAATGTAGACTTAAGGGACTGCCATGCCCTTCAGCACCATCCCCGAGGCCCTCGAAGACTTCCGAGCCGGGAAGATGCTGGTCGTCGTCGACGACCCCGACCGCGAGAACGAGGGCGACCTCATCATGGCTGGCGAACACTGCACTCCCGAGGCCATGAACTTTATGATCACCCACGGGAGAGGCGTGCCGTTCATCCCTACGACCGCCGAGAGGCTCGAGGGGCTCGGTATACCCATGATGACCAAGCAGAACACTGCGCGCCTTGGCACCGCGATGGCGGAGACCGTCGACGCGCGGCACGGCACGACCACCGGGGTAAGTGCGGGCGACCGGGCAAAGACCGTCGCCGTCTTCTGCGACCCGGATGCACGACCGGAAGACCTCATGCGCCCCGGCCACGTGATCCCCTTGAGGGCCGAGCCGGGCGGGGTGCTGAAGCGCGCTGGGCACACAGAGGCCGCTGTCGATTTGTGCAAGTTGTCCGGCTTGCAACCTGTCGCAATCGGCGTGGAGATCGTCGGCGACGACGGCGAGATGATGCGACTCGATAGCCTGGTTCCGTACGCCGAGAAGCACGGCCTCAAGATCATCACAATCGCAGACTTGATCGCCCACCGCAGGCGCACGGAAAATCTCGTGCAAAAGGTCGCCGGACCGATCCACTTCCCCACGAAGTTCGGTCAATTCCAGATGTACGCCTTCGAGACCACTGTAGAGGCACACCCGTATATCGCGATCGTGAAAGGCGTGGTCGACACAGACGAGCCGGTTCTTGTACGCGTGCACTCGTCGTGCCTCACCGGGGACATCCTCGGCTCTCTGCGATGCGACTGCGGGGACCAGTTGCAGATGGCGCTCGAGATGATTGAAAAAGAAGGGCGCGGAATCGTGCTGTACATCGCCCAGGAAGGCCGGGGAATTGGCATCCTCAACAAACTCAAGGCCTACGAACTTCAGGACAAGGGCATGGACACCGTCGAGGCGAACCAGGCGCTGGGGTTCAAGGCCGACCTGCGCGACTACGGACTCGGCGCGCAAGTCCTTTCGTCGCTCGGCGTCAAGAAGATGCGGTTGATCACCAACAACCCTAGCAAGGTGAAGGGCTTGCAGGGCCACGGCCTCGAGATCGTTGGGCATGTGCCGATCATCGCGGAGCCGACCGAGCACAGCGAGCGGTATCTGCAGACCAAAAAGTCAAAGCTCGGGCACGACTTGCCGTGATCGGCTAGCGTGTCGATCTCAACTGGTTGACTGCGACCAGATCGCCCACGCTCGATCCTCGCCAATCGACGTCGTCCCCATACCGCTGTTCGTAACTCGCCCTTATCGCGACTTGGTCTTCGGGCGAAAGCCGAGCAAGCGAGTCGAGCACGAACGGCACCGTCTCTGGCCCTAGCCCGGATAGGTGCGCAGCGTCGAGTTCGGACGAAGAGCCAAATCGTGCGACGTTGTACCGCGCAGACAACAAGTCGGGAGTCGCGAAGTTCAGTCCCAAGATCACTGCAAAGCCTGCGACCACGGCACCCAGCGCGAACCGCGGCATTGCCGACCGGTACAGCGACGCTAGGAACCACGAGAACACCAACGCGAGCCAGAGCATGAACGCGGAAGAGGACACGCGTAGCGGAGTCAGCCCGTAAGACTCGACGTACAGTTGCATTCGAGTCATGGCCGAGGCCATCACCACGAACAGCAACCCCGTTAGGACCGTCGACAACACCTTGAACGACAAGACTTCCCTTTGCGACTCCTGGCGCGAGACGCTGAACGCCCCGACGAGAAGAGGCAGCATCAGTCCCGCGACGGCCACGAGTTCGAAGAAGCCCTTGCGGGCATATTCAGCGTACGTTAGCCCGGTGGTTTCGACGACGGCCACGTTTCCGCCAAAGAGGTACCGAAACTGGATCGCCACGAAGAGCGCAAAGAGCCCACAAAGACTGCACAGGACGACGGATACTTCTGTCATGCCAATCTTCGCCGCCGCCGTCGGAGGACCCTGCACGGGCGGCTTTCGGACGGTTGGGACGGCAAACCCGCCGACGATAGCGAGGCCGAGAGAGGCGCAAACGATCCAGATCGCACCCCACTCAAAGGAGCCCGCCAGATCAAAGGAGAACGCGTCCGTGACCGTCTGACTGAAAACGGCGTCGGCGCTAGAGAGCAGGCCACCGAACAGCAAGAGGAGCGGCGTCGCGATCAAAACGCCGCGAAAGACTGCACGGTTCTTGACCGCTAGAGGACTATCGGAAAGGCGCTTCCACGGCACTTTGGCCATCGCAGACAGCCCGTCGACAAGGAGGACAAACGGCTCCGAGACCAGCCTTGCGAAGAGATCCCAGAATGAAATCGCTGCGATTCGAACTGAGTGCAGGCCGAGCGCGGCGATTCCAATGCCCGTGAAGAATGCGATCCAGTTCGCAAAGGTCACGCTGGCCGACGAGTACCAGCCAAGGCCGAGGCTAGCAAACCCCGCCAGCGCGAGCCCTACCCATGAGGTAACCGGAAGCCTTGATCCACCCCGTAGCGAACAATAGGCCGAGCCCGCGACCGAACCAAGAAACCAGACAGTCATGTTCAGTCCAAGACCTGCGCTCTTGAACAGTGCCGCTCCCAGAAGGCCAAGGGCTGCCGCGATCAAACACGCCCTTACCGCCGCATCGCCGTCGCGTTCCATACCGCTTCCAACGGCATCGTCCAATCGCGCGTTCCACTCCCACCGCACTATTCTTCATGCATTGAAAGTTCAATCCGTATGAGCGGAAGTGAAGGCATGGAGGTCGGCAATGTAGGTCTCTCCGCGGCCTGTTTGGGCGACGGTTTCAAGGCCCTCTTCTGCTATGCGGACCGCATCCTGCTCACGGCCCTGCTTGCGGGCGACGTTCGCAGCAAACGCGAGCCACTTGACACAGTTCTCCCAGTCGTTAGCAGCGCGATAGTGCCTGGAAAGCCCGTAAGCACGCCGTTCGATCTCCCAGTCGAAGGCGTCGGAGGACCATTCGGCGAACAATCGGTGCCACTTGGCCCGCTTTGCCGGCGGAAGGAGTTCGTGGACGACCTCGAACACGATGTCGTGTCTGAACTTGAACGCAGCGTACACCTCCCCCTTGCCGACCTTCTCATTACCGTTCCTCACGAAGAACCGCCCGGTACGACCCAGTTCCAAGCACCGGTCCTCGTTCTCCGCGGGGTCTGCTTCCAGCATGGCGGCCACGGCCATCGAGCAAAAGTCCCTTCCGACGCAGGCTGCTGAGCCAACGATGTCCTTGTCTGCTGCGGAGAGTTCGGCGTATTGCATCTCGACGAACTGCCTTACGTCCGCCGGAAGTTCGCTCAAAGACTCGCGCCCTCCCGCGACGATCTGCTCGATCGCTGCAACCAGGAACAGTGGATGTCCACCCGTGCGTCGGTGGACGGCACCGATCAACTCATCATCGACGTCATCGAAGCGGCGGCGAAGGAGCTCTTCGACAGCCTCGCGGCCAAGGCTTGGCAGGTCGATCGTCCTTGTCTCGCCGCGGAGCGTGAGTTCTCCGATCGACTTTGCCGCCGCCCGGCCAGGAACAGAGTCTTCATCGAGACGAGCTGTCCCGACGACCATGATTCGGGCCTCGCTTTGGCGACGCATGAGGTAGACGATTGCTTCCAGCGTCGAAGTGTCGGCCCAGTGAAGATCGTCCACTGCCACAACGACGGGCTTGCGCAAGGCGAGCGCTTCGACCAATTCTATGAACTCTCGCAAGGTCGGCCTGGCATCGGCAGGGCGAGCGACAGCCATCCAGCCAATTCGTTCCGACCAAGACGGCGCGTGTTTGCGGACAACGTCCTCGATCCCATCTTCCGGCGATCGAGTCGCAAGGTCCGAAACGGACATGAGCAACGGACAAAACGGCTCGCTCTCGGCGCTATGTGCGTTGCAGAGAGCCCAAATCACATAACAGTCGGCCGATGCTTCAATGAGGAAGTCTCGAACGAGCGTAGTCTTCCCTGCGCCTGCGATCCCACAGACGAAGACGTTGGAGCGATGGCCCGAGCGAGACTCGCCCAGAAGGTAGCGCATGAGAGCGAGTTCGTCTTGCCTGCCCACGCTCACGGTTGAGCGGGCTTCGCCCGTAGCCGACTCGGCGCAAAAGCGGAACCCACGGCCATGGACCGTCCTGATCAGCCGTTGTGCCTTTCCATCGTCCCCGATCGCCTTTCGGGCGGCCATGATCCGGCTACTCACCGCGGACTCGCTGATATAGCGGTCACCCCAGACGTTGTCGAGCAGTTCATCCTTCGAGACGACTCGGTCTGCGTGCTTCACCAAGTACGCCAGAACATCGAAGACCTGAGGCTCGAGCGACACGCGACGACCTGCCTGGCGCAGTTCCATCGCCGCAGTGTCCACCTCGTAGTCCTCGAACCTAAATGTCATTCGAAACCCGGAGTCTAACCCGAATCTAGAGGGTTTCTAGAGGACTCCTCCAAGCCTTGCCTCGGTCGACCGCGGAATCATCGCTGTACGCCCGAACAGGGCAAACAGGATAACCAATATGGCAAAGCACCACCTTCTCGAGACTCCTCGCAAGTACAAGAACGGCGTCGACGTGACCGCTATCGCGGAGACAGTCGAGGCCATCACATTGAACCCGGCCGTTGCTGTGTTCAAGTTCCGCAACCAGAACACGTGGATCGACGGTAGCGTGAACCGTTCGGCGATGACGGGGCTCTATGGCGCGCTTGAAGAGCGGGAGCACAGTCCAGCGTTCGTCTATGAGAACGACGAGCCTCACGTGCTCCTCGGCACTGACAAGGCGCCGAACCCTGTCGAGTGGATCCTTCACGCGCTAGCGGGTTGTATCACCACCACGACGGTCTATCACGCAGCCGCCCAGGGCATCCGTATCGACGAAATGAGCACTAGGCTCGAGGGCGAACTCGACCTCCGTGGCTTCCTCAACATGCCAGGCGCGGAGCGAAGCGGCTACAAGAATGTCAAGGTCGAAGTGAAGATCAAGGGCGACGCTTCCAAGGAAGACCTGGAATCGCTCGTCACCTTGGCTCAATCGCTCTCGCCCGCATTCAACACCATTACGCACGGCACGAAGATCGATCTGAAGATCAATGCCGCCTAACGAACAGCACGGGGTGCCGCATCGACGGCACCCGTCTCAACCTCGCACTAAAGAGAACCATGATCAACCCCCAATACCAAAACTCAAACATCGACGTCCGCGGCCTGTTCGAGTCGTTCGAGCCTGCGCGCGTGACCGGTCGCGCCTCTTGGCGCAGTGGAGATAGGCCCGTCACGGTCGGATACTCAAGGCTCCGATTGCTCGAACGAGCCCTCGACGTTACGGCCCAATGCCTTGTCGAGAGCCTGCTCGTCGCCGCAACCGCGCGGGGAGTGCAGGTCTTTAGAGTTGAAGCGCGGATCGACGTCAACGCTCCTGCCCCAAGAACGCCCGGTGGGCCAAGCCTTGCTGCTGCCGGCCCAGAAAGAGCGACCGTTACGCTTCGAATCGACTCCCCAGCGAACAAGTCCACAATTGCTCGGCTCGTCGTTGAGGCGCGCAACGCCTCTCCGATGTTCGACCTCGTCTCATCTGGACTCACCGTCGAACTACGGCACGAGAAAGTCTAATTGGGCTACTTGCTCACTCCGACTCCCGCTCCAGAGATGCGAGGGTCGAGTCCTGCGCGCCTCTTCCCGGTTTCGTCGACCAAGATCGCATGACAGGATCCGATCGATCCCGGCGAGGACGCCAGTTTGTGGCCCATGGAGACTAGTGCAGCGCGCGTCTCGGTAGAGAAGGCGAACCGCTCCCACCTCACCTCGTCGGGCAGCCACTGGTGGTGGAAGCGCGGGAAGGCGACCGCGTCATCAACCGCCATACCGTGGTCCACGACGTTGAGGATCGAGTGCATGACCGTGTTGATAATGGTCGGCCCCCCCGGAGATCCCGTGACGAGCAACAGACGGCCGTTCTTCAGTACGATCGTTGGCGTCATCGAGCTGAGGGGCCGCTTGCCTGGAGCAATGGAGTTGGCCTCGCCTTGGATGAGCCCATAGGCGTTAGGCACGCCAGGCTTGCTCGTGAAGTCGTCCATCTCGTTGTTCAAAAGGACGCCGGTGCCTTTAGCGATCGCCCCGCAACCGTAACTGGTGTTCAGCGTGTACGTGTTGGCCACGGCGTTGCCTTCCGCATCCACGACCGAGAAGTGGGTCGTGTGGTCGCCTTCTGCTGGAGGGAACACGCCGGCCCGGATGTTCGCACTGGGAGTCGCCTTGGTTAGTGAGACACCCTCGTTGAGCTTCTTCGCGTAATCCTTAGAGACCAATCGGTTGACGGGCACCTGGGCGAAGTCTGGATCCCCCATGTGCTGAGCCCGGTCGGCGAAGGCTCGCTTCATGGCCTCGATAAGGAGATGCGAGTGGACCGCCGATCCAGGCTCCATCGCCTTTAAGTCGTGTTGCTCGAGCATGTTCAGCATCTGGACGAGGGCGACGCCTCCGCTGCTTGGTGGCGGCATCGTGACGACTTCGCAGTCGCGGTACGTTCCCCGCACAGGAGCGCGCTCCTTGACCGCGTAACTATCGAAGTCCTGTTGCGTGTACAGTCCGCCGTTGGCCTTCGCGTCTTCAACAAGGAGTCTTGATGTCTCGCCTTTGTAGAAACCGTCTCGGCCAAGGTCTCGCACGCGCTTGAGTGTTTCGGCAAGTTCGGGCTGACGGAGTGAGTCGCCTTCGTTGTAAAAGTCGCCGTCACGACAGAAGATCCGGTAAGTCTCGGGGAACTGCCGGAACAGCGGGGCATTGCCGCGCAAGGACCGAGCAAGGCCTTCGCCCACGATAAACCCGTCCTCGGCCAGCCTGACTGCCGGCTCGACCACTTCGCTCCATTTGAGCCGACCGAACCGCTGGTGGGCAGCCCACATGCCTGCGACTGTGCCGGGGACTCCAGCCGCCCTCCTCCCAACTGTGCTCAAGCGCGGGACGACGTTTCCGTTCTCGTCGAGGTACATCGTCCTTGTCGCGAGGGTCGGGGCGACTTCCCGGTAGTCGAAAGTCGTCGTGGTGCCGTCCGCCATGCGCACAACGATGAAGCCTCCGCCTCCAATGTTGCCTGCGCTTGGGAATGTCACGGCCATCGCAAAACCGGTCGCGACAGCCGCGTCGACCGCGTTCCCTCCTCGGCGCATGACTTCAGCCCCCACTTGACTGGCTATGTGGCTGTCGCTGACGACCATCCCGCCCGTCGTTGCCACGCCGTGGGTCTGTCCTAAAAGGAGCGCTAACGCCAACGTCATGCCAGGATTCTATCCTCGCAGCGAGACCATGGCCCGTTCGGCAGAACCTGGCGAGCCGGCTCATTTAGCAGTTCGGCGCCGGAAATAGACCACAATAGAGGCGAGAGCGATGTCTGACCAGAACAAGACTCAGATGATTGGGGGAGCCCCGACCGTCGATCCCAACAAGACCGTCATGGGCGCGGCACCGTCGATCAACACGACGGTCACGATCAAGCCCGTCCAGTGCCCGGTCTGCAAGGCGTTCAACCCTCCCGGTTTGATGTTCTGCAGCGATTGTGGGCTGATCTTTGAGAAGGCGCTGGACGGAGACGCATTTGGGGCGCCGACCGTCCGCCTTCCGTGCCTTGTCGACCAGAACGGACGTGAGCACCAACTCAGACCCGGCCCAAACGTCGTTGGTCGCCAAGGAGACGTGCTCATTGAAGACACGCGAGTCAGCAGAAGGCACGCGCAGGTCATCCTCGACGGTCAGAGCGCCAGCGTCGAAGACCTTGGCAGCACCAACGGGACGAAGGTCAACGGCAACAAGGTCGAGGCGCGCGCCAACGTAAACCCAGGAGACGTGCTCTCGTTTGGCGGCTATGAAATGACTTTCAGCACTCCGGGCGAGACGAACAAGACCCAGCAGGCACTGAGCGGCAGGACAGCCGCGATCAGCGTCCCTCCGACCGTGAACAACGCAGTGGCCTGGCTCATGGTCGACGACGAGGAACACCCGCTCTCGCCGGGCTCGCACACGTTTGGCCGCCGGACGGACAATGCGATCGTAGTCAGCGACCCCTATGTGAGCGGAAAGCACGGAGTGTTCGAAGTCGACGACACAGGGGTCTATCTGACGGACACTGGCAGCACGAACGGGACAGTTCTCAACGACGCCAAGATCACAGCGAACCAGCGCACCCAACTCCAGAAGGAGGACGTCATCAAACTGGGCGAGAAGACGCTGCGTATCAAGTTCAAGGATTCCTGATGGAGATCACGGCCGAATACGAAGTCCAAGACCTCGCACCGCGACCTCCCTTGCGCGTGCGGCCCAAGGTGAGCGTCGCGGCCAAGACAGACCTCGGTCGAGTCCGCGAGAACAACGAGGACAAGTACGAGTTCTACGTCCCCTCCAACGACGATGACCTCGCCTGGAGAGGATTGGTCTTCGTGGTGTGCGATGGCATGGGCGGTCACGAGGCGGGCCAGATCGCCAGCGAACTCGCCTGCAAGACGTTCATCGATGTCTATCGGAACCATCCGGCAGAAGATCCTGGCGAGGCCGCAAAGTCTGCCGTCGCGGCCGCGAACCGATTCGTACTCGATGTCGCGCGGGCCGTTCCAAGCAGGAAGGGCATGGGAACGACCCTAAGCGCCCTCTTGGTCGTGCAAGACAGGGCTTTCATCGTCCAGGTGGGCGACTCCCGCGTGTATCGGCTTCGCGAAGGCGAACTCGTCCAGATCACGACCGACCACACCTGGGTCGAGGAGACTGTGGCGCTAGGCATCATGCCTCGGGAGCAGGCGGAAGCGCACCAGTACAGGCACGTCCTGACCCGCGCAGTAGGAACAGAGCCCGAGATCAAGTCCGACGTGTTCGTCGAAGGAGTCCGGTCGGGAGACGTCTACCTCCTCTGTAGCGACGGTGTCACCAACCATCTTACAAACGACGAACTTCGAGATCAACTCTCGCGGCAAGGGCCTGCAGAGGCAGCCTGGGCGATTGTGGGCAAGGCGCTCATGGGCGGCGGTAGCGACAACGCGACCGCAATCATAGTTCGGATCGATGCGCTTGAGACCGTCTAGTCGGTCTTCTCCGGGAACTCCACGCGGAACGTCGAGCCCTGCCCAAGGCGGCTGTCGACCGTGACGTGCGCACCATGGGTCGCGGCCAGGTCGAGGACGATCTTTGTGCCCAGTCCGCTTCCTCCAGCCCTTCCCCACTGGGAACGCATCGTTCCGCTCAACACGCGACGGATGGTTCCAGGCGACATTCCAGGCCCGTGGTCGGAGACCTCCAAGATGTGGCGCCCGTCTTGGTATCGAGTACGGACGGTGACTTGGTCGAATGCGGCGTCGAGGTCTCCTTCGTGCTGGGCGAGCCACTCGTCCGGAATCATCTCGGCAGTCGCCTTGATCGCGTTGCCCACGAGGTTTTCAGCGATGCGGACCAAGTAGAGGTCGTCGAACGCGAACGGTGGCGCGTCGGTCTGGAGATCGAAGGTGATTCCAACATGCGCCTTTCTCGCCTGTGACTCCAAGTACTGCACTCCGACCTTGACGACTTCGGCGAAGGACTGCACCTTCTTCTTGGGTTCCAGTTTCTTGCCCGCTGCAAGGTCGTTGACGAGCCGCGCAAACCTGTAGACACGCTCGACGTAGGGCACCCAGACGTCCCTGTATGTCGACTCAAGCCGCTCCAAGTGCTCACAGGCAGGCCCTTGGATCTTCTCGGCACGAAGGCTTTCGTGAAGTCCCTGGATGCTCTCCTCCATATCGGGCAGAAACGTCATGAGCACGCCGGCCTTGTTCGCGAGGTCGTGGGCAACGCGCCCCATTCCTTGAAGGGAGGCGACTTGCGCGCTCTCCTCCATCAGGCGGCTGTGCATGATCGCCAGAGTGGAGACGTCCGTTATCGTGTCGAGGACGTTCACGTCTTGCTCTGTGAAGTCCCCGTCGACCTTGTTCAAGATCTGGACGACTCCGACAGGCGGAAGGTCGGCGATCTGCAAGGGCAGAGTCATCATGTTCCGCACGGTGACGCCGGTTCGTTCACGGATCTCCTTGTGATCGCGGCTACCCTCTTTCGGATAGGTCGTCGTCTCTGGCTTTCCTGTTTGGAACACGCGCCCAGCGACACCGAAGTCGTCGGCGATCTCCCACATCTCGATCTCTTGCGCGACTTCTTTGGGCAAAACGTAGCGGAACTGGAGCGTGCGGGTGGCGGGCTCGTGGATGTAGATCGTGCCCCCATTCGCGCCCACGGCGTCCGCACAAATCTGCAAGACCTCCTGCAGGACCACGTCCATGTCCTCCAGGCTCGCGAGTTTTCGCGTAGCCAGGTGGACGGCCTCTAGCAGGCGTGAAGACTGGTCCATTGTGAGGGCTGGGATTCTACTCACCTCGGCGCTGGTTCAATTCAACCCGTTTGAACCGGGAAATGTCCCCGTTCAGCGTGTTTTCTACGCTCGGGCGGGTATGACCTGTTCGGCGATGTTGGCCCAGACTTGCTTGCTTTTGACCCTCCAGTCGGCAGGGACGATCGAGATCCGGGAGGTGCTGACCCTGGAGCCTGTCGGGTCGGGAGGACGGGTGCCGATCGTGACGAACGCGCTGACGTCACAGGTCGTGGCGGGTTCGTTCAAGCCGCCCGTGGCCGGAGACTCGGTGACTTCCGTGACCGGCCAAAGTCGGACCTGGACCAAGGAGGAAGCGGGAGCAGACGGAGCCATCAACAGCCGAGCGTTTCGAGGCGGGTTTGCCTTTGCGACCGTGCAGTCCGAGAGCGCGAGGGTGATGATGCTCGAAGCCGCAGGGCACTCGTATGTCTACATCAACGGCGAACTGCGTGGAGGCGACCCATACTCCTACGGCTTCTACCGCGTCCCTGTGCAATTGAAGCGCGGGATGAACACGCTTTTGTTCAACGTCGGCCGGGGCTCGTTGCGGGCAAGGCTGATTGCGCCAGAGAGCGACAGGGTCTTCCTTGAGAACCGAGATTCGACGCTTCCTGACGTGATCGTCGGTGAGGACGGCGAACTCTGGGGTTCGATCGCGGTCACAAACCCAACGACCAGGACTGTCACCGACGGGAGTATCCGAGCCCGCATGCCCGGCGGTGAGCCTGTAACCACGCGGATCGAGTCGATTCCGCCCCTGACGACGCTCAAGTACGCGTTTCGCTTTCGTCCTCCGGTCTTCAAGACAGCTGGAAGAGCGCCACTCAATGTTCAGTTGGTCCAGCCGATCGATCGTCAGCCATCGGCCTCTGAGGTCACGGTCGATCTCGAAGTCAAGGCGATCCACGACCTGCACAAGCGCACTTACTTCAGCACGATCGACAACAGCGTGCAGTACTACGCTGTGCGGCCTCCGTTCGAAGCGAATGTGAAGGCGGCCGATGCGCTCGTGCTGACCGTGCACGGCGCGGGCGTGGAGGCCACAGGGCAGGCGGCGGCATATGGCGCAAAGTCTTGGGCGTGGATAGTCGCGGCGACTAATCGCAGACCGTTTGGGTTCGATTGGGAAGACTGGGGACGCCTCGAGGCGCTCGAGGCCCTCGAAGACGCCAAACAACGCTACCGGCCAAGAGAAGACAGGATCTACTTGACGGGCCACTCGATGGGCGGCCATGGCACGTGGTACTTGGGTGCAACTCATCCAGACACATGGGGCGCTATCGGCCCAGCGGCAGGCTGGTCGACGTTTTGGTCGTACGGCGGTGCGGTCCGCTATCCCGAACCAGACCCGGTTGAGGCGTTGCTCGTTCGCTCAGCCAATCCGAGCGACATCACCAAGATACTGCGAAACTATTTGCACCATGGCGTGTTCGTCTTACACGGCGACGCCGACGAGACGGTTCCTGTGGCCCAAGCGCGACAGATGCGCGAATCGCTCAGCGCGTTCCACCGAGACGTCGATTGGTTTGAACAACCCGGTGGAGGCCATTGGTACGACGCCACGCCCGAACCAGGGGCAGACTGCGTAGATTTCGGGCCAATGTTCGAGTTCTTCGACAAGAGGCGACGTCGGCTCTCGCACGAGGTGCGCAGGGTCGAGTTCCATACGGTCTCGCCATCCGTGTCCTCGCGCTCGCACTGGGTCGAAATCGTCCAACAAGAAGCACAACTCAACCCCTCTTCGGTCGTTGCCACCAACCCAATCGGGACGCAGAGGTTTGAAGTCGAGACCTCGAACGTGGCTCTGCTCGCACTCCACGTAGGCTCATCTCCGCTGCCTTCGAAAGAAGCCAAGTTCGAGGTCGCCATCGATGGGTCCGAGATCAAGGATCTCCAAGCAAGCGAGGGAGCGATCTTTCTTCGAAAGACGAGCGATGGCTGGAAGGCGCAGCAATCTGCGCCGTGGCTGGAAAAAAGCCCGACAAGAGGAAGCCTCTTACGTTCGGCGTTCAAGAACCGGTTCGTGCTTGTATATGGCACGACGGGCACACCCGAGGAGAACGCCTGGTCCTATGCAAAGGCTCGCTACGACGCAGAAACGTGGTGGCTGCGCGGCAACGGACACGCAATGATAGTGCCCGATACGAACTTCCAACCTCGCACGATGTACCGGGCAGTCAACTACATACTCTACGGAAACGAGGACTCGAACTCGGCTCTGAAGATGTTTCTTCAAGGCTCACCCGTGCACATCAAGAGGAACTTGCTGACGATCGCAGACATACAACTGAGTGGCGACGACCTTTCCATCCTCATGACGAGGCCGGCCGATCCGGATCGCGTGGTCGATGGAGACATTAGAATCGCCTACCCCCAAATCGCGATCGTCGGTGGTACCGGAATCAAGGGCATGCGCTCCACGGACCTCATGCCCTACTTTGTGAGCGGCGTCCACTACCCCGACGTGTTCGTGTACGACTCGCGCATCCACACAATCGGCAGCAAGGCCGTGCGAGTCGCAGGTTTCTTTGGCAACGACTGGTCTGTCGAGCGAGGCGAATTCGCGTGGCGGGAATGATGCCAGACTAGAGCAATGTTCTCGTCCGTCCGTGCGGCCAAGCCAAGTCGCAACGCCACCGTCGTCGTCTTCTCAAACGGCAAGCCGCCCAAGAACGCGTCCAAGCAAGTGAAAGCCGCGATCAATCGCGGGTCGTTCAATGGTGAAGCAGGCCAAATCAGCGAAGCGTTTGGAGCAGGCCACGCCGTCGCTGTCGGCATTGGCAAAGGAACCGCAAACGACTGGCGTGCGGCCGCGGCTGCGCTTGGAAGGTTCGCAGCGAAGAACGTCCTCCCCGAGCTCAAGTTCAGCGACCTCGGCGCAGAGGATGCAGTCCTCATTGGGGAGGCGTTCGGCCTTCTGGCGTGGAATCCCATGCTGTATGGCGGAAAGGGCGCCAAAGCCCGTAGCCTAAAGCCAATCCAACTCCAAGGCGATGCCGGTGTCGTCAAGGCTTTCAAGAAGGGCCTCTCTTTGGCCGACTGCACAAATCTCGCTCGGACGCTCGTTCAGTCGCCCCCGAACATCGCAACGCCAGACTACATGGCACATCAAGCCAAACGGCTGGCAGAAGAGACCGGCATGAAGCTGACGGTCCTCAAAGGCAAGAGGCTTGAAGAAGAACAAATGACCGGGCTCCTCACGGTCGGAAAGGCTTCCGACCACCTCCCCTGCTTCATTCGAATAGAGCACTGCCCGAAGGGGTGCGAGAAAGATGCGCCCATTGTTCTGCTCGGCAAGACCATTACCTACGACACAGGTGGGCTCAGCCTCAAAGACCGCGTCAACATGCGCGGGATGAAGGGTGACAAGGCTGGCGGGTGCGCCGTGCTAGGGGCTATGGCCGCGATCGCCAAGGTACACAAGCCCAAGAAGCGCGTCGTCGGCATCCTCGTAGCCGCAGAGAACGGAGTCAGCGACGAGGCATACCGCCCAGACGACGTCATCACGTTCCGCAATGGTGTGACCGTAGAAGTCACGAACACGGACGCAGAAGGTCGCCTTGTCCTTGCAGACGGCCTGGTCTGGGCGTGCGAAGTCGAGCGGGCGAAGTGCATCGTCGACATCGCGACATTGACTGGAGGAGTAGTCCGCGCGCTAGGGAGCGTGTACGCCGGCGTGTTCGCCAACGAAGACGCTATTCTCAGCAATCTCATCGAAGCCGGTGGGGAGACAGACGAACTCCTCTGGCAACTCCCTCTCCACACGCGCTACCAAGACATGATGCGCTCGCAGGTCGCAGACATCGTCAACTCAAACATGTCAGGGCTGGCCCATCCGGTCCAAGGTGCGACGTTCCTAGAATGGTTCGTCGCCAAAGGCACGCCCTGGGCCCACATCGACATGGCGGGGGTGGGTGGCGTTGAAAAGGACACGGGTGCGCTCGTGCCAGGGCCGACTGGGTTCGGCGTGCGATTGCTCAGTGAGTTCGTGTTGAAGGCTTAAATGCAAAACGGTCGGCGCCAATCGCGCCGACCGTTTTGACCTGAGTCACTTCTTGATCTTGACCGTCATCTTGAAGTCGCCGCCCGGAGTGCCGAGCAGTGCTTCAGAGTAGACGATCTTGCCGGTCGCGGCGTCGAACAGGCTCTTCGCCTCGATCTTGCCCGGCTCTTGGTTCGCAGGTGCGAACTCGCCGCTGGACTTCAGGGCCGCATATTTCTTGCCCTCGTGCTCCTCGAGTCCACTGAATGAACCGTTGCCTTTGTAAGAGGCGCCGTCGATCTTGGGATTGAAATCAAACGTCTCGCCGACCTTCAATGCCTTGTCGGGCAGGTGGCGCGTCATGAACACGATGTAGAGCACGGCTTGGAAGCCTTCCATGTCCACTCGCGTCGGCGAACCGGTGTTGTCCAAGGCGATGTCTGTGTCGATGAGTTGGTCGAGCGGCATCTCCTGGCCGCCAAAGTTCGCGTTCGCCTTGACGACATGGATCGCGACGGTGGTCTTTCCGTCCTTGGTCTCTTTCGTCGTAGCCTCGAACTCGAGGGCGATCTTGGCGTCCATCCCGTCACCTGAACCGTTCAAATCGACGATGTACGTGGTCTTTTCGTCCTTGGTGAACTTGTGGGTGAATTTGGTCGCGTCCTGCGCCGGGACTGCAATCGCGAGGGCCGCAAGGGCCAGAGTAGTGATCATAGGTTCCTCGCCCCACACGGGGGTGTAGCAGTATTACACGGCTAGGGCGCAGGCAGTTGCGCCCGACCGGTAGAGTGGGGACCATGGTGAAGTGCGGGGTCATCGGCTATGGGTCCCAGTTCGATATGGGCAAGTGGCACGGCGTCTGGATGGAGCGTGCCGGGTTCGCCCTAAGCGCGGTCTGTGACACAGACCCCGCCAGGCTCGAGGCCGCGAAGGCCGAGTTCCCAGCCATTGCGACATTCCTCGACTACCACGATCTCCTCGCGACGGACGTCGAAGTCGTTGCCGTCGTTCTTCCCCACAACTTGCACGCTTCCGTCGGAGTCGACTGTCTCAAGGCTGGAAAGCACACGGTCCTGGAGAAGCCGATGTGTCTGACCGTAGGAGAGGTCGACCGGGTCCTCGCCGCGCAAGGGGACCGTGTCCTCTCCGTGTTCCACAACCGGCGATGGGACGGCGACTACCGCGTTATCCGCGAGATCGTGCGTGGCGGCGAGGTCGGGGACGTCTTTCGTATCGAGTGCTCGTTCGGCTCGTTCGAGCCCCCGAAAGAGTGGTGGCGTTCCGATCGATCAATCAGCGGAGGCACGATCTACGACTTTGGCGCGCACATGATCGACTGGATCCTCGGACTCGTCGATAGCCCGGTGGCCGAAGTGCGCGGATCGAGAGTCGATGGAGTCTGGGGCGCGGGCACAGAAGACCACTCCGGCGCATGGATGTCCTTCGAGGACGGGTGTACGGCCGAGATCGAGGCGACGTACCTGAAAAGTGTAGCCAAGCCAAAGTGGCGAATCCTCGGCACCAATGGAGGAATCACCGCCGACTGGGGACCAAGCGTCTCGCTACACACATGGAACGGGAAGGAGCTTGTCAATACCGATCGTGCTTGCGGCGAGGACGATTGGGGCGCGTTCTATCGCAATCTGGCTGCGCACTTGAGAGGCGAAGAGCCGCTCGCTGTCACGGCACTTCAAGCGCGCCACGTGGTCGCCGTACTGGAAGCCGCCACTAAGTAAGTGAGCCCCGACTTGCGTCGGGGCTCTTGCCGGGGAGAGAATCGCAGTTCGGCTCTCAGGAGGGACAAAGCCGACTGCCTTCGGCCTGCAGCTGTTCAAGACAGGCGCGAAGCTGTTTGTGCGCCCTGTGCAGCCTCGATCGGATCGTGCCGACAGGCGCCTTGAAAATGGTCGCGATCTCGCTGTAAGGGACGCCCTCCACGTCCGCCAGCCAGATCAGTCTTCGTTGCTCGTCCGTAAGCGTCTTCAGTGAGCGTTCCATATGCTCCGAAACTACGCCGGCAAAGACGATGGAATCGGTGTCCGCCCGTTCGTCGGCGGTCTCGAACATGACTGTGTCGTCGCTCCCGTCCGGTCGGATTGGGGCGTCATAACTCACGACCTTCACCCGCCGCTTACGGCTACGGTTCAGGTCGAGGAACAGCCGGGTCACGATTCGAAAGATCCAATTCTCGAACGGCTTGTCGCCTTCGTACGTGTCGAACCCGCGAAAAGCCCGGTAAAAGGCCTCCTGCGTCAGGTCCTCGGCGTCGCTCTTGTTGCCGCTCAGCCGGTAGGCCAGGCTATAGACCTTCTTGTAAGTGCGCCTCATCAGGGCGTTGAACTTGGCCTGGTCATGGATGGTCAGAGTCACGGTAGCACCTCCTTGCATTTCTACGGTCAATCTGGACGTTTCTTTCCTATTTCCTCTAACCCTTGGTGCCTGGGAAAGGTTCCAGGGGTTAGATTGCGGTCCAATCGGGCTTGGAACAGTAGAAGTATGTGGGCAATACCTGCACTGATCAATCGGTGCAAGCGTCCCGCCCTTCGCCTGTACGGCCCTCGCCGCTATAACCTATTAGACACTCGAAATGGGCAAAGGGTTCGCCGATCTGGGACTAGGCGGCCGAACCTACGTGCTTGGGCAGGTGCCCGAGTTCAAGGACCTCGTCCTCTCGGCCGGAAAGCACGACGGCTCGTTCCATCATGTTCTCCAGTTCCCGGACGTTACCGGGCCAGGCGTAGTCGAGCAGGT
Source organism: uncultured Fimbriimonadaceae bacterium (assembly GCA_964529975.1). Taxonomy (GTDB): domain Bacteria; phylum Armatimonadota; class Fimbriimonadia; order Fimbriimonadales; family Fimbriimonadaceae; genus JADFMN01. The sequence goes on from CAZGXW010000013.1 coordinate 37,653, forward strand.
GCTGGAGGGCGGGCGCTGACACCCGAGTGATCCTCCGCCCGTTCTCGTGGGAAAACTTGGCAAGGAAGTGCTCGGCAAGGGGCATGATGTCCTCCTTGCGTTCGCGCAGGGGAGGCAGGTGGACTTCCACGACCTGGAGCCGATAGAGCAAGTCAAGCCTGAACGAGCCGTCCTCGACTGCCAACCCAAGGTCTCGGTTGGTCGCGGCAACAAGCCTGACGTCGATAGCCGTCGGTCTTGTTGCGCCGAGCCTCTCGATCTCGCGCTCTTGGAGCACGCGAAGCAGTTTCACTTGCGTTGCGGCAGGCAGGTCACCGATCTCGTCCAGGAACAGCGTCCCCCCATTCGCAGTCTCAAACCTTCCTGGCTTGTCGTTGTCGGCGCCCGTGAACGCGCCCTTCATGTAGCCGAACAGTTCGCTCTCTAACAGGGTCTCGGGAAGAGCCGCGCAACTCAACGCGACATAAGGGGCCGAGTGTCGCGTGGAGAGGTCGTGGATAAGCCTTGCTATGACCTCTTTGCCCGTTCCGCTCTCGCCAGTCACCAAGATCGTGGCCCGTGAGTCGGCGACTTGCTCGATCGTCTTTTGGATCTCCTTCATCGAGGGCGACGCGGCGATGAAGGACTTGCTCGGCTTACCGACCTGTGGCTTGCTTCCTCCGTTATCGGCACTGCCCTTGATCGCGGCCTTGATGACCTTTTTCACAGTGTCGAGGTCGAAGGGCTTGGTGATGTACTCGAACGCTCCGTCACGGATCGCTTGGACGGCCTGGGGAATGGTGCCGTACGCGGTCATGATCACGACCGGCGTTTGCGGCCAGGAGTTTCGGACCGCGCGCTGAAGTTCGTACCCATCGATTCCAGGCATGGTCACGTCGGTCAGGACGCAATCGACGGCCTCTTCTCTCAAGAGTCCAAGGGCGACGTCGCCGTTCTCGGCGATCATCGTGTGGTAGCCCGCTTTGTCGAGCGCGGCTTGAAGGATCCTCCGAATGTTGACTTCGTCGTCGACGACCAATACGCGCTTCTTCTCGCTCAAAACCTGCTCCTGTCAAACTCCACGGTGAACACGCTCCCTTGGCCGGGAACGGACTCGGCAGTGATCTTCGCTCCGTGGGCGTCGAGGATCCTGCGAACGTTGCAAAGACCGAGCCCGGTGCCGTCAGGCTTGGTCGTGAAGAACGGTGAGAACAGTTTTTCGAGCTGGGTGTTGCTCATTCCCGTCCCCGAGTCGCGCACCACGACCTTGCTGTCGGCGATCTCGACGCGCACTGTGCCACCTGACTTGCAGGCTTCCCGCGCGTTGCGCAACAGGTTGTGGATCACTTGCTCGATCCTTCGCCTGTCCAAGTTGATCGTCGGGATCTCCCAGTTGGACTCAATCGCCAGAGCAACGTTGGCAAGCGCATACTCCGGCTTTTGCCTTTCGCACACGTTGCGCACGAGGGCACCTAGGTCGCTCTCCTCGATCAAGAGTTCCATCGGCTTTGAGAAGGCCAGGAACTCCTCGCACAGTGAGTTGAGTTTCAGCACTTCCTCCTCGATAACACCGAGAAAGTCCTCCGCAGATTCAGGGTCCTCGCGGACCATCTGCGCGGCCGAGCGAATCCCCGTCAGGGGGTTGCGAATCTCGTGGGCGATCGCGGCCGTCATCTGGCCGATCTCAGCCAACCGGCGCAGCCTTTCGCCTTCCTTCACCGCCGTCTCGTGGCCGGTGAGGTCTATGATTGCGATAACTGTTCCTCCCGATGGGATCGGCGTGCCACTGATCAGCCAACTCGATCCGGCTCCGGAGTCCGTCACCCTGATCGATTCTGCCTTGCCCGTTGTACGAATCTTGGTGATCGCCTGGCGCAGCGCCGGCGCAAAGGATTCTAGGGAGAGCGGAGAACCCTCTCCGCGCGATAGGAGCGACTGAGCCGGCTCGTTGCTCTCGATCACCATGCCCTTCTCGTCAAGCAGCAACAGGGCGCTTCCGACGCTGTCGAACACCGCTTGAAGTCGGTCGCTCGTCAACTGGACCTCCACGATCTGACGGCTGAGGCAGTCCATCAATCGGGCGTTCGAGACCGCCAGGGCGATCATCGTACCGACAGCCTTGGCATGCTCAAGGTCGCTCTCTTGGAAACTGGCCACGCCCTCGTGCCGCGAGAGGTTGAGTACGCCGATGATCTGGCCGACTGCGTCAGCAAGCGGCACGATCATCGAAGAACTTATGCTGGACTTGTCCGAGCGGACCCCCATAAGAAGCGGCTCGGTCGAGGCGTCGCCGATGATCCTCGCGACGCCGGACTCGACGACTTTACCGGCAAGGCCCATCCCGAGTACGATGCACGCGCTCGATGGTACGGTCGACTGCTTGCCGGCACATGCCCGCACTTGGAACCTTCCGGGGACGTCTTCAACGATAAAGATGGAAGCACCGCTGGCGCGGAACAGGTCTGAGGCCCGCTCGGCGACCCGCTGGAGGTAGGCGTCGACGCCGCCATCGGCTAGATCGCCGAGGCTGAAGAGGTCCCACTGATCGTCGTGTCGCCAAGCTGGAGCCGCACTCATCCCCTCCTATTGTCGGTCGATCCCCGCAAGATTCCTAGCCTCTATTGAGGGGGTTGGATCACAGGTGTCCAGGCTGGGTCGGCGTAATAGGTGAGAGCCGCGATCTGGCTCATGAAGTAGCCCAGGGCGTCTCCAAACTGCTCGGTCGTCAGGGTGTCGGACGGGCCGACGGCAAGCGGGGCCACCGGGCCGACACAGCCCCACTTGACGAGCTTATTGATCGTCATTGCCGTTTTCGCGTCCTTGTTGGCCTTGGCGACCTCGCCCGTCTCGGAACGGAACGGCCGAGGCGTATAGGCGAACTTTGGGCGGTAGGCCTCGAACATGACATCGAGTCGCGCCAAGACCAGTGCCCGAGTCACCGGCTGATTAGTTGCGTCAGTCGTTGGCTTCTGCGCAGGGAGGCCCAGTGTCTTCCGAATCGCCGAATCGACCTTGTGGAGCACGGCGTTCGCCTCTCCGACGGTCACGGGTTTTTGGGACTGTGCCGGAGCCGCTCCACATAGCGCTAACAGCACAGCTAGCGCGCTACATCGAAGTAATGCCGCCGCTGTTGTCGATCTCATCAATATGCTCCAGTGCCCTGCCAGTACCTATCGCCACACAGTGTAGCGCGTTGTCGGCAACGTGCACAGGAATGTCGGTGACCTTGGTAAGAAGTTTGTTCAATCCCCGAAGCAAGGCACCTCCGCCCGTCATGGTGATTCCCCGCTCAATGATGTCGCTCGCGAGCTCGGGAGGGGTCACCTCGAGGACCGAGCAGATCTTCTCGGCGATCATCCTTACAGGCTCGGCCAGCGCCTCACGAATCTCCTCGCTGCTGACTTCGACGGTCCGCGGCAGGCCAGCGACCATGTCTCGGCCACGGATCGGCATCGAGAGTTCCGGATCGAGCGGAAACGCAGAACCGATGCGCAACTTGACTTCCTCTGCCGTGGGCTCGCCGATCATGAGATTGTACGAGTTGCGGATATGGCGCACGATCGCCTCGTCCAGTTTGTTGCCACCCACTCTGATCGACTGCGAAAGCACGATGCCCCCTAGCGAGATCACGGCAATGTCCGTCGTCCCGCCTCCGATGTCGACGACCATGTTGCCGCCTGGAGAGTCTATGGGAAGGCCGGCCCCAATCGCCGCCGCCATCGGCTCCTCGATCGTCATCGCCTTACCAAACCCGGCTTCTTGCGCGGCTTTTATGACCGCGCGCCTTTCGACGTTGGTCACGCCACTTGGGACGCAGATCAACACCGTCGGAGGAAGCAGTTGCGGGCCCTTAAGGACCTTCTTTCGGATTTCCGAGAGCATCAAGTGCGTCGTCGTGTAGTCTGCGATGACTCCGTCCTTGAGCGGCTTGACGGCTTGGATGTTGCCGGGCGTGCGGCCCAGCATCTCCCGTGCGTGGTTTCCGAAGGCCAGAACCTTCTTGTTCTGCATGTTGACCGCGACGACCGTTGGCTCTTCGAGAACGATGCCCTTTCCACGACGGTACACGACGACGTTCGCCGTCCCCAGATCGATCGCTATCTCGGAAACGAACCTCAATTCCCCGCCTTCACCCTGTGCGCGTAGTCGCGCTCCCAGGTTTCTTCGTCGATCCGCTCGATCTCGCCGCCGAGCGAAGTGATGCGGCCCTCGAGGTTGTCGTACCCACGATCGATAAAGTGCACGTTTCGAATAAAGGACTCTCCTTCAGCCGCGAGGGCGGCCAGGCATAGCCCTGCGCCTGCGCGAAGGTCGGAAGCCTGTACGACGGCGCCAGTTAGGCCCTCGACCCCTTCGATCAGGGTCGAGCGGCCCTCGACTCGGATCTTCGCCCCCATCCTGTTGAGTTCGGGCACGTGGCCGATGCGGCTCTCATAGATCGTCTCTTCAACGACGCTGTTGCCCTTCGCGACGGTCAGTACGGCGGCCATGGGCTGCTGCATGTCCGTCGGAAACCCGGGATACGGCATCGTCTTGACCCGGATCCCTTTGAGACGCTTGTCTGCGGCGACGCGCACCCAGTCCGCGCCCTCGCTCGCCTCAGCCCCGGCCTCGCGCAGTTTGTTGATCGTCGCTGTCTGATGCTCGGGAAGGATGCCCTGGACCGTCACGTCGCCCTTTGTGATCGCCGCTGCGAGCAAATAGGTTCCTGCTTGCAGCCTGTCCGCTGGGATGCGGTATTCGCAACCGTCCAATTGCTCGACACCGGTGATCGTGATAGTGCTGGTCCCCGCACCCTCGATCTTCGCCCCCATCGCGCTGAGGAAACCGGCTAGCGACGTGACCTCAGGCTCCATCGCAGCGTTGTGGATCGAAGTCACGCCCTTAGCGAGCACAGCGGTCGCCATCAAGTGTTGGGTCGCGCCTGCGCTCGGAAAATCGAAGTAAATCTCTGTGCCGGTCATACCATCGGTCGAAGCGACGTAGCACCCGTTCTCCATCTCAACGGTCGCGCCAAGGGCGGCGAGACCTTTCAGGTGGAAGTCGACCGGGCGGGCTCCGATCAGACAGCCGCCGGGCATCGGCAAGAATGCGCGGCCAAGACGGGCCAAGAGCGGCCCCAGCAGGTAGAAGGAGGTCCGGATGGGACGGACACGGGTCTCGTCGGGCTCGTGATAGCGGATCCCTGAGCAGTCGATGAACACCGAGCCTTCCTTCCACTCGACCTTGGCTCCGAAATCCTCGAGAAGCGCCAGTTTGATCCGAACGTCGGAAATCTCTGGAATGTTGTGCAGGACGACCTGCCCGCTGCACAGGGGGATGGACGACAAAATGGCCAGTGAGGCGTTTTTGCTGCCTGGCACCTCCACGGCACCAGACAAACGGTTGCCGCCACGAATCCGCAGAATATCCATCGACTGTCTTCCCGTCCTTGGGATTAACATCGGCTAGTTAGCCGCGCTTCAGGAACCCAAGGATTCTACCGGATAGGCCCCGTAAACTTCCGGGGGTTTCCGGGAGGTCAAGAATCGGATAAACTCGCCCGTGGAATGAGCCAATCGGCCCCTCTGGGCCGTATGGAACACCAGTGATGCACGCAAGTACCGTGTTTCGCATACGCCTTGGTCGGCCCGATCAATGGGCCGACAGTTTGATACGCCCGGCCCTGCCAGGGCGTTCAGAGGTCCGTATGCCCGAGCATACGGACCTCTTGCGTTTGGAGGGTGCCCTTGGCCGACTTTGACGTTCTCTTGCTGAACGCGAACTACGAGCCGCTCAATGTGTGCAACATCCGGCGCGCTGTCTCGCTCATTCTCGTCGGCAAGGCCGAAGTCATTCAAGGCTCAGACCTCCGGTACAAGACCAGCGAGAGCGATTGGGACGCCCCGTCGGTCGTGCGGATGCGATACCACGTGCGAAGGCCTATGCCCCAACTCCGACTATCGAGACACTCGATCCTGGCCCGCGACTGCCATACGTGCCAGTACTGCGGATCTCAGCGCGACCTGACGATTGACCACGTGCTCCCTCGATGGTGCGGGGGCGGCAACTCTTGGGACAACCTCGTGACCTGCTGTCGCAAGTGCAATTTGAAGAAGGGAGACAAGACGCCTGAGCAGGCAAAGATGAAACTCGCTCGCAAGCCAAAGCGACCGCAGTACGTCCCTTACCTCTCCCTCCAAAAGTACATCCGGGCAGTCAAGCGGGACGACTGGATGGTCTATCTTCCTGTCTTCAACGAGTTCGTCGAAGAGTACGCGAAGAACTAGAGTACACCCTTGGGAGGGGTCAGCACGATCTCGTCATAAACGCGGTCCTGTGGCGCATCGATCACAAACTTGACAGTCTCTGCGACCGCGCCCGGCGAGAGCATCTCTTCCCGATCAGGGTGCGCCTGGACGGTGTCCCAGAGTGGCGTGTCGACCGCGCCGGGAACGATGTTTGTGACACGGACTCCCTGGCCACGATAACTGGCGCTCAAACTTTGCGCGAACCCGAACAGCCCTTGCTTCGCAGCCGTGTATCCCTCGGCCCCGGCAAACGTGTGCCGGATAGCAACGCTCAGGACATTGATCACGAGGCCACTACCGGCCGCAAGCATTTGGGGCATCACGGCGTGGACCACCCTCATCGAGCCTTCGACCATCACTTGGACCATGCCAATCGAATCCTCGACGAGCACCTCGTGGAACGGCCCGAACACGGCAACACCCGCGTTGTTCACGACGACGATCTCGCCAGTCTCCAGCATCCGAACGGCGTCGGCCAGCCTCAGCGCAGTATCGGCGTGTGAGACGTCTCCTGCGACGACCGACACTCCGGCCGCTCCGGCAACAAGACAAGTCTCGGAAAGCGACGTGAGTGCCTCCTCGCGACGGGCGCACAGGACCAGGGCGTGGCCGTCCCTTGCCAATAGCAGCGCGATGGCTCTTCCAATTCCGCTGCTCGCCCCAGTCAAGACGACCCTAGACATCGCCGCGTCGGACCTCGAAACTGCTCCTGTCGGTCTCTCGCAGGACCACGCGCTCTAGCACACCCGGCACTCGACCCTCGAGCGCTCGAAAGATCTCAAGGGCGACGACCTCGCTCGTAGGGTTCTTTCCCACAAGTTCGGGCACGTCGCTGTTCAGGTGCTTGTGGTCGTACCGGTCGAGCACGCGCTCCTTGACTGCAAGATCGAGCGCGCCCAGGTCAGTGATGAATCCCGTTCGGGGATCCGGCTCGCCGCTCACTGTTACCTCGACGATGTAGTTGTGGCCGTGCCCCGCAGCGTTGTTGCACTTTCCGAACAGTTCGACGTTCTGCTCTTGCGAGATGGCATCGATCTGCAGGCGATGGCTAGCGGCAAACTCATAAGATCGGGTCAGAGTCACGTTATCACTTCCACGGATCCACTCTCCAAAAAATGTCGGCGTTTCCTCCAGTTTGAGCGCTTCCAAAGTCGTCTTGCCCGGCAAGTCGCCAACCTCATCCTGAAAGTACCGCAACAGGTTCTCGATGCACGGCGGCTTCGATCCAAAACCAGGCACCTCATCGTTGATGCTCTTCTGCGAGAACCGCCTGACCACTCGTTCTTGGAGCACATCGTCGATGTCCTTGATGTTCACCACCATCCCCGTGGACGTATCGACCTCCCCTAGCGCCGTCACGTGCAGCAAGTAGTTGTGCCCGTGGTTGAACGGAGAGGCCCACTCGCCAAAGAGCGCCCGGTTCTCTTCGGCAGAAAGCGCCGCGTCCCAAAAACGGTGTCCGCTGCTGAACGCGACCTTCCTCGTCAAGCGGACCTTGGGCATCAATTCTCCTTACGATACGGCACGCCCAGCATCGCAGGCATTGCGGACCCTCGACCCACCACGACCAGGACACCAAGGGCAACAAGATAAGGGAGCGCTTGCAGCAGTTCGCCCGGGACAGCGAGGTCGCGCACTTGCATCGTGTACTGGACCGATTCCGAGTATCCCACAAGCAACGCTGCGGCAAGGACCCACACCGGCTTCCACCGACCGAACGTCACCATCGCGATCGCAACAAAACCGCGCCCTGCCGTCATTCCAGGGGCGAACGAAGCCGTCACGCCGACGCACAAATAAGCGCCCCCTAGACCAGCTAGGAAAGAAGCCAACAAACACGCCCAAAGGCGGACGCGCAAGGCGGGCACCCCAGCCGCTTCGACCGCCTCAGGAAACTCCCCCGCAGCACGCACAACCAGGCCGCTCTTGGTCCGCTGCACCCACCACGTCAGCACGACGGCGACCACGACCAGCATGACAACGACAACGTCCACGTTTCCGAACAACCTCGGAAGGCGCTCGACGCTGATCAAAGACCCAGTCTGTCCAAACCGCGCGCGAAACAGCGTGTCTGTGAGACCAAGGGCGAACAAGTTGATCGCCGTTCCCACGACGATCTGGTCAGCCGCTAGCCGCAGAGTGAAGAAGCACTGCACGACGCCCAGCACGACCGCCGCAAGTACGCCAGCCGAGAGCCCGACCCACGGCGAGCCGCTTACGGAGGTCGCGAGCATCGCAAAGAACGCCGCGACGAGCATCATCCCTTCCAGGCCAATGTTGATCACGCCCGCACGCTGGCCGATTGCCTCGCCGACCGCCGCAAGACTCACAGGGGTCGCAAAGTGAAGAACGCTGGCGGCGAATAGAACGAGTTCCAACTACGTCGCCTCCTGCGGGGTGCGCCGCGCGTCTGACCACGACTTGATCCCGACGAACCCCAGCACGGCGACCGCCTGGATCACGTACACGACGGTCCCCCCGAGCGTGTTAAACATCGCCAAGTTCTCGCTCCCGGCGAACAAGCCCCCGAAGAACAACCCGCTGAGCAACACACCGAGTGGATGGAGCCCGCCGAGAAGCGCGACCGGTATCGACAAGAAACCCCAGTTCTGACTGAACCCCAGCCCGACTTGACCGATGAACCCCGCGTAGTCGACGCCGCCGGCAAGACCGCACAGCCCCCCAGAAACGAGCATCGACGCCATCTGCGTGCGACCGACTGGCACGCGCGCGACACGCGCCACCTCCGCGCTCTCGCCCACGAGCCGCAAACGAAAGCCAAACC